>CALKLF010000133.1 GCA_937992175.1 uncultured Fimbriimonadales bacterium | reverse complement strand
CGCAAACTCCAGTGCTGGCAGGCATTACTCTCTCCAATCCTGCTCACCTGCTTCAGCCAGTACTCGCTCAATCAGCGCCTCGGAAAGATACATGCCCACCTCTCTAAGGGCACGGAGATACTCAGATACCGAAGCGATTGCGCCCACCTGCTTCGCGACCAAGAGAATGCCCAAGGTCCCTATCGGCGTCAGCCCGAACTGCTGAGCCACCCGACGGGCTATCAAGTCATCCGATACCACCTGCGCGTTCCCCAACGCTAACGCTTGCTCAAGCACAGTGCGTTCACCTATCCCCAAAGCTTCGTGCGTGTTTGGCAGCGGCGTTCGCGCGTGGCGCTCTTGAAGCCACTGAGTGCGCGCCAAGCGAACCCGCGCGGCTGCGACATCCGCTCCCTGAGCCACTTCCGACAACACTTCCAACGGCGCAAGCACAGCCTCCGCCCCCAAGCGCAGCAGTTCCAGCGCGTCAAGCTTCGCTAACAGAATAAGCGGCGCAGCGTCTGCGACCCGTTGCATAGGCGTTGCGCGGTTGCACGAGCGACCTCAAACTCTTGTGTAAGAGCGTCCGCGTCCAGATTGATAGGCGACACTTGGAACTCGGCGAGCCGCTCAAGGAACTCGGCGCGGTTGGCTCCCACCATTTCGGCAGCGACGCCCGCGCTGATACGCCCCAGCTCATAGAGTTTGACGGCAATCAGCCAACGCAGCTCCTGAGCGAGTTGCGCATCGTCTAAGCGTAGTTGCGCTGCCAGCTCGTCTGGAACGGTGATAGGTATCGTTTTCATCAAGTACAGATTGTACCTGTGCAGCCACGCGCCGTTCCAGTCGTAGGCTAGCCTCATCCCGTTCACTGTGTCGCCGAACGCATCCGTGATTGCTAAGTTCCTCAAACATTAAAAAAACCCTTTTGAGATTCCTCGCCTTCGGTTCGGAATGACGATTGCGCGGTTTCTTGTCATGCCGAGCGAAGCGAGGCATTTCCAACGCCGATTGCTTCAGGCAAGCTCGCGAGCGTCGCCCATGTCGTAACGGATTTATTCCATACTTTGGCGGCGCTTTCACATTTGAGGCACTTAAGTGCCTCAAAGATGAAATCGTCCCCTTAGTCTGCTGGTCTCTCCCCCCCTCCCCGTGAACGGGGGAGGCGTCGCGGATGCCCGCGCGTGTGCTCCCTCCCCGCTTGCGGGGAGGGGTGGGGTGGGGGTAACTTTGGCGCAGGCATCGGGGTAAAGCGGCGGGCGTGGGGATGGAGCCGCTGGTGTTGCCGCCCTGGCTGGAGCCGCGCCGCGCCGAACTGGAGGCGAAGCAGCCGCCGATTACCTACCCTCCGCAGGTTCAGTAAACAGGGCTCCGCGCGTTCGACAGGGTACACTCATAGCGCTGTGTTAACGCGAACCTACATTCATATTCAGGGCGTCGTTGAGTCGATCGAGCGGGAGCTGTGGCTTCAGGGCGCGGAGGACTGGTACACCCTACTCGAAACCCCCGCGAAATGGCGTCTTAGTGAACCCTATCTGAGCGCGGTGCTTCAGGGCGCGGCGACCTCCATCGAAGCCTTAGAAGAGGGCGACCACGCCTACTTCGCGGGCAGGCTCCCGCTCAAAGAACACTGGCGCGCCTACGAGGAGTTCCGACACAACACAGCGTATCTGGATATCGAGACCGACGGCGGCTCGCAAATCACGGTCATCGGCGTCTACGACGGCGAGGAGGTCTACCAGTTCGTCTGGGGCGAGAACCTGGAGGAGTTCCCCGAGTTTATCCAGGAGTTCTCGATGCTGGTGACCTTCAACGGGTTACACTTCGATGTGCCGATGCTTGCTCGCAACTTTCCGGGGCTTGCGTTGGATCAGCTCCATCTGGATTTGTGTCCGACGCTGCGGCGAGTGGGGCTGCGCGGCGGTTTGAAGCGCATTGAGCAGCAGCTGGGGCTGATTCGCGACCCCGATTTAGAGGGGCTTGGGGGGCGCGAGGCGGTGCTGCTGTGGCAAGCGTACCGACTGGGGCACGATTCCGCGCTGGAGACACTGCTGCGCTACAACCGCGAGGATATTGTGAACCTCAAGCCGCTCGCCGGGCTGGCGTATAAGCGACTGCGCGAGAAGACGACCGCGCTACGCCCCGTGCGTTGAGGGGCTATGTCGGTACGGAAGCACGGGGAGAAGCGGTTGAGGTTCCTTGCTCCCCTCAGAATGACAAGCGCAGCTTCCCCAAAGACCTTTGTCATTCCGAGCGGAGCGAGGAATCTCACTTCGGCGTATTTTCACTTTTAAAAGAGGCGGAACGGCGTGAACGCCAGATAGACCCCGAACAGGTCAGCGTCGCGCGTCTGGTGGTGGCGTGAGTAATAGCTACAGAGGTAGAGCGACTCATGCACCTGCCACCCCGCGCCGAAGCTGGTATATGCCGTGCCATCGGGGAACTTGAAGTATTCCACCGCGAGTTCGAGTCCAATCGGCAGGGTCGCCTGATACGCGCCGCTCCAGCCTGTACGCTCACCCTGACGATATGCCCCTAAATGGAACCGTCCGAAGGAGGTCGTGCGCGTCCCCACCAGATAGAAGGTCGGGTTCGCATTTTCCGTGATGTTTAACGCGCCGACTGAGAAGCCGGGCGAGCGTTTCGATTCAGGCGTCAGCACGAAGCGCGCGTTGGCGACTGTCTGACGCGGCTGATTGTTGTCCAGTCCCCAGAAGTCGACGCCGCAGTCGAACCGCTCCGTGAGCATCAACTGAGTATAGAAGCAACGGGTTCGGGTCTGGTTATAGTAGCGCGGCACACCGTACTGCTCGGTCGCCAGATAGACCGAGCGCGGCGAGTTCAGGTTCGCGGTGGGCATAAACACCACCGTTTCGGGGATTGCCAGTGCCCCCGATAGCCCAAGCAAGCTCAGTGAAAGCGTGATTGTCCAGCGTTGCATCGGTTTCACCTCTCAGGGAGGTTATTCCACACTGGCGAAACCGTTGGCAGGCTTGAGCAGTGAGATATTGCGCAAGGAAGTCCTTTTTTCTGCCCTCGCACCCTTGACCCCTCCTGGTAAGGGTACAATGCCTGAGTTCAGCGGGAGGGGGGAGCAGCTTTTCTTCCGCCCTCACCCCCTACCCCCCCTCCTGATAAGGGTACATCGCGTTGCTTCAACTTGGGGAGACGCAGCGGTGATTTTCCACGCTTTCTCAGCCTCACCCTCCAGCCCCCTCTCCGTTTACGGAGAGGGGGGGCCATGCGTGTGCGGGGTGGGCGTATCCTCCTCTCCGTAAGCGGAGAGGAGGACACGGGGGTGAGGTTAGAGAGATTGGAGGAAAGCGCAGGCTGCTTGAACTCAGCCGTTGTACCCTTATCAGCTGCCTCCCTCTCTCGCGGCGTGGGAGAGGGGGGTAGGGGGTGCGGGCAAAAAGGGAAGTTCTGAGGTTGGTGGAACCTAAGTGCCTCAAAGATTAAGTTGTCCCCTTTGCCTGCTGTTTTATCTCCCCCCCCCTCCCAACCTCCCCCGTGAACGGGGGAGGCGTCGCGGTTATCCGCGTTGTGCAGCGTACCTGCGAGGCGACGGCAGAAATGCCATCGCACCATGCGCGCTTCGCGCGTTTCGGGGACGATTTAATCTTTGAGGGGCTTGATACCCACCTTGCCTTGTTCGGAGTTATCCGCCGTACTTCGCCCGCAAGTTGCGCGCCGCCTGCACCATGTTCTTCAAAGCGGGCACAACCTCATCCCACTTGCGCGTCTTGAGACCGCAGTCGGGGTTCACCCAGAACTGTTGCTTGGGGAACACGCGAATCGCGCGCTCCATCACGGTCTCAATCGACTCTACACTGGGCACGGCGGGCGTATGCACATCGAACACGCCCGGTCCAATCTGCCGCGCGTAGTTGTAATGCTCGAATGCGCTAATCACCTCGCCTTTAGCGCGGGCGGCTTCGATGGTAATCACATCGGCGTCCATCCAGTCGATGTAGTGTAGCACCGTATTGAAATCCGAGTAGCACATGTGGGTATGCACCTGCGTTTCGGGCTTGGCACGGGCGGCAAGTTTGAACGCCTGCGCTGCCCAACGGAAGTAGGCGTCCCAGTCGGCGCGTTTGAGCGGCGCTTTCTCGCGATAGGCAGGCTCGTCAATCTGAATAATCGCAATCCCCGCGCTCTCCAGATCGCGCACCTCGTCCTGCAACGCCAGCCCAATCTGATAGGCGACCTGCTCGACAGGGATGTCCTCGCGCACATAGCTCCACGCGATAATCGTCACGGAACCCGTCAGCATGCCTTTCACGGGTTTCTGGGTGAGCGACTGGGCGAAGGTGGTCTCCTTGAGGGTCATCGGCTCGGCGCGCGCCACATCGCCGTAGATAATCGGCGGGCGGTAGACGCGCGTGCCGTAGGAGAGCAACCAGCCATGCTGCGTGAACGCGATGCCGTCCATCTTCTCGGCGAAGAACTCCACCATATCCGTGCGCTCGAACTCGCCGTGGACCAGCACATCGAGTCCCAACTCTTCTTGGAACTGAATCAGCTCGCGAATCTGGTTCTGGATGTAGGTTTCGTACTCCTGTGCAGAGATTTTGCCCGTGCGGTACGCCTGGCGCATCTGACGCACTTCGGGCGTCTGCGGGAAGCTGCCGATGGTGGTGGCGGGGAACAGGGGCAGCTTCAGCCGCTCGCGCTGCAGTTTGTCGCGTTCGGCGTAGGGCAGCGCGCGCTCGAAGTCTTCAGCCTTGAGGTTCGCCACGCGCTCCTGCACGGCTTTCGAGTACCAGTGGTCGGCGGCATGCTGATAGGCGTTCCACGCGCGGGTCGCGTCGGTCTCGCCTTCGGTTAGCAGGGTCTTCAGCAGGCGCAGCTCCTGCAACCGCTCTTTCGCGAAGGCGATTCGCTCGCGGAGAGCGGGATCCAGCTTCGTTTCTGGCTCCACGGTGACGGGCAGGTGCAACAGCGGCGCGGCGTTGGAGAGCCACACGGTTGCGCCCGTCTGCGTCTGCAGTTGTCGCACGCGCTCAGCAGTCGCCGCTAAATCGGTCTTCCACACATTGCGCCCGTCCACCACGCCCGCGATTAGAATCTTATCGCTGGGGAAGCCGTACCGCGCAAGGCGGTCATAGTTGCGCTTGCCGTGAACCAAGTCCAGCCCGATGCCTGCAATCGGCAGGTCGTACAGCTGGGGCAGAAAGTCGACGCTATCGTAATAGGTGAACAGCAGGATCGGCGCAGCTTGTCCCAGCGTCTGGTAGGCGGCGCGAATCGCCTGCACATCGGCGTCGGGCACATCCATCGCGAAGGCGGGTTCGTCTATATGCACATAGGCGGCGCCCGCATCGTTCAGGCTGCGCAGAATCTCGGCGTAGGCAGGGGTGAGTTTCTCCAGCATCGCGGGCAACTGCTCTGGCTCCAGCCCGCGGCTCAGGCGCAGGAAGGTGTAGGGCCCTATCAGATAGGGGTAGCCCACGCCATGTTCCGCTTGCGACTGCAGGGGCTTGTTCCAGCGCGCCTCGAACTCGGCGTCGCTCAGCTCGGGCGCGTGGTAGAACATCTCGGTTTCGAACCAGCGGCGCAAGGCAAACAGCGGCTTGCGCCAACGCGCTTTAAACTCGCTAATCGGCGACAGGCGCGAAACCAGATAGTGATAGTTGGTGTTGAACCACTTGGTCATCGGTAGGGCGTCCGCGCCGCGCGCCAACTCAAAATAGGCGTTCAGATCGGCGGGTCCAATCGGACAGACGCCCAGCATAATCGCGGTATCGAGCATGTTGTCGTACAGGGTCAGCTCGCCGATGGGATAGGCGTCGACGAATTGCGCGTAGGCGGCAAGGCGGGCACGCTCCAGCTCGCGAATGCCCTGCTGCAGCTCCGCTTCGCTCACTTTGCCTTGCCAGTAGCCCTCGATTATTTTCTTGAATTCGCGGTTCTCGCCCAGACGGGGATAACCGTATGCGTAAGTCTGCATAGTTGCCTCCTTCGTTTGGAATCCTAGCGCCTTGTAAAACATGGACGCCGTAAATAATCCTTCCACAGAGGATACCTGATAATTCCCCTCGAATGTAAACTGGAGGCGCGTGAGGCGTTGAAACCAGGGCGACTTGTGAGGCATTCCGAATCGGCTCGCCCATGAGGTATACATATGTCTACTTCTCAGTCCTAAAGGATGGAGGCTGGGCGATGCAAGCCAAGGAGACCGAGTTCTGGATTGCCTCAGAGCGCAACGGCGAGTACCCGTTCACGCGCGAGGATTCGTTTGAACGCAAACTGCGTCGACACCGCAAGCTGCATAGCAGTCTGGGCGAGCCGCTGGACGCCCAGAAGCATGCAATCGCCTATTTAGAGCGCGTGGAGATGGATTGCCTGCTGGAGCGTGCCGATTTGACCCCCCGCCAGCGCTATGTGTGCGAGCAGTATCTGAACGGTTTGACCCTGCGCGAGATCGGCAAACGGATGGGCGTTTCCAAGCAGGCGGCGGCGAAGACGCTCAAGTTCGCGCTCGTCAAGCTCAAGCGCGCATGGCGCCACAACCCCTTTCACGGGCTGGCAGAGGTCTATCGCCGAGAGGTGAGCCGATTCGGCTGCAAGAGATGAAGCACAAAAAGTGAGTTGGGCAATAAAATCCCCCAGCCCGTTTGGGCTGGGGGTTGGGTCGATGGGAGGTGAGGATGATGCAGTCGTCAAGCCTTGCGGCGACGCAACCCCAGCAACCCCGCCAGCCCCGCGCCCAACGCCAGCAGGCTCGCAGGCTCTGGAACCACATCCATCTTGTCGAAAATGAAGTCCTGGAAGCCGCCCGTGTTGAAGTTGTTAAAACCGAACGCCGAGACCGACACGCTGCTGCCCCAGTTGCCCGTGGCAGTGCCCGTCTCTGTGCCGTCTAGGTGGTTCACGGTCAGCGTAAAGTTGCCGAGGTTGTCCCAGCCGAGGAAATACTTCAGCCGCTTGCCGCGTAGCTCGATTCCCAAGTTAATTAGGCCTGTGGAAGAGCCAAAGGCGTAGTACACCGAAGTATGGTTGAACGGATTAAGACCGAAGCGCAGCTTTTCGCTTGAACCATCGTAAACTGTGACGCCCGTGAAGCCTACCTCATTGTTCACATTATGACGCGCCAGTACGGTGAACTGTCCAGCGGGCAGTGTGGTGGTCAGCGGGCGTCCGATGGCGTAGTTGCCGTTGCCCGAAAACAGACCCCACGAACGGTTGCCGTCCAGCACTTGGAACGGCGCGGTGGCGATGAACCGCCCGCCCCCGCCTGTGGAAATCTCGTACCAGTTGCCGAAACCCGTACCGCCATTGTCGGTCAGGTTCCATCCGAAGTTGTAAGCGGGGTCATCGGCGTCGTCGCTCGCGCTGAACGACGCCCACGCAAGGGTCATACTCAGCGTAATCGCCGTTGCGACCAAGCCTTTCAGTGTTGTATGCATACCAATAACCTCCACGATGAGTTTCGTAGAGGGCGAGACCACTCGCCCTCAGCGGCGAGAAATCGTATTCTCGCCTCACGCCCCCAGAATGGGGGTAAGGTACAACAGGGCAATTGATAGATTCAGCGGCAAACGATCCTCGACTCTATTATAGCACATCCTGCGCCGTAGAGCAAGGGCTGTGGGCAAAACTGGTAGTTTTCTCAGGGACGCCGAACAGCTCTTCAATCTTACGGCGGCGGTACTCGAAAATCTCCTCGATACGCGGGCATACGAGATACCGGTTGATGAGACCATCAATCAGGGGCTGCTTGAGCGCGTAGTAGACCAGATCGTGCATATGGACGCCGCCCGACACCGGCACAAAGGTATGTCGATGGTGCCAGAACCGATAGGGACCGAACCGCTGCTCGTCCACGAAGAAGCGCATCGGCGCTACATGGGTAATCTCAGTGACCCATGTCACTGGCAGGTTGAAGAGTGGGCGCACAGTGTAGGCGATAATCAGTCCCGCTTCCATCTTATCGGGGACGGGGGTCAAGATGTCGAAGCCCATGTAGGGGGGCGTAATCGTCTTCAAGTTGACGGGACTGGAGAAGAAGTCCCACACGATGTCCAGTGGCGCAGGGATGACCTGCTCGGTTTCGAAACGGAACAGTTTCATAGTGTTGCCTCCAGTGAAGGGTTTTCATAGACTGATTGCTCGCCCTCAGAGAGGGGCTGACGCGTCGCGGGTGTCTTCGGGCTCAGGCGCGCCATCGCCGCGTCGAGGGAAGCAGCGGTCAGCATACCGCCTGTCAGCAGCGCGTTCCACAGGCGCGTCGCTTCGCCGTTTGTGAAGTCGCGCTGTTCGATGGGGCGCGTCGCGAGGGCATAGACAGGAACGCCCTGAGCCTGCGCCCACAGCGCGAGTTCCAGGTTGCGCAGGTTGCCGTGCCCGAAGGGGGCGTCAGCGATGAGAACCGCGTCGGCGGTCTGGATAACCCGCTGCGCCTGTTGATACGCCCGATCGGAGATGGGCGAGAACGGCTGCTCGGTGATGTGCGTCAGGCGCAGGGCGCGGGCGATCTCCTCGTCGGTGTCGAGCAGGTTCAGCACGCCTGTGCTGACGCGCCAGCCTGCAGCGAGCAGCGTGTAGTAGACTTCCGCCCCTGCGCCTCCGCCCGCAATCACGAACGCATGCGGCGCGTCGGGCGCCGCTTCGGGCGCGGCGTCGGGGCTAAGCGCAAACAGGAGCGGTCTGCCCGTGAGGGGGTTCGTCTGGCGCAGCACAGGCGTCTGGTAGACCTGCTCCAGCAGCGCAGGGTGCAACGCCTCATCGGGTGCCCCCTGCGCCATGATTCGTCCCTGCCCCATCAGCGCAATCCAATCAGCGTACTGGCTCGCCAGGTTCAGGTCATGTAACACAATTAGCGCGCCGACGCCCTGCTCCTGTGCATAGCAGCGCAGGCGGTGCATCAGTTGCGTCTGGTGGCGGAGGTCTAAGTGGGCGGTTGGCTCATCGAGCAATAGGTAACGCGCCTGCTGGGCGAGCGCACGGGCGAGGTTAACGCGCTGCCGTTCGCCCCCGCTGAGCTGGCTAATCGAGCGCTCGGCGAGGTGGGCAACTTCAGCGTGCGCCATCGCCTGCCACACAGCGTCCCTGTCCGCCCGACTCACGCTCCAGAAACCTTTCTGATGGGGGTAGCGTCCCATCATCACCAGCTCGGCGACAGTGAAGCCCATCTCAGCAGGCGTCTCCTGCGGCGCGTAGGCGACAAGACGGGCGAACTCCGTCGGACTGTACGCCTCATACGGCTTGCCGTCCACCATGCGCCGTCCTGCAAACGGCGTCAGGGTACAGGCGAGCACACGCGCCAGCGTCGTCTTGCCCGACCCGTTTGGACCCAGCAGCGCAACCACCTGGCCAGGCGCAACCCGCAACGAAGCATCCTGCACCACAGACGTCTGGTTATAACCCGCGACAATCGACTCGGCGATAAGCATCGCTTCTGGGAAGAATCATACCGAACGGACGCGCGCTCCCAAGCGGGTTCACTCCTCTTCTCGGGACGGCTTCGCGTTTTACTCCCACCCCAACCCTCCCCGCAAGCGTGGGCACCGACGACGCCTCCCCCGTGAACGAGGGAGGTGTCGCACTGCGTGTGCGTGCACTCCTTCCCCGCTTGCGGGGAGGGAGCACACGCGCGGGCAGCCGCGACGCCTCCCCTGTTCACGGGGGAGGTTGGAAGTGGGGGAAAGAACAGCAAAAAAAAAGACGATTTAATGCGGGAGTCGCTTTTACACCCCATGTACCAGCAGATTGTTCACCGCATCGCCCAGCAGCTCGCTAAGGTTATTCAGCACCCACTGGGGCAATTGTTCCAGCGGGGCGCATGCCACATCGTCGCGCGTGGCAACGCCCGTCAGCACCAGCGCGCAGGGAATGTGCAACAGATTCGCCAGCGCGATGTCGGTGTCCAAGCGGTCGCCGATGAGCAGGGTGCGTTCGGGCTGTATCACGCCGCGTTCGATGAACGGCTGGAGAATCTGCGGGTTAGGCTTGCCTATCACGCGCGGCTTATGCCCTGTCGCCGTCGCAATCGCGGCGACCATCGTGCCCGCGCCAGGCAGCAGGCGGTCTTCGGCAGGGTAAGTCGGGTCGGCGTTCGTGGCGATGAAGCGCGCGCCGTTCAGAATCGCATACTGCGCCTGCGCGAGACGCTCATAGCTGAAGGCGCGGTCGATGCCCACCACCACGGCGGCGGGAATCTCCGTTTCGACCGCTTCCACAGTTTCAAACCCGGCTGCGTGCAGCTCCTGTTTTAGCCCCGGCTCGCCCACCACGAACAACTTCGCGCCGGGGTTCAAGGCGCGTTGCAGGTAGAGCGCAGTCGCCCATGCAGAAGTGATGAACTGCTCAGGCTGTGCGTCCACGCCCAGGGCGCGCAGTTTCTCGGCGTACTGCTGGCGCGTCGCCCCCGAGTTGTTGGTCAGATAAAACACCTGCCGCCCCGACTCCTGCAGCAGGTTCAGCACCTCTACCGCGTGCGGGAGCGCCCGATTGCCTCGATAGACCACCCCGTCCAGATCGAACACAAATGTTTCGAACCGGTTAGCAAGTCCCGACAACTCCTCTCGCACGCGCTCAGGCATCTCTAATACTTGCGCTCCGTGATGAATCGTGCGACCTCCTCTAAAGTACGGCGAATGGGAGAGGGGGGCAACTGGCGCAGCTGCTCCAGTGCGCTCTGCCGATACCCCTCGGCGACCGCCTCTGCATACTTTAGACTGCCCGTGAGCCGAATTTGTTCTCTCCAGTAATGGAACTGCTCCTCACTGAGGTCGGTGCCGAACTCGGCGTGCAGTCGGTCGCGCTCGTCGGGCGCAGCGGATTGGTAGTAATGGAGCAGGGGCAGCGTGGCGAACCCCTCGCGGAAGTCCGTGCCGTTCGGCTTGCCCGTGACGCGCGGGTCGCCCACATAGTCCAGCAGGTCGTCGATAATCTGGAAGGCGATTCCCAGATCGCGTCCGAACCGCTCCAGCGTGTCCAGCGTCGCCTCGTCCGCATCCACCAGATAGCCCCCGATACGGCAACACCCGGCGAGGAACTCGGCAGTCTTACGGCGGATAATGTCCAGATACTGCGCCTCGCTCATCTCCAGCCGGTGGCGCAGGAACACCTCCGCTACCTCGCCCTCGCTCATGTCGGTGGTGATTTGCGCCACTTTTTGAATGATGCGCAGGTCGCCGTCTAACGCGAGGCAGCGCATCGCCCGCGCCAGAATAAAATCGCCCGACAGCACGGTGGCGAGGTTGCCGTAGAGCGCATTCGCCGTCGGTTTGCCGCGCCGGGTGAAGGTCTGGTCGATCACATCGTCGTGAATCAGCGTCGCCATATGGATCATCTCCATACAGCCCGCGATGACGGCGATGCGTTCGCGCCCGGCGCGCCCATCGCGATAGAGCGCGCCGAAGCGCGACGGATCCGAGGCATAGGCGCACAGAATCACCATCGCAGGGCGCAATCGCTTGCCCCCCGCCGAGAGCAGGTGGCGCGTGAGGTCGCTGAACTGTGGGATAGCCGTCTCCGCTTGCGCTTCCAGAAACGCCTCCACCGCCTGCATCTCAGGCACGATTGGCGCAAGCATCTCTGGAACCGCCAGCGTCTGCTTCCGAATGTGCATCGTGGTCATGGTTTAACCCCCGTATGAACGCACACGACGCCGAGCGTGAGGTCGCGGTAGCAGACATTCGCGAAGCCCGCTTCGCCCATATACTCGGCAATCGTGGCTCGGTCTTCATAGTGTTGAATCGACATCGGCAGATAGAGGTAGGCGTCCGCCTGACTGAGCCGTTTTCCGATGCGCGGCAGGATATGCAGCGCATAGAGGTCGTACAGCCAGGTCATCGGCGGGCGTTGCGGGCGCGTGAGTTCGAGAATCGCGACTTTGCCGCCGAGCTTCAACACGCGATGGATTTCCCGAAACGCCGCGGGCTTGTCGATGAGGTTGCGCAACCCGAACGCCATCGTGACGGCGTCGAACTGCGCGTCGGTGAAGGGCAGTTGCAGCGCGTCCGCCTGCAGCCATACCGTGTGGTTCAGCCCACGCCGCTGCGCCTTGTCGCGCCCAATCTGCAACATCGGTTCACAGAAATCGAGCGCGACGACCTCGCCCGCCGGTCCCAGATGACGCGCGAGTTCGATTGCCAGGTCACCCGTGCCTGTGCATAGGTCTAGCACGCGCGAATCGGGCGCAAGGCGCAGCGTGCGCACAACATAACGCCGCCATGTGTGGTGGAGCTGGAAGCTCAAGATGGAGTTCAGCAGGTCGTAGCGCGGCGCGACACGGCTGAACATCTCGCGCACATAGCGGCGTCGCGTGGAATCCTGGCGCGCCCAGATGGGCGGCTCCGTCTGCCGATTTGTGCAGGTTTTCACAGTTAGTAAGGATTATACCTGATGGAAGCGACGGCTTACCAGCGCAGTGATCCCTTTCTACACTGCGTAGCCGTAGCCGTCATACTTGCCGTCGTAGGGCGCGGCAATCTGCTCCAATCACTAGATGACCTGCACGAATGCATCGCCGTCGCTGGGCGTGGAGTCGATAACAAGCACGCCGTAGCTCTCGTCGGGGTCGTCGGCTTCAGTCAGCAGCGTCGCGACGAAGCCCTCGGCGCGATAGGCTTCAACGGCTTGCTGCGCGCGTCGGCGTTCTCAGGCGCAAACGCGACCGCGTCTTGCAGCGCCGCTTCGGCTTCCGCGTTCACGGAGGAGGTTGGGAGGGGGGAGAAAGAGCAGCAGGCAAACGGGACGATTTGAGGCACTTATTACAACCCCATAGCCCCCCGCACGGCGCGCCACAGGCGCAGGAGGGCATCCACGCCCAGCGCCATAATCAGCGCGACCACGACACCTACCAGCCAGCCGCCGCCGAGCAAGTAACTATCATGGTTTGCCAGTCCGATTCCGATCAACAGCACGCCCAGCGCGGGCAGCGTGTTCATAAACGGCATCGGCGAGGAAAGCACCAGCGCCAGCCCAATCACGATAATCGCGCTCAGTCGGAGAATCAGCCCGTTGCGGGTGAACCGTCTGCCGCGCGGGTGGGAGACCTTCTCGATTTTGCGTAGCAGGGCGACGCCGCGCGTCTGCAGCGCATTCACCGCTTTTGGCGACAGCACCTTCTTGCGCCAGCGTTGGGGGAACCAGGGCTGTTTCAAGCCGAACAGCATCTGTAGGGCGACTAGCGTCATCAGCGCGCCCAGCACGCCTGAAGTGCCTGGCGGCAACACGGGAATGAACGCGGGAATCGCCAGCAGCATCAGCAGGAACCCGTAGCCGCGGTCGCCTGCTCGATCCAGCACTTCGCCCAGCACCACCACCCCGTCCTGATTCGCGTCCAGCGTGCGTGCGAACAGCTCCGAGAGGCGCGGCTCCGAGGGATGCGTCTTAGTACTCACCACAGGGATTATACCGTATTTTCGGGTACAATTAGGATGCCTGCTGGCTGGGCGGCGGCGCCCGATTCGGGCGAGGAAAGTCCGGGCTCCACAGGAGACTGTGCTGGCTAACCCCCAGGCGCTGAGGTGTCTCGGCGACGGAGAGCGCCACAGAAACGCAAACCGCCCTGATTGGGGTAAGGGTGCAACGGTGCGGTAAGAGCGCACCAGCGTTCGCGCGAGCGATCGGCTGGGCAAGCCCCACAGGGAGCAAGGTCATGTAGGGAGGGGATGACGCGCTCCGCCGACCCTCCGGGTAGACCGCGCGAGGCTTCGCGTAAGCGAACGCCCCAGAGAGATCGCCGCCTCAAACAGAACCCGGCTTACACGCCAGCAGGCGGGTTTCCTTGACCGCGCACCATCTCCAGAAACTGCGCCTCGTCCAGAATGGGCACGCCCAGCTCCTGCGCTTTCTGCAGCTTGCTGCCTGCGCCAGGACCCGCCACCACATAGGTCGTCGCCTTACTCACGCTGGAGGTCGCGCGCCCACCGAGTTCGCGCACGAGCGCCTCGGCTTCCTCGCGCGTGTAGGACTGCAACTCGCCCGTGAACACGAAGGTCATGCCCGCGAACGGCGCCGCTGTGCGCTCTTTGCGCTCGGCTTCCATGCGCACGCCCGCCCGACGGAGCTTTTCAATCACGGCGCGGTTCTCAGGACGGGCGAAGAACTCCACCACCTCGCGCGCCGTTTCGGGACCCATCCCGTGAATCTGCATAATCTGCTCTTCCGTCGCGTGCATGAGCGCGTCGAGGCTGCCGAAATGCTCCGCTAACAGGCGCGCGGCGTGTTCCCCCACCTGTCGGATGCCCAGCGCGAAAATCAACCGCTCTAGCGAGTTCTGCTTGCTTTTCTCGATCGCGTTCAGGATGTTGCTCACCAGTTTCTCGCCGCTGCG
The DNA here is from genome assembly GCA_937992175.1 of uncultured Fimbriimonadales bacterium. Classification (GTDB taxonomy): domain Bacteria; phylum Armatimonadota; class Fimbriimonadia; order Fimbriimonadales; family GBS-DC; genus GBS-DC. The sequence goes on along the minus strand of CALKLF010000133.1, from coordinate 3,277 downwards.
CTCCAGATGCATCAGCGCGTCGCGATGCTGATAGAGCGAATATAGGTCCGCGGGGTCTTTGATATAGCCCAGTTCGAACAGCCGTTGCACCCACTTGTCGCCGACGCCTTCGATGTTCATCGCGTGGCGGCTGGTGAAGTGGCGGATGCGCTCCACAATCTGCGCGGGGCAGGCGAGGTTAATACAGCGCAAGGCGGCTTCGTTCTCGGCGCGTTCCACCTGCGCACCGCAGACGGGGCACTGCGCCGGCGACTCGATAGGGATTTCGTCGCCGTCGCGTGCGTCGGTCAGTACATACAGCACTTCGGGAATCACCTCGCCCGCGCGCTGAATCACGACGCGGTCGCCGAGGCGGATGTCCTTCTCGCGAATGTAATCGATATTATGCAGCGTGGCGCGAGAGACAGTGACCCCTGCGACCTGCACAGGCTCCATGATTGCGACAGGGGTCAGCACGCCCGTGCGTCCGACCTGCCAGCGCACCTCCAGCAAAGTGGTGGTCGCCTGTTCGGCGGGGTATTTGTAGGCGACAGCCCAGCGGGGGGCGCGTGTCGTGGCTCCGAGCCGACGCTGCAGGTCGATGCGGTTCACCTTGATTACGACTCCGTCGGTCGCGTAGTCCAGTTCGGCGCGGCGGCGGTTCCATGCGCGGCAGAACTCTATCGCAGCCTGAACATTGTTCACAAGGCGCGTGTTCGGGTTCACAGGGAAGCCCCACTGTTTGAGCTGTTGCAGCGTGTCCCACTGCGTGGCGAACTCCGCGCCTTCGCTGTAGCCGACGCCGTAGGCCCAGAATCGCAGGCGTCGTCGGGCAGTGATGCGCGAGTCGAGCTGGCGCAGGCTGCCCGCGGCGGCGTTGCGCGGGTTCGCAAACAGCGGCTCGCCCGCCAGCGCCCGCTCGTGATTAATCCGCTCGAACTCCTGATAGCTCAGATAGACCTCGCCGCGCACCTCCACCAGGCGCGGGGGCGCATCGAACAGGTTGTTCCCACTCTGCAGGCGCAGCGGAATCTGGCGCACCGTGCGGAGGTTGGGCGTCACATCCTCGCCGCGCACGCCGTCGCCGCGCGTCGCGCCCACAATCAGCACGCCGTCCTCGTAGGTCAGCGAGACCGCCAGCCCGTCGATTTTCAGCTCGCAGGTGTACTCAATCTCGGACTCTTGGGGCAGGTCTAAGAAGCGTTTCACGCGCTGATCAAACGCTAGCAGTTCCTCCTCGCTGAAGGCGTTATCGAGGCTGAGCATCACTTCGCGGTGCTGGTGTTCGGGGAACGCGCTGAGGGGAGGCGCGCCGACGCGCTGTGTGGGCGAATCGGGCGTGATGAGTTCGGGAAACTGCGCCTCCAGCTGCTGCAGCTCGCGGAACAGCGCGTCGTACTCTTCATCCGAGATTTCGGGCTGGTCTAACACATAGTAGCGATAGTTGTGGTATTCCACCAGCCTGCGCAGTTCGGCGATTCGCGCTTGCGCCTGTTCGCGGGTCATAGCGCAAGGATTCGGAGCAGTAGGGAAATTTCCTGTAAGCCCGCGGCCCGATCCGCTCCGCCCACTTTTGCAAAACTACCCTGAGCAATACTTGTCTAAGAGCAGTGCGTTCGAGGGCAACCCTACCTGCGCGCCGCCTGATCCCCACCACGCTCTGCTTATAAGTGCATGCCTCAAGGAATTGTATGCAAAACGAAGACGGCCTGGTACGACGGCGTCCCCACCATCGCGCTCCAACCAATATACTGGCTTACAACACGACGGCGGGGACGCCGTCGTACCAGGCGCGTGTGATTCTTTACGGAAGACGCCTGTTAGTCCCGCCGCTTCTCCCGTTTCAGTACGATTGTGCCCGAATCGTATTTGAGCATCAGCCAGAGTTCATCGCCCTGCACGCTGAACGAGTCGACCTGTCCCAGCGCGCGGAGCGTCTCCGCCTCGATGTTGCCCGGCGCGCCTAAGGCGAGCGTCGTGGCAGCCGTCAGGATGCGGATTCGGTCTCCCGACGCGATGTGGTTCGCAACCAGATTATTCGCGCTGAACTGGAAGCGGTACGCGCCGCCCTGTTCAGGGCGATAGGTCGTATCGTCGTTGTACACAATCCGCTCCAATCGCCATACCGACCCCATCAGCGGCGCGGCGGGCATGTAGTCGATCTTCAGCATTTGAAATCCTGAGGTTCTACCGCGATTATCGAGCATGACCAGTCGCGCGGGGCGCTGCCCGTTGCGCGCCACGACCAGCCGCATCAGAGTGCCCTCGATCTCATACACGCGCACATTCGGGTTCCTGCCGCTGCTGCGCTCCACTAAGCGTACCGGTTTCGAGTCGACCGCCATGCGTGTAGAGGCTGTGGCGTTACCAAAGGCGTCGAGCAGGGCGATGTTGGGGTCGTAGACGAGATTGTGCGCAATAACCTGCTTCCCAAGCCCCCCTCGCTGCGCGAGATTGCGCGTACGATTAATGAACTCGGTCTAGCACACAAGAAGATTGGACCGCGCGACACACGCACCTACCCAATGGATAAGGTCTACGCGCCAGGAACGATAACGCTTGATCTGTGGGGTCCGTGGCACATCCGTGCAGGCAAGATGTACCTCATCACCTGCCAAGATAGGCACACACGCCTAAGCGTCGCCGTACCAACAAACTTCCTCAAGTTTAGCCGAGAATCGCAACCAGGCGTGCATGAAAACCTTCGCGAAGCCGCTCAGAGTGTACCAAGCAAGCAAGCCCTGCTGCCCGACCTCGCGCCCGACGAGTTCGCCGATCTGTATGCGCAAACGATTGCCTACGGGCTGTTCGCCGCGCGCGTCCACGCGACCGACGCCCCACGCTTCACCCGCGCCGACGCCGCCGCGCTCATAAGGAAGGGATTGTGAAGGTAAACTATAGTCTTATGAGGGAGCTCATCCAGCCGAACCAAGTGTATCTGATGGACTGTCGGGAAGGAATGCGCCTGATGCCTGCGGCGTGCGTGGATCTCATCATCACCGACCCGCCGTTCGCGATCGAGTTCAGCGCAAAGCGCTCCAATTACAATCGCCTTGCAGGGCGCGTGCTTCAGGGCTACAACGAAATCTCCCAAGCCGAATACTATGAGTTCACACTCGCGTGGATGCAACAAGCCTATCGCGTGCTGAAAGACACGGGGAGCATGTATGTGTTCTCTGGATGGAACAATCTGCGCCACATCCTCAACGCGCTGGATGAGTTGGGCTTCATCACAGTCAACCATATTATCTGGAAGTATCAGTTTGGCGTGTTCACGAAGCGGCGGTTCGTCACTTCG
>CALKLF010000132.1 GCA_937992175.1 uncultured Fimbriimonadales bacterium | reverse complement strand
TGCATACGCGACGGCAGGAATGCCGTCGCGCCAGCTGGGGATATTGCATACGCGACGGCAGGAATGCCGTCGCGCCAGCTGGGGATATTGCATACGCGATGGCAGGAATGCCGTCGCGCCAGCTGGGGATATTGCATACGCGATGGCAGGAATGCCGTCGCGCCAGCTGGGGATATTGCATACGCGACGGCAGGAATGCCGTCGCGCCAGCTGGGGATATTGCATACGCGACGGCAGGAATGCCGTCGCACCAAGCGCGCTTCGCGCGTTTCAACGGCGATTTAATCTTTGAAGGACTTATGAAACTCGCTGTCATTCCAGGCGAAGCGAGGAGTCTCATTCGGCGTCAATCTTTGCAGGCAAGACTTACTCACGCGAGTCGAGCCGCCGTTTCAGCTCATCCAGTTTCATTAACGCTTCCACAGGCGTCAGCGCGGTGATGTCCAGTTCGCGCAGGGCTTCCAATACGGGATGCTCGGCGACCTCGAACAGCGTGAGCTGGAGTTTTTTCGTGCGCACGCTGGGCGCGTCGTTGCTGGGAGGCTGAATCGCGCTCTGCACGCCGCGCTTTTCGAACTCGCGCAGGATTTGCTCGGCGCGTTGCACTACTTCGGGGGGCACGCCCGCCATCCGCGCCACATGCACGCCGTAGCTCCGATCCGTGCCTCCGGGCAACACCTTATGCAGCCAGGTGATGCGGTCGCCTTGCTCCTTGACCGCCACACGATAGTTCGCCACGCCCTCCAGTCGGTTCGCCAGCTCGTTCAGGTAATGATAGTGCGTGGCGAACAGCGTTTTACAGCCGATTGCGTGCAGGTACTCGGCGACTGCCCACGCGATGGCTAAGCCATCGTAGGTGCTGGTACCGCGCCCGATTTCGTCCAATATCACCAAACTACGCGGCGTGGCGTTGTTTAAGATGTTCGCAGTCTCGGTCATTTCCACCATGAAGGTGGACTGCCCCGTGGCGAGTTCATCGCGCGCCCCCACGCGGGTGAAAATCCGATCCACCAGCCCAATCTCGGCGCGGTCAGCGGGCACGAAGCTGCCAATATGCGACATCAGCACAATCAGGGCATTTTGGCGGATGTAAGTGGAGTTGTGACTCACGAAGCCCTGCGCGATGTAGTTATGGTCAGGCTCGATGTTGAGGTCGTAAACGAGGGCGGCGCTGGGGGTGATGTGAACTACAGTGTCGTAGAATTGAGCAGGGTTCTTCTTACGCACGATTTGAACCTCACCCCCCAGCCCCCTCTCCGTAAACGGAGAGGGGGAGTAGGCGGCGTATGGCGCGGGCGTGCCCCCCCCTCTGCGTGCGGAGAGGGGGAACCGGGGGGTGAGGTCGGGAAAGTGTGGGTAAAGCGAGCTTCCTCGCTCCGCGCGGAATGACAAGTCCTCCGCCTTGAACAACTCCCTGTCATTCCGAGCGAAGCGAGGGATCTCAATCATATCATCCTCAAGCAGCACGAGCGTATAACCACTCTCGCTTTCCGAAAGCGCGGCAACGATACCCAGATTCAGTAGTAACATTTGCGCTTCGCGCGCCAGCCGCTCGGAGGCGATAGACAGGCACAAAAAGCCATCCTTTCCACGAACATAGCCGCAGGTTTCCAGTAGCCCCTCCAGAAACGCAACGACGCACTCACGCGGCGCACGCAGAATGTAGTCGGAAATGGTCTCGTAAGCAAGTTTACCCTCGCCCACCAGTACACCGAAGCGGTACGCGAGCGTGGGCGTGAGAGCAATGCCATCCTGCTCTGGCGTTTCAGATTCCTCGCCGCACTCGGAATGACAGGGCGCTGATTCTGGAAAGTCGAGATTCCTTGCTGCGTTCGGAATGACGGTCTGATTACCCCAAACCTCGAAGCCCCGCGCCAGCGCTACATAGTCGCCCTCTTGCAAATCGCCGAGGCGAGTCCAGCCCTCGGTTCCGTCGGGGCGGCGTGTCCACACTTTATGGTCGGGCGTGCCTTCGAGGGTGAAGCCCAGTCGCGAGCGGATGCGCAGGGTGGGCTGCTTGCCCCCCGCGTAGAACTGCATGGCGCGTTGCATGCCATCGCGCGTCTGCACGCCCATCGATATCGGGGTAAACCGCTCCAACTGGGCGTTGGAGGGAGCAAGTTGCTCCAGTCGCATTAGCCCGTGCTCAGTGAAGATCAGGGTGTCGCCCGCCAGACACTTGCCACTCATATTCGGACCAGTCAAGATAATTAATCGCTGGCTGCTATCCAATCGGCAATCGTTGGGCACGAAGGGGTTCTCGCTGAATCGCTCTACGACGGGGTGGCGTCCGCCCCAGATGTGGATGCGGTCTTCCATATCCACTACGGGGCGCGTGTAGCGGTAGCGCACGGCGTTCTCGGCGAAGGCGCACAGCACATCCAGTTCGGCAATCGCCTTCGCCAGCGACTGAATCTGCAAGGTTTGACGCGCCACTTCCGCACGGATACGCGAGAAGAGTTCGAACTCCAGCGCGTTCATGCGCTCTTCCGCGCCCAGCAGAATCGCCTCTTGCTCTTTCAGTTCGGGAGTGATGAAGCGTTCGGCGTTCGCGAGGGTCTGCTTGCGGATATAGTCGGGCGGCACTTTGCTCAGGTGCGGCTTAGAGACCTCCAGATAGTAGCCGAACACGGCGTTGTAGCCCACTTTGAGGCTGGGGATACCCGTGCGCTGGCGCTCTTTGGCTTCCAGTTGGGCAATCCAGCTTTTGCCTTCGGTGCGCACTTGGCGCAGGCGGTCGAGTTCGGGGTCGTAGCTGTCGCGGATGATGCCCCCCGACTTCAAATCGGCGGGCGGCTCGTCCACGAGGGCGTGCTCCAGCAGGTCGCACAGTTCCTGCATCGGCGCAAGGCGCGGCGCGAGGCTGGCAAGCAGGGCGGGCGCATCGGGCAGCTCGCTCAGCAGCGCGTTCACTTCACTATAGAGTTCAGGGATGCGCTGCAGCGTGCCGCGCAGGGCGACCAAGTCGCGGGCGTTGGCGGTGCCCGTGCTGGCGCGGGCGGAGAGACGCTCCAGGTCTGCCAGTGGGCGCAACATCTGCCGAATCGCGTCGCGGCGCAGGCTCTGCTGGGCGAGCGCGTCGACGGCGTTCAGCCGTTCATTAATCGCCTCAGGGTTCAGCAGCGGCTCGTCCAGCCAGCGTTTGAGCAGGCGCGCGCCCATCGAAGTGCAGGTGCTGTCCAGCGTCGCCAGCAGGGTATAGCGGCGCGAGTTGTCCATCAGGTTCTGTGTGAGTTCCAGATGCCGCCGCGCCGTCGAGTCCAGATACATAAACCGCTCGATGGAGTAGGTGGCGAGGGTGCGGATGTGCTGCAACGCCTCCAGCTGATTACGCTGCAGGTAGCGCAAGGCGAGCGCGGCGGCGTCCAGCCCGCGCGTGTAGTCCTCGCAGCCGAAACCGCGCAGCGACTCCACGCCGAAATGCTGTAGCAAAATCTGCCTCGAGTCACGCCCGACCAAATCGTGCATCGAAACAGGGGTAATTGTTGCGCTGAGTTGCTCGCGCAGGGTCTGAATCAGCTCCTCCTGGTCTTCGGGAACCAGCACTTCAGCGGGCTGCAGGCGGAACAGTTCGTCGAGTAGTTTCTCCTGGCGGCGTTCGCCCGCGATTTCGGTGGTGAGAAACTCGCCCGTAGACACATCGACCACGCCCAGCCCATGCACGGGTTCGCCCAGCACCGCCGCCACGAGGTAGTTGTTTGCCCGCGCGTCCAGCATCGAGTCTTCCAGCACTGTACCGGGTGTGAGAATGCGCGTGACGCGTCGCTTAACCAAGCCCTTGGCGAGTTTAGGGTCTTCAATTTGGTCGCAAATCGCCACGCGATAGCCCTTTTGCACGAGCTTGGCGATGTAGCGTTCATAGGCGTGGATGGGCACGCCCGCCATGGGGATGCGCCCGTTGCTGCCGTCCTCGCGCCCTGTTAGCACGATTTCCAGTTCGCGGGCGGCGATTTCGGCGTCCTCTCCGTAAAACTCGTAAAAATCGCCCACTTGCATCGCCAGCAGCACATCGGGGTTCTCGGCTTTGAGCCGAAAATACTGCTGCAGCATGGGCGTTTGGGCTTGGAATTTGCTGGGTTGCATCGAGTGGGGATTATACCTTGTGGGAGGGTGAGGGCTTAGTGTAGCTTATCATAAGTCCTTTCCAAGGGGAATGATACTGCAAGAGATTCCTCGCTTCGCTCAGAATGACAACCTTTGTCATGCTGAGCGAAGCGAGGAATCTCAGCTTCTACAGGCAAGTTTTTCACAGTGGAGAACGTCCGCTTGGCGCTGGGCACGTTGCGGACGCACCCCGTGCCTCAATCCCTGTGTACATATTATCGCCGATTAGCAGGACACGCGCCTGAGTTGTGGTTCAAGCTGCGTCGCCACTCGTCGTATTCTTTTACGAACTGGTCATAGGGCGATTTGAGCCGGCGTTCGTACTGTTGTTGCGACGGGGGCACGGGTCAGCCCGCGAAGCCGCGATGATAGATGCAGCCGCGCGTGAGCTGGTAGTTGAACGGAGCTTTGGTGCTTTGGCTAGTGATGATGCCGTGCAGGTCGGCAAGCGTGAGGTCTGCGTCAGTGAGGTTCGTGCCCTGCATCTGCGAGTCGTGGAACACCACACGCTGGAGTTGGTCCGCGCGAAGTTCGCACCTTGTAGCTGGTTCTCTTGCAAGCTTGCGCCGTTCAGGTTCGCGCCCTCCAGCCCTGCTACAAATCCGCGCCGCGCAGGTCTGCGCCGACCAGCATCGCGCCGCGCATGTCCTTGCCTTGCGGCTTGGAGTGACCGGGAATATCACGCGGGACGCCGGGCAGGTCGGGCATAGGGACGCCGGGAATATCTTGCAGGGAGTTAGGGAACGGGTGTAGGGTTCGGAGCCGTCGAAGCGTTTATCTCAGCACTTAGGTTGCGCCCGCCAGCAGCGCAGGACGGGCAGCGCGCGTTTGCCCACTCGATTCGGCATAATGCTGTCCTCCGTTTCACATATCGGCGTTGGGCGACGAAATCTGGAGATGGCGTCGCCTCCACTGGGCTTTAACGCTCGCGCGTCGTTTCCTGCGCCCCTCTCCATTTCATGAGGTACTATATACGCCATGCAGACCGAGACGACGGTAGCGGTAGGCGGCGAGGCGACGGTCGCCATAGCGCCCGCGCCGCAGACGACGATGGCGATGACGCCCGCGCAGTGCCCCATCTGCGCCCAGACGAACCCGCCCGGCGAGCAATACTGTATTGAGTGCGGATTTCTGCTGACAAGCGCCGCGCCCGAGGCGACCGAGCCGATGGGCGCATACCCCAAACTACGCGACTCGGCGGGACGGGAGTACCTGCTCAAGGCAGGGGAGAACCTTATCGGGCGCGACCCCGCCTCGGATGTGCTGATTAGCGACGGCACGGTCAGCCGCCGACACGCCTGCATCACGATTGAAGAGAACCACGCCTACCTGCACGATTTGGGCAGCACGAACGGCACGCGCCTCAACGGCGAACCTGTCGGCGCGGAGCGCGTCCCCCTGCCCCCCAACGCCGAGTTGCAGTTCGGCAGTGTCGTGATGACGCTGGAGCTGCCCGAAGGCTTTGAGACGCCCACAGTCGCCGCCGAAGTCGCGCCGCCGCTGGCGCACCTGGTGGGTGTTGGCGACCCGAACCTGCGATTTCCACTCTACACGCGCCCCCAGCGCATCGGCAGACGCGCGGGCAACGACATCGTTCTGCCTGACGCCTATGTGTCGGGGCAGCACGCCGTCATCGAGATTGTGGGCGCAGATGTGCGCATCACGGATCTGGGCAGCACGAACGGCACTTTCATCGGCGAGACCAAGATCGCCCCGAACATGCCGATCACCGTGCCCAGCGACGCGCTGCTCACGCTGGGCAAAACACAGTTCCGCATCGAGTGGGTTCCGACCGAGACCGCCGATGCGCCTGCGGCGGAGACCGACGCGAATGCCGAAGCGCAAGCGAACCTCACCCCAGAGGCGTAAGATGAAAGAAGCGCGGCGCGTGCAGAGCATGCTGGGCGTGCTGTTTGTCGTCATCGCAGCGCTCGCGATTGGCGTGGGCATCTGGCTCCGTCTGACCCCTGCGCCGCCTCCCGAACCGCCCCAGCCGCCCCGTGAGGCGAAAATCTATATCCCCAAAGTGAACCCTCAAGGCGAGCTGACCTACGAGAGCAGACCCATCGCCATTCAGAACCCCGTATCTGCTTACAAAGAGGTGTTTGAGACGCTGATGCGCGAGTCGGGCGTGTTCCCGAAAGGCACACGGCTACTCCGCGCTGCCGTGCAGGGCGACACGCTACAGTTGGACTTCTCTGAGGAGCTGGTAAACAACTTTGAGGGCGGCTCGGACGACGAAGCCGCGCTGGTGAATGCAATAAGTAGCACAGCGGGCAGTCTGCCCAACATCCAGCGCGTGCAGATTCTGGTACAGGGCAAACCTGTGGAGAGTTTGGGCGGGCACATCGACCTCTCACAAGCGTTGCCTGTCACTCGGTAGCGTTCATCACTATCACTTTGAGCGCATCGGCTTTGCGCAACAGCGCGTAGCCTTCGGGGGCGCGTTCCAGCGGCAGGCGGTGCGTGATGAGCTTTTCGACGGGCAGTCCCGCCGCTATTTGCATCAGGGCTTGGCGCATCTCTATATGGCTGGCGGAGTAGCTGGGGATTAGGCGCGTCTCGCGGAAGTAGAGGTCGTGCCAGTGGAGGGGGAAGCGCGTGTCGGGCGGCGCAGGCGTGAACAGCACGACCGCCCCGTCAGGCGCAGCCAGCTTCAACGCGAGTTCGAGTGCTGATTCGTTGCCTGGTCCGACAATCACCACTTCTGCTTGCGCGTGGGCGTCGCGTGGCGCTTCGTCGGCAAGGAGGGGCGTTGCGCCCAGCGACTCGGCGAACGCGAGCCTATGCGTGAGTTTATCAATCGCGAAAATCTGCCGTGCGCCCCACGCCTGCCCCAGCAGCAGGTGGAGCATGCCCATCACGCCCATCCCGATGATCGCCAGCGCGTCGCCGCGCTTGAACCCCGCGCGGCGCAGTGAGCGAACCACGCACGCCAACGGCTCGGTGAACGCCGCGCGCTCGTCCGAGACGCCATCAGGCACGCGCAACACATCGACACGCACGATTTCGGGGGGCACGATGAAGTATTCGCTCAGCCCGCCAGGGTTCAACTTCGTTTTGCGCCAGGTGGGGCAGTGGATGAACGCCCCGCGTCGGCACAGGTCGCACTCCAAGCACGGCGCGTGATGATGCACCACCACGCGGTCGCCAACCTGCAGATGCGATACCCCATCCCCCAACGCCACCACCTCACCGACCAACTCGTGTCCGAGCACGAGGGGTGCTTTGCGCAGGGTGTACCAGTCCATCACTTCGCCCGTGCAGAGACCGCACGCGCGAAGGCGGATTAGTGCCTCGCCTGCCCCCAGCGGCGGCAACTCCAGCGTCTCCCAGTGATATTCCCCGTCAGGCGTGAGCCGCCACGCGCGAGTCTGCATAGGGGGAGTATACCTGCGCAACGGCGTTTGAGGGGTGTGATGGACCTCAAGTTTCGGAGGCAAACGGATTAATGATTGACACACCCTCCAGCGTTGCGCCGGGATTGAAATCCTCTGTGTAGAGGGTGGGGATGTCGTGCTCGCGCGCCGCTGCCCAGACAAGCGCGTCCCA
>CALKLF010000131.1 GCA_937992175.1 uncultured Fimbriimonadales bacterium | reverse complement strand
CAAAGTTTAAAGCGTTCCCGAAACGCGCGAAGCGCGCATGGTGCGACGGCATTCCTGCCGTCGCCTCGCAGGTACGCTGCACAACGACGATGGCGGGAACGCCATCGTACCAAAAGGAGGCGTTTTCACATTTGTGGAACTAAAATCCCTCAAAGATGAAAACGCCCTCTTTTGGTGCGACGGCAGTCCTGCCGTCGCATTTCGAGGATACCCATGCGGCACGACGGCAGGAATGCCGTCGCGCCATGCGCGCTTCGCGTGTTTCAGGGACGCTTACTACACGCTCGGTGTTGACCACGGTGCGCGGTTCCATGCCCATCAGATACACGAAGGATACCCACTCGAGTAAGGGCGTGTATCCTCCCCGCAAATTGCCAGTAAAGTTTTTCCCACCCCCTGCCCAAAATACTCTCGGCTCGAAACCTTCTGAGGGGGTCGTGTATGGAACAACATTTCGACTGGCGTAAACTGGTTGGGCTGGAAGCGACGGAGGACGAGGAGCAAACCGCCTCCAACGCCGCCGATGTCACACTGCAAATCGCAGGCGAGGAACAGTCCCTTGAGGATGTCACGATTGATGACCTGCTCAAGCAGTGCGTGGAGCGCGGCGGTTCAGACCTGCACCTCACCGTGGGGCTGCCGCCCACCATCCGACTGAGCGGACACCTGACGCCACTCCCCTACCAGCCACTCACCCCACACGACACGCGCCGACTGGTCTACGAGGCACTCAACGACCAGCAACTGGAGCAGTTCGAACGCCATCACGAGCTGGACTTCGCCTACACGGTGAAGGACACGGCGCGGTTCCGCTTCAATGTCTACATGCAAAAGGGCGCGGTGGCGGCGGCGATGCGCGTCATCCCTTCCCGGATCCCCTCTATCGAATCGTTGCGCCTGCCGTCGGTCATCTACGAGGTGGTCAAAAAGCACAGCGGGCTGGTGCTGGTTACGGGACCCACAGGCTCTGGTAAGTCCACCTCGCTGGCGTGTATGATTGACCTGATTAACCAGACGCGCCCGTGCCATATTATGACCATCGAGGATCCTATCGAGTATGTGCACACCCACAAGCGGGCGATGGTGAACCAGCGCGAGGTGCATACCGACACCGAGAGCTTCCATAACGCCCTGCGCGCCGTGCTGCGCGAAGACCCCGATGTGATTCTGATTGGCGAGATGCGCGATTTAGAGACCATTCAAGCGGCGTTGACGCTGGCGGAGACAGGACACCTCGTATTTGCCACGCTGCACACGCGCAACGCGCCACAGACCATCGATCGCATCATCGATGTGTTCCCACCGCACCAGCAGGAGCAGATTCGCGTACTGCTGGCGAACACCATCGAAGCCGTGTTTGCGCAGCAGCTCATCCCGATGATTGGCGGCGGGCGCGTGGCAGCGGTTGAAGTGATGCTCGCCAACGCCGCGATTCGAAACCTCATCCGCGAGGGCAAAACGCATCAGATTTACTCGATTATGGAGACGCAGTCGGGGCAGGGCATGATTACGATGGATCGCGCCTTAGCCGACCTGCACCGCAACGGCTACATCACCTACGAGGAAGCCATGAACCGCGCGATGGATCGAGAGAACTTCCAGCAACTGCTCAAAGTCGCGTAAGGAGGACGCACGATGCCGTTATTCGGATACGAGGCGGTAGACAACAAGGGGCGCACACTCAGAGGCTCAATTGAAGCCGACAACGAGCAGCTCGTGCTGTCCAAGCTGCACGAGCAGGGCTTGCATGTGGTGCGCGTGGAGCGACAGCGCGAAAAAACGAAGCTCTTCAGCGGGCTGGGCAAGTCCAAAAAGCCCAAACTGCAGGCGATGGTGCTGTTCACCCGCCAGTTCGCCACGATGATCGACGCGGGCATTCCCATCCTGCGGTGTCTGGACATTCTGCACGCGCAAACCAAAGACCACGCGCTCAAAACCGCTATCGACGCAGTGCGCAAGGATGTCAAATCGGGCATGGCGCTGAACGAGGCGATGGAGAAGCATCCCCTCGTGTTCTCCGACCTGTTCGTGAACATGATACGCGCCGCCGAAGTCGCTGGTATCCTCGACCAGATTTTAGACCGCCTCGCGACCTTTTTGGAGAAAGATTTGGAAGTGCGCCAGAAAATCAAGTCGGCGATGATGTATCCCGTGATGGTGCTAGTGTTCTCGTTTCTGGTGCTGGTGGCGATTTTTATGTTCGTGCTGCCCAAGTTCAAAGAGATTTTCGCCAGCATGAATGTGGAGATGCCCACGATGACGAAGTTGCTATTTAGCGCGAGCGACTTCGTGATTGGCTACTGGTGGGCGATTGCGGGGCTGTTGGTGGGTGTGATTTTCGCGCTGAAAGCCTACATCCGCAAGCCCACAGGGCGCTATCAGTACGACTGGCTAAAGCTGCGCTTCCCCATCTTCGGCGAGCTGGTGCTGAAGTTGGCAGTGGCGCGGTTCGCTCGCACGCTCGGCGTACTGATTTCCAGCGGCGTGCCGCTGATGCGCACCCTCGAAATCGTGGGGCAAACTTCGGGCAATCAGGTGCTGGCGCATGCGATTGAGGGCACACGCCAGAGCATTCGCGAGGGGCAGCCGCTGAGCGCGCCCTTCGCCGCTACGGGGCTGTTCCCATCGATGGTGATTCATATGATGGACATCGGCGAAGAGTCGGGGCGACTCTCCGAAATGATGGTCAAAATCGCCGACTTCTACGAGCAGGAGGTGGACGCGACCATCAAGGGGCTAACCTCGATGATTGAGCCGTTGCTGATTGTGTTTCTCGGCGGGGTGGTGGGCTTCATCGCCATCTCGATTATGATGCCGATGTTCAAACTCATCAACGCGATTCAATAGTCCGCGCGGCGTGTACAGTTATACGCGCGGCGCGTAGGCATGCACGGACAGGAATGTCCGTGCCACAGGAAGCTCAGGAGGAGCGCACGATGCTAAAACGGGATACGGAGGAACAGGTGTTGGAATATTGCCAGACGCGCGAGCTAGAGTTGCGCGACGCGATTACCATTCAGCTCTCGGGGCTGGTGGAGAGCATCGCCCGTAAGTTCATCGGTTCGGGCGAGCCGATTGAGGACTTAATCCAAGAAGGCTATCTCGGGCTGCTGAATGCGCTCGACCTGTTCAAACCCGAAAAGGGCGTCAAGTTCACCACTTACGCCACGCACCTGATTATCGGGCAAATCAAGCACTACCTGCGCGATAAGGGCAAGATTATCAAGGAACCCGCGTGGCTGCAGGAGTTGAATAGCAAAATCAATCGCGTGGTGAACGAGCTGAGCGCGCGCTACGGACGCCCCCCCAGCACGCAGGAAATCGCCGAGTTCCTGGGCATGACCACCAAAGCCGTTGAGGATGTGCTGATGACGCGCGAGGTGTTCAAGGTCAGCTCGCTGGATGCAATCTACGAGGACGAGGAGGAAGAGTGGAACGGGTACGACCTGGAGAAGCTGAACTGCGAGCCGTGTCAGGTGTTCAACCTGCCGATTGAGGAGCGTGTGGTGGTGGAGACCGCGATGCAGCAGCTGAAACAGATTGAGCAGCAGGTATTGCACCTATTTTTCAACGAGGGCTATAACCAGACCGAAATCGCGCATCAGTTGAAAATCTCGTGCAACTATGTGTCGCACATTCTGCGCAACGCGACTCAGAAGCTGCGACGGATTATCAGTGAGGCGGAGTGGCTGGACGAGCAGCGGTTTCGGGCGCGCGCGCTGGAGCGAGGCGATTTCGAGGCGCGAATATTAGACCCGCAGACGGGGCTGTTCTCGGCGGACTATCTGAGCGTGCGCTTGCGCGAGGAGGTGCAGCGTGCAGCGCGGTACGACCAGAGCGTCGGCTTTGCGATTTTTGAGTTCGTGGCGGAGAAGAGCGCGCTGGACTCGCTGGGCGAGTTTGCCCTGGGCGAGTTGCTGCTGCAGGCGTCGGCGGTGGTGCGTGAAGCGGTGCGCAAAGCGGATATTGTGGGGCGGTACGGACATGCTTCGCTCGGTCTACTGATGCCCTACGCGGGCGACCATGCGCCCAGTATCGCCGCGCGCGTGGCGGGCGCGCTCACCGAGTGGCTGGAGACGACCTTCAGCCCGAACATGCGCCAGCGGTTCGAAGTGCGCATCGGCTGGGCGTTCTACCCGCGCGACTGCGACGACGCCGAGCAGATTCTGCGCACGGCGGAGCAACGGCTGAGAGAGCAGAGAGCTAGGCAGAGGCTGGAGGAGGCGGCGTGAGAGGGGCGTTCTGGGACGAGCTCGTTGTGGCTACAACGCTTTCAGATAAGCCGCCGTTTTGGGCAGCTCGACGGCGGGGTCGCCCGCGATTCCACATTCCAGCGCCATATAGCCCGTGTAGCCAATCGCGCGCAGGGCGTCGAACCCGCCCTTGAAATCAGTGTGCCCCTGCCCCGGCAGCAGGCGATTGCTGTCAGCCAGATGCACATGCGCGATATGGCTACCTGCAACGCGGATTGCGGCGGGGATGTCTGCTTCTTCGATAGACATATGGAAAAAGTCCGCCATGATTTTGAGGTTGGGGTGGGGGAGCACGTCGCAGAGGGCGGTCGCCTGCTCCAGTCGGCGCAGGAAGTGCGTCTCGTAGCGGTTCAGCGGCTCCAGCAGGATATGCGCGCCCGCTTTCTCCGCCGTCTGCACGAGGTCTTCGAGGAGTTTCAGCAGCAGGTCGCGCTCCAGCTGTTCGGGCGTCGCGAGCGGGGTGAGGTTCGGGATGCGCGGACCGCCGAAAATGGGCACGACAATCAGCCCGACTGCGCCCAAATCGCCTGCCACATAGAGCAAGTCGCGAATATCCTGCATCGCGAGGTCGCGCTGCGCAGGGTCGGCGTCCAGCAAGCAACCCCGAAACCCGGCGCAAATCGTGCTGACTTTCACGGGACTGTATTTCAGCGCGCTCTGAATCTCGGCGACGCGCTCCTTAAGTCCGCCGCCCCAGAATTCGATACCCTCGTAGCCCCACGCAGCGAGTTTCTCCAATCGCTCAGGCAGGCTGCTGCCTGGGACCAGCCCTTCTTGACATGCGAGTTTCATGGCTCCCTTCTTCCGTGTGAAAGAGTGTTTTTCCTGCCGCCGCGGGTGCACAACGAAATTCTTGCACTCTGCCCAATCATGGCGAGCGATTCAAGTTCTTAGCCGGTGGGTATACTATCTCGCAGTTCAGAACAAGGAGGACGATTCGACTTGCAAGTCAGGATGGCGGATTTAGGCAGCCAGTACCGACGGATACGCGACGAGCTCGAACCCGCGTTGCTATCGGTGCTGGCGAGCGGGCGTTATATTCTGGGCGAGCATGTGCAGGCGTTGGAGCAAGAAGTTGCGCAGGCGTGCAACGCCCGCTTCGCAATCGGCGTGAGTTCGGGCACGGACGCCCTGAAACTGGCGCTGCGCGCCGTGGGGGTACAGCCAGGCGATGAGGTCATCACCACACCCTTCACCTTTGTATCCACAACGGAGGTGATTGTGCAGCTCGGCGCGAAGCCATTGTTTGTAGACATCGACCCCGAAACTTACAACTTAGACCCCGATCTGGTAGAGGCGGCGATTACCCCACGCACGCGGGCACTCTTGCCCGTGAGCCTGTACGGACAGTCCGCCGAAATGCGTGCGCTGCGCACTCTTGCCGACCGCTACGGACTCTGGTTGATTGAGGATGCGGCGCAGGCAATCGGCGCGCGGCACTACGAGGAGCCGATTGGCGCGTTCGCCCACGCCGCGACGCTCAGTTTCTTTCCTACCAAGAACATCGGCGCGGCGGGCGATGCAGGGATGGTCATCACAAACGACGAACAAATCGCCTACAAAGTGCGCAGCCTGCGCGTACACGGCATGAACGGCGGCTACTACTATGAAGACATCGGCTACACCGCGCGCCTCGATGAGCTGCAAGCCGTGATTCTGCGGGCAAAATTGCGCCACCTGCACGAATGGACCGAGCGGCGACGCTACCACGCGACGCTCTATCGCACACTACTCGCCGATGCGCCCCTCCAGCTGCCCGCAGTCCGTCCCTACAATTACCATGTGTACCACCAGTTCACGGTACGCACCCCCCAGCGGGACGCGCTGCGCGACCATCTGCGTCAGTGCGGCGTGGAGAGCGCGGTCTACTATCCACTGCCGCTGCACTTGCAGCCTGCCTATCGGTTTCTGGGCTACCGCGAGGGCGATTTTCCGCACGCCGAGCGTGCAGCACAGGAAGTATTATCACTGCCCATCCACTCGGAGCTGACCGAGGATCAGATTGCACTCGTGGCGCAGAGCGTGCTGGAGTTCACGCAATCGGAGGTCATAGCGGTATGAAAGCGATGATTCTCGCGGCGGGGGTCGGCTCGCGCTTAGACCCCCTCACCCGCGCTCTTCCCAAACCGATGGTGCCCATCGTGAACCGCCCCGTGATGGAACACCTCGTGAATCTCCTCAAGCAGCACGGTTTCACCGAAATCATGGTCAACCTGCACTATCTGGGCGACCAGATCAAGGCGTACTTCGGGGACGGCTCGCGCTGGGGCGTGCGTATCCACTACTCGGAAGAGGAACAGCTCTGGGGCGACGCGGGGAGCGTGAAACGCTGCGAGGATTTCTTTGACGACACTTTCATCGTGATTGGCGGCGACGATTTGACCGATTTAGACCTCACACGCCTGATTAAGTTCCACAAGGAGAAAAAAGCGCTCTGCACGATTGCGCTCTCGCTGGTCGAAGACCCCTCGGAATATGGGATTGCGCTCCTGAACGAGCGGGGGCGCATCACGCGATTCTTGGAGAAGCCGAAGGGTGAAATGATTTTCTCCAACGCCGCGAACATCGGGATTTATGTGCTGGAGCCAGATGCGCTGGAGCTGATTCCGCGCGGCGCGCCCTACGGCTTCGGCAAGAACCTGCTCCCTCTGCTGATTGAGCGCAAACTGCCCCTGTATGGTTTTCTGACCTCCAGCTACTGGAAGGATGTGGGCAACCTGAAGACCTACCAGCAGGCGCACTGGGACGCCTTAGCAGGGCGCGTACAGATTCAGATGCCCTACCCCGAGCAGCGCAAATTTGTGTGGATTGGCGAGAATGTGGAGATTGCTGAAGACGCCGAAATCGCCTACCCTGTGCTGATTGGCTCGGGGGCGCGAATCGAATCGGGGGCAAAGGTGCTGGAAAACAGCGTCATCGGTGAGGGCTGTATCGTGGAGGAAGGCGCAGTCGTGCAGGAGAGTATTCTGTGGGATGGCGCAGTGGTGATGCGCGACACAATGCTGGTACGCTGTGTTGTTGGGCGCGATTGCAAAGTGAAGTCGAATGTGGCGATTTTCGACGGCGTGATTGTGGATGCTCGGCAACGTTCCCGCAAGTAATGGTCGGGGCGCCCGGACTCGAACCGGGGACCTCCTGCACCCAAAGCAGGCGCGCTAGCCATACTGCGCCACGCCCCGAAAGAAAATGGTGCGCAGTGGAGGATTCGAACCTCCGACCCCTTCCACGTCAAGGAAGTGCTCTACCTCTGAGCTAACTGCGCACGCCGCTGGTGGAGCGGAGCGGATTCGAACCGCCGACCTCTTGCATGCCATGCAAGCGCTCTCCCAGCTGAGCTACCGCCCCACGCTTTTCAGGTTCAAAAACGGGCAACTTCTGACCGACGGGTCAGCCAACAACGCCCTGCTGACCGCTTGCACGATTCGTTAAGCGACAGCGACGGTAGTATACCCCACGCGGGCGTGGCAATTCAAGAGGCAACTGAACTGCAATTGTATGCACTGCCTGTGCTCACCCCGTTCGATAACGCTCCCCATACAGGCAGGAGAGTTCGACCGCACTTCGAAATTAGCCAGCGAGGTGATACAATGGCGCAGCAAGGCATCACTCGGCGAGAGTTTCTGAAAGCGTCGGCAGGCGCAGCGGCGCTGGCAACCTTACCTATCGAACTATTCGCACATGCGCAAGGGCGCGATACATTGCGCGTCGGACTTATTGGCTGCGGCGGTCGTGGCACAGGCGCCGCTATCGATTGCATCGACGCCCATCCCAGCGTGGAGCTGTACGCGATGGGCGACGCCTTCGAAGATCGACTGAACGCTTCGTTGCGGGCGCTGCAAGAAGAGAAAAAAGGTCGCCTGAACATCGGTGACCGCAAGTTTGCAGGGCTGGACGCCTACAAAGGCGTAATCAGCAGCGGCGTGGACATCGTGTTGCTCTGCACGCCCCCTGCCTTCCGCCCCATCCACTTCCGCGAGGCGATTCAGGCGGGCAAGCATGTGTTCATGGAAAAGCCTGTCGCGGTCTGTCCTGCCGGCGCGCGCCTGATGTTCGAGATGGGCGACCTTGCGACCCAGAAACGGCTCAGCGTCGTCGCGGGCACACAACGCCGCCACGAACCAAACTACATCGAGACCATCCGCCGCATTCAAGAAGGCGCGATTGGCGACATCGTCGGCGGCGCATGCTACTGGAATCAGGGCGGGCTCTGGCATGTCGACCGCAACCCCCAGTGGAGCGATGTCGAGTGGCAGATGCGCAACTGGCTCTACTTCACCTGGCTCTCGGGCGACCACATCGTGGAACAGCACATCCATAACATCGATGTCATCAACTGGGTGCTGGGGGCGCATCCTGTCAGCGCGATGGGCATGGGCGGACGCCAGGCACGCACCGAGCCGCACTACGGACACATCTACGACCACTTCGCCGTGGAGTTCGAGTACCCCGGCGGGATTAAGGTGCTGAGCATGTGTCGCCAGATCGACAACTGCGCAATCCTGATTGGCGAGCGCGTCGTCGGTACGAAGGGCACGGCGGACCCCTCAGGCAGCATCACGATGGGGAGCGAGACCTGGCGCTATGACGGTCCCAAACGCAGCGGCTACAAGCAGGAGCATATCGCCCTTGTGAATGCGATTCGCAACAATCAGCCTATCAACGAGACCCGCGCCGTGACGGAAAGCACGCTCGCGGCGATTATGGGGCGCATGTCGGCGTACACAGGTAAGGTGGTCACCTGGGACTTCGTGATGAACAAGTCGCAGCTGAACCTGCTGGAGCGGGCAGAAAAGCTGGAGTTCGGACCGATGCCTGTGGACGCGGTCGCGCTGCCAGGCAAAACCGCGCTGGTGTAGCGGGTATTCTCTCGCGTGTGGGTTCTGATCTTTGGGGCGCTCGCGGCGCAGTTAGGAATACTGCTTTCCAATCTGGCGTGCTGGCGTCGACGAAGGCTAACGTTGCCTGCCTCCGAGCAAGTGAACCGGGATCGGAGATTCCTCACGCCGCTCGGAGTGAGAGCAGCTACACAGCACAGGCAAGTTTGTCATTCCGAGCGCAGTGAGGCATCCCCAACGCTCTCTATCCTCATCCCCGCCCGCAATGAAATCGAGAATCTGCCGCGTCTTTTGGAGAGCCTTGCGCCGCAGATTGGGGAAGGCGTGGAATGCTGGGTGTGCGACGATGGTTCGGACGACGGCACGACCGAGTGGCTTGAACAGAACGCTGGGCAGCTCGGAATCCAGTGGTTTGGCAGTGCGCCGCGCCCCGACGGATGGGTCGGCAAAAACTGGGCGTGCTATCAACTCGCCATGCGCGCGCAGGGCGAGTGGCTGCTGTTTCTGGACGCCGATTTGCGTAGCGAAGCGGGCTTCGTGGACGCGATGCGGGCGTATCTGTCGCGCACAGACGCTCAGCTGGTCAGCGCAATCCCAGCCTTCGCGCCCGCGAACCTGCCGGTCGCGTTGCTCAAGCTAATGGTTCCCTTCTCTGTGTTCACGCTGTTGCCCCTGTCGCTGGCGGAGGCGCATCCCAGTCCCGCGTTCGCCTTTGCGAACGGGCAGGTCATCGCGTTTCGGAAACACGACTACATGCGCTGGCTGCCGCACCTGTTCGTGCGAGGCGCAGTGCTGGAGGATGTCGCGCTCGCTGCGCTGGTGAAGCGGCACGGTGGCACTATGCACCTGCTGGACGCGCGGGCGTGGCTGACAGTCTCGATGTATTCTACGCTCCAAGACGCGATGAACGGCTTCGCCAAGAACGCCGTCGCCATCTGTCGCACGGTTCCCGTCGCAGTATTCGTGGGACTGATGCTGACGCTGGTCTATCTGTGTCCGCTGTGGGCGTGGCTGTTTTTGCCTGCGCAGCGCGGGCTGGCGACCGCGGCGATTCTCGCGGCGATTGTGATATTCGGCATCTCAGCAAGGGTGGTGGGACTACCGTCGCGACTGGGGCTATTGTATCCGTTCAGTATACTGCTGGGCTTGCTGACATTGGGGCGCTCGATTGTCTGGTATCGGCGAGGCGCAATCATATGGAAAGGGCGGGTCTATCGAGCGCATTCGTAAGGCTGCAGGCGCGGTTCGTAGACGGGCTAATCCTGCGCAGTTTGCGAGGGCATTTTCGGGCAATCTATGTACGCGGCGCGTCGCCCGTTGAACCGAAACCGCTAATCCTGTTCGCGAATCATCACTACTGGTGGGACGGCTATCTGGGGTACTGGCTGATTCGTTCGTGGGGGCGACGCCCACTGGCGTGGATGGAGGCGTATCGACGGTTCCCGCCGTTCGGTGCGGTGGGCGCGTTGCCGTTCCCGCCCGACGATGCAGCGGCGCGGGCGCGTACCGTGCGACGCACACTGGAAGCGTTGCAATCGCCAGAGACCGTCCTGCTCCTGTTCCCCGAAGGCAAGCTGCACGGCGAGACCGAGCGGCTCTTGCCGTTTCAGCGGTCGCTGCACTGGCTCGTGCGTCAGACGCCCAAGGCACTGCTCCTGCCCCTGGCGATTTACATCGAACCGAGTTACCATCAGTACCCACGCGCCTACTTGAGCGTCGGGGAGCCGTTCTCAAGTGAGTCGCTCAATGAAGAGGCGTGGCTCTGCGAGGCGGCGCAGGCACTGCAGGCGCAACTAAACAACCTGCGCGCCGACGCGCAGCGCACAATCTCGGAAGTTGAGACCGTTGAGCGTGGATATCGGGTTCTGCTTCGAGGAAGGCGCTCGATCCACGAACGGTTTTAGAGAACGACTTGCGCGTGGCTAAGACGGTTCCGACTCATAGAGCGCATACTCCAGCGCCGCCGCGCGCACATAGACGCCGTTGCGTACCTGGGTCAAAATTAGTGATTGCGCTCCGTCCGCAACCTCGTCACTGATTTCGACTCCGCGTTGAATCGGTCCGGGGTGCATCACAACGCAATGGGGTTTCACGAGGCGCAGGCGTTCCGCGTGAATCTGATAGTCACGGCGGTAGGCGTTCAGGCTGGGCAGCAGCCCTTGTGCCATGCGCTCGGTTTGCAGGCGCAGCGCCATGACTACATCAGCATTCCGCACAGCTTCCTCAGCATTATGGGTTGTGTGGGCGTTCGGCAGGGGCGCATCGGGCAGCAGCGCTGGCGGCGCGCAGAGCCACACTTCTGCGCCTGCCCGCGTGAGTAGCGTCAGGTTGGAGCGCGCCACACGGCTGTGGCGGATGTCGCCCACAATCGCAATCTTGCGCCCGCTGAGCCAGCGCGAGGCGGGGTCAGGCTTGCCGTAGTGCAGCCAGAGGGTGTAGAGGTCGAGCAACGCCTGCGTGGGGTGTTCATGCGCGCCGTCGCCCGCGTTCAGGATAGGCGCGTCGGAGACCTGCGCAGCGATGTGCGGCGCGCCCGCCTGAGGATGGCGAATCACAATCGCTTGGACGTCCTGCGCATTTAGTGTGCGCACAGTATCTTGTAGGCTTTCGCCCTTCGCGATACTGCTCGCCTCTGCCGTAATCGACAGCGGATGATAACCCAGCAGGACGCACGCCTGCTCGAATGCTGCGCGTGTGCGTGTACTCGGTTCGTAAAACAGCAGCGCGACGATGGCGGCGCGGGGTTGCACGGAGGGTGTGGGGTTCTCAGTCAGCCGCTGACGCCACGAGTCGGCGCGGCGCAGCAGGTCCTCCACAGGCAACTCGGCGGCAGTTAGCACATGCGGCATAACAGGCTCCTACGGTAGGTTCGGCGCGGCTTTTCGCAGCACCACACGGTCGCGCCCCTCCAGCTCCATCAATTCGACCAGCACGAACTCGGCGCGGCTCGTGGGCAGGTTCTTGCCCACATAATCGGGGCGAATAGGCAGTTCGCGATGTCCGCGATCGATGAGCGTCGCGAGCTGAATAGCCGCGGGACGCCCCAGCTGCATCACAGCTTCCATCGCCGCGCGCACCGTGCGCCCCGTGTGAATCACTTCGTCCACTAGAATCACGCGCTTATCGGTGATGGGGAACGGCACATCGGTCCGACTGCGAACCAGCGCACCGGGCTTGCGCTCGATGTCGTCGCGGAAGGGGGTGATGTCCACGCTGCCGCAGGGCACACCGACGCCTTCAATTTGCGAGATGGCTAACGCCAGCCGCCGCGCGACGGGCGCGCCCCGACGCAGGATGCCGATGACCACCAAATCTTTTGCGCCCCGATTGCGCTCCAGAATCTCGTGTGCAATTCGCGTAATGGCGCGGCGCATATCCTCCGCGTCCATCACCACAACCTCGCCCTGCTCCGTCATCAAGCAGAGTATACCCGCTGGAGACCCTGACGCTCTGGGCGCGATCCACGCAGCGTGAACCGCCTGCAGCTGGGCGTAGCAAGGTATAATCTTGTTGGGATGTCGCTCACTCGTGACGACTTGAAGCAACTGCCTCAACTGCTTCAGAACGACTTCGAACTGAAGCTGGAAATTGCGCAGCAGATACTGGACGACGCTGTGGTGGCGCGTCTGATGGAGCGCGACGCGCGCCTGCGCGAGACCTTCCGCCGCGCTGTACTGACCGAAGAGCTGCTGCGCCTCCCTGAAGAGTTCCGCCAGTTCCGTGAGGAAACGACCCCACGGCTCGAAAATATAGAGTCGCATCTGGGGAATGTTGAAAAAGATGTCGCCGAAACCAAGGAGCGTGTGACGACCATCGAGCAGAATGTGGCTGGAGTGAGGGACGGGGTGCAAAGCTTACAAAACTGGCAGCGCGGGGAAGTTGGTCGGCGAGCCGGCGAGGAATACGAACGCAAAATTGTACGACGTGCGCCGCGTATCTTCGGGGCGGGCGAAGGCGGCTCGCCTATCGCAAGCGAGCGCGTAGGTGAACAGGTCTCTATGTGGATGGCGCAGGCGGGGCTGATGGACGAAGATGTTCCCGAAGACAGCGACCCGCTGGATGCCGACCTCATCTGGTGGAAAGGCGACAAGGTCGCTCTCGCCGAGATTTCCCTCAAGGTTGACCGCGACGATGTGTTGCGGGCAAAACGCCGTGCGGCGGTGTTGCGGCAGGCGGGGCTGGAGGTGTTGCCTGTGGTCATCGGCGCAGAGTGGGCGCATCCCGAAACCGAGCAATTCGCAAACCAGGAGGGCGTGGCGTGGCGCGTTGGCAACGCCCTCTCGGAGGCGCTTGTCGCTTTCCGCAAAGCGCAGCTCTGATACGGCGAATAGAGTGGAGAGGGCTTGAATAAACCAAGTTCCTACCTATCGATTATGAGCGGGCAAGATTCCTCGCTCCGCTCGGAATGGCAGGGCTGCAGGCACAAAAAGGAACCTGTCATTCTGAGCCGAAGGTGGGGAATCTTGGTAAGCGTGTCAGGTAAACTATTCCCGACGCCATGAAACGCTACTACATCACGACACCGATTTACTATGTGAACAGCGCGCCGCACATCGGCACCGCGCTGACCACCATCGTCGCCGATGCCTGCGCCCGATTCCAGAAACAGCGCGGGCGCGAGGTCTACTTCCTCACTGGCACGGACGAGAACGCCCCGAAAGTGCATCGCGTGGCGCAGGAGCGCGGCGTGCCCACCCAGCAGTTCGTGGATGAGATGGCGGAGGTGTTCGAACGCGCCTGGCGTGCCCTGCACATAGAGTACGATATCTTTATCCGCACCACTGAGGAACGCCACAAGCGCGTCGTGAGCGAGGTGTTTCGGCGATTGCGCGAGCAGGGCGACATCTACAAGGGCAGCTATCAGGGCTGGTACTGCATCTCCTGCGAAACTTTCTTTGCCAGCAGCAAGATTGACGAGTCGAAAACCTGTCCCGACTGCGGCAAGCCGCTGGAGTGGCGCGACGAGCTATGCTACTACTTCCGCCTCTCCGACTATGAATCGCGCCTGCGCGAGCATATTCTGGCGAACCCGCAGTTCATTCAGCCTGAAGTGCGCCGCAACGAGACACTGGGTTTCATCAACGAGGGCTTACAGGATATTGCGGTCTCGCGTACAGGTTCCGACTGGGGCGTGCCTGTGCCCGACGACCCCAATAGCGGCGTGGTATATGTGTGGTTCGACGCGCTGCTGAACTACCTGACTGCGACGGGCTGGCTGGAGCGCGGCGAGGCGTATCTGGACACCTGGCCCCCCGACCTGCAACTGATGGGCAAGGACATCCTGCCCCGCTTCCACGCCACGATTTGGCCTGCGATGCTGATGGCGCTCGGCTTGCCTCTACCCGAACGCCTCTACGGGCACGGCTGGTGGATTGTGAACAAGCAAAAAATGTCCAAATCGCTGGGAAATGTGTACGCGCCGCTGGAGGTGGCGCAGTCGTTGGCGGATGCGGCTGGCTGTGAGTTGCCGTACGCGGTGGACGCTTTTCGTTATTACATGCTGCGCGAGATGCCCACCGACGCCGACGCCGAGTTCAGCTTAGAGGGCTTCGAGGCGCGCTACAACGGCGATCTGGCGAACGATTTGGGCAACCTGCTGCACCGCACGCTGTCGATGATGCACCGCTACTTCGAGGGGCGCGTGCCCGACGGCGCACGGCTGGACGCCGAGCTTGCCGACCTGTTCGCCCAGCAGGCGGCGCGGGTCACGGAGGCGTTCGAAGCAGTGGATTTCCCGCGCGGGCTGCGTGAGGCGTGGCAGATTATCGGCGCAGTGAACCGCTACTACGATGAGCAAGCCCCATGGACGCTCATGAAACAGGGCAATACTGAGCGGGCGGGGCAGGTGCTGTACGCAGGGCTGATTGCCGCCCGCCTGCTGGGTGGACTGAGTGAACCCGTGATGCCGCAGGTCGCCCGTGAAATCGCCCGTCAGCTGAACCTCAGCTCCGTGCCCTGCTGGAGCGACGCCGTCGTGATGAACGCCATTCCCACGGGGCATATTTTGCAAGAGCCGAAGCCGATTTTTCCGAGGTTGCAACCCCAGCGTAGCACGGGCGGGACGCCCGTGCAGGCGCAACCCACGCTTGAGCGAGACACTCAAGCCACAGCCACTATTACCATGCCAGACACAATCACTATCGACGAGTTCAAACGCTTGCAAATCCGCATCGCGACCGTGAAAGCCGCCGAACCCGTGCCCAAATCCACCAAACTGCTCAAACTCACACTGGATGTGGGAGGCGAGGAGCGCACAATTGTCGCGGGCATCGCCGAGGACTACACCCCCGAACAAGTGGTGGGCAAGCAGATCCCAGTGCTGGTGAACCTGCAGCCCGCGCTGATTCGCGGGATCGTGTCCGAAGGGATGATGCTCGCCGCGGATGTGGACGGCAAAGCGGTGTTGCTCCATCCCGACCGCGAAGTGCCCAGCGGCAGCGGCGTGCGTTAATATTGGAAACCTTTTCGGGTACACTTCACCACGCCAACAACAGGGGGCGCGACAGACATGTTTAAGGCATTAGCACGGTTCTGGAGATACTTAGTCGCGTGGGTGACGGGCAAGGTGGAGCAGCTCGAAGACCCCGAAGTGCTGCTGGATCAGGCGCGACGCGAGATGCAGGAGACCCTCGCGCGTAACCGCGAACGGGCGATTCAGGCGATTACGCAGAAGAACATGCTTCAGGCAGAGGTCGAGAAACTGGAGCGCACGGTACGCGATTTAGAGCGCAAAGCGGAACTCGCGCTCCAGCAGGGCAAGCGCGACCTCGCCCTGCAGATTGTGCGCGAGAAAAAGGCGCAGGAGGGCGCATTAGAAACCATGCGCGCCTCGCTTCAGCAAGCCGTCGAGACAGTCGAGTCAATTAAGCTCGCCATTCGGCGTCAGGAAGAGGAGGTGCGCGTCAAGACCGCGCAGGCGCTGGCGATGAAAGCGCGCTGGAAACAGGCGCAGATCCAGACCGCCATCAACAAGGCGCTGGAGGGCATCAGCGTCGAGAATATCGAATCGAGCTGGTCGACGGCGGAGCAGCGCATCCAGCGCGCCGAGGCGGAGGCGTCCGCCCGTCAGGAGATGGCGGCGCAGAGCCTGCAGGGACGCATCGCCGCCCTGCAAGACGCCCAAATCGACTACGAGGCAGAAGCTGAACTGGAGAAAATCGAGCAGCGACTGGGACTGCGCCCCGCGCCCGCAACCGACTCCGTCGCCTCCAGCGCAACCACCGCCGTCGACGACTCGGAAGCGCTCAAGGAACTCGAAGAGCTGGAGCGCAAGCTGCAAACCGCTCAGGGCGACACGAGCGCGCAAGGGGGAGCGTAGGAGATTCAGGCAATACCCAGAAGTTTCCGCTCAATTTCTACCCTACCTTGCATCGCTCCTCCGTAAACGGAGCGGAGGAGCCACGCAAGCCAGATGCGCTACGGCGCGACCTGCAGCCACTCGTCCCAGGAGGTGGCGCGGGCGAGCGCGGTGTTGCTGTAGCGTCCCAGATAACTGCCTGAATCGGGATAGTAAATCGAAAGCCCGTAGGAGTGAAACACGCGCGAGCCGGCGCGGGTATCGCGATTGTTGGCGATAATTGCCTGTTCCAGCGCGTACTGCAGGGCGTTCACATGCTGGGTCAGCTCAGGATCGTTCGTGTATTGCTTGATGAGCGTCCCGACATGCCACAGGTCGCGGTATTCGGGGTAGGTGGAGTAGTTTTGGGCGTCCTGTCGGGCGCGGGCGAGCGAGACAGCGTAGAGCGTGCGCTTGGTCAGCAGACTGCCCGCCAGTCCGTCCAGCGCGTTCGCGACGGCGTCCAGCCTCGAAGCGTCCACCGCTGATTGCGTGATGTTGCGATACGAGGGGAAGTTCGCGTGATACCAGTTCACATAGATATTCGGAATCGCGCCTGCCCACTGCGCGGGGGCGATGTCGGAGTTGTCCATTAGCGGTTTTAGAATCTCGTGATAGGGGTAGCCCTCACCTGGGGGGCTTTCCTCCGAGCCAACGATAAACCGAGCGATGTTGCGGCACTCATACGCCACCTCCAGCATCTGCATCAGCGAGGCGTCGAACAGCAACACATCCATCACGGGGTCGGCAGAGGTGGGGCGGGCGGCGGTCGGCAACTCCCAGATTTTGATGCTCGTGCCGAGTTCATCGTCGAATGACACCGCGCGTCCGCGAAACGCCGCGCGGGAGCGCCAGCCCGAACCGTGGTTCCAGATGACCAGCGCGTACCGATCCGCGGGGTAGTTCGCCCGCGCCCACCGAATAAACTCGCGCAGGGTGTGCGCGCTGCCCATGTCAATTCCCTCGCCCATGTCCTGCAGCAGGCGCGAGTTGACCCGTTGCGTGTCCGTGTCGTACTGAATCAGATACCGTCGTGTGCCTGTCCAGCTACCTGCAGGGGCATAGCGCGCCGTGCGTTTCCACTGCACCACCACGCGCACATTCGGGTTCGTCTGGATCTGCTCCATCTGATTGATGTTCAGCTCGCTGTAGTCGTCGAGATCGTTGGCGGCGTTCATGAAGACCATTACCGTCCACTTGAGCGTGCCGCGCCCACCTGGAGGGGGGTTAATCGGCGACGCCTTGCCGCCCCCACACCCTGCGAGCAAGGGCAGGAGCAAGCACACCATTAGTATGCCGAATACGCTTACGGGAACCCGTTTCATCATCGTGTGCATAGTGTACCTTGAGGTTAGACGGCTCGCTCCTTTTTGCGTATCAGCCAGATTGCCAGCGCCGCGCCGATGAGGTTCGGCAGGCTGCTGGCGAGCAGGGGGTCAATCGCGCCGCGCCCCAGAATCACCAGATAGCGCGCCATCACCCAATACACAAAGATAATCGCTACGCTGAGCGCGAAGCCGCTGGCAGGGCTGGAGCGCTGCGGGCGCACGCCCAGCGGCGCGCCCAGCAGCGCGAAAATCAGGCTCGCGAGGGGCACATTAATCTTGTTGTAAAGCTCCACCGTGAGCTGCCGAATCTGCGCCTCGTCTGCGCCCTCGCGTTTGAAAAACTCTATCTGTTCGCGCAGCTGGCGGAAGGAGCGTTCATCGACATTCGTCAGCAACGCCTCAATCTGTACGGGCGTGCGTCGGATAGCAATATTTTCGTTCGGCGCGGCGCGGAACACCACGAACGAGGCGTACTGTCCCTGCGCCGTGCGCAGCCACCCGTTGTAGAGTGTCCACTGGTTCTCGGCATCCCAGCGGGCGCGCTCGGCGTAGACCACCGCCTCTGGCTCGCGCTGCTGACCCATGCTGTATTTGATGAGGGTCACCTGATACAGCTCCTGCATTTGCGTGTCGCGCCCGCCCGCCACAATCACATACGAGTCGAGCCTCCCCTCGCGGAACTGGGGGAAGCCGAACGCTTGCTGCTCAGTCAGGCTCAGTTGCTGCAAAATCGCCGCGCGGATTTGCGCGGCGCGCTCGGTCGCCCACGGCACGAGCGTCTCGTTGAACGCAATCGCTGCGAGGCTCACCAGCAGGCTCAGCCAGAACACGGGCGCCATCATCCGTCGCAGGCTCACCCCCGACGCGCGTATCGCCGTAATTTCCCAGTCCGACGAAAGCCTGCCGAACCCCAGCAGCGTCGCCAGCAGCATCCCCATCGGCAGCGTGCGCACCGCAATCTGCGGCACATACAGCAGCGCGAGTTCAATCACCAGCGGCAACGGCACGCCCTTTACCGCGTACTCGGTAATCATAAACACATAGCCCCCCGCAAACACCAGCGCGGTGAATAATCCCACGCCGAACAGCAAGGGAGGCAGCAATTCGCGCAGAATCAGCCGATCCAGCAGGCGCATCGGGGATTAGGATACCCACCTGCAGGGAAAGCCATCATCGCACCCTCTTCCCCCACGCTTCAGGTACACTATAGCCGCAACCTACACAGCAGGAGCGCATTATGGCAACCAAACTCTACCGAGAAGCCATCCGAGAGGCATTAATAGAGGAGTTAGACCGCAACCCGAACATGTTCCTGATGGGTGAGGACATCGGGCGGTATCAGGGCACTTTCCGCGTCACCGAAGGGCTGTTCCAAAAGTACGGACCCAAGCGCGTGTGGGATACGCCTATCTCCGAGCCAGGCTTTATCTCCATCGCAATCGGCGCGGCGATTGAGGGACTAAAACCCGTCGTGGAGGTGATGACCTGGAGTTTTGCGCTGCTGGCGTTTGACCAGATTGTCAACCACGCGGCGAAGATTCTGTATAAATCCGGTGGGGCGTGCGCCGTGCCGATGGTGATCCGAGGTCCTGCGGGACCGGGCAAGCAGCTAGCGGCGCAGCACTCGCACAGTCTGGAAGCGTGGCTGGCGCACTCGCCGGGCTTGAAAGTCGTGTTGCCCAGCACGCCCGCCGACGCAAAAGGCTTACTCAAAACCGCGATTCGCGATCAGAACCCTGTGATGGTGATTGAGCATCCGCGCCTGTACCTGACCAAGGGCGAAGTGCCTGAGGGCGAGTACACGGTTCCGTTCGGCGTGGCGGATGTCAAACGGCGCGGACGCGATGTGACGATTGTGACCTACTCGCGCGGTGTGCCACTCGCTCTGAACGCTGCCGAGCAACTCGCCGAGCAAGGCATCGAGGTGGAGGTAATCGACCTGCGTACCCTCATCCCCTGCGACTGGGAGACGGTGTTCAACTCCGTGCGGCGCACGCATCGCGCCATCGCTCTGCACGACGACTGGCGGTTCGTGGGCTTCGGCGCCGAGATTGCAGCACAGATTCAAGAGCATGCGTTCGACTATCTGGACGCCCCCGTGCTGCGCGTGGCGGGCGCGGATGTGCCCATGCCGTACAACAAACATCTCGAAGCGCTTGCCGTGCCCAGCGAGCAGAGCGTGATCGACGCCGTGAAACAGGTTCTGGCGTAAGGAGGTGGCTATGCACACGATAACCATGCCTAAAATGGGCGATGCGATGGAGGAAGGCACTTTAGTCCGCTGGTTGAAAAATGAGGGCGACACTGTAAATGAAGGCGAGCCGATTGCGGAGATTGCCACTGACAAGGCGACAGTGGAGATCGAAGCGCCGGGTTCAGGCGTGCTGAAAGGGATTAGCGTGCAGGAGGGCGCAGTGGTGCCCGTGAACACCCCACTGGCGTACATTTTGCAGGAGGGCGAGAGCCTGCCGAGCCAGGCGGACGGCAAGGCAACAGCAGCTGCCCCTGCGTCTACTGAGACGCCTGCAGCCGCAGCAACGCCTGTGTCCACGCCCGCGCCCGTCGCAGCTACGGCGGCTGCCCCTGCTGCGCGCGACGGCGAAGAGCGCATCCTCGCCTCGCCCTTAGCCCGCAAAATCGCCGCCGAGCATGGGATTGACTTGCGCAGCATTCAGGGCACAGGCCCGAAAGGGCGCATCGTGGAGCGCGATGTGCTGGCGTTCATCGAGTCGCAGAAAGCCGTCGCGCCCGCGCTTGCTGTCGCGCCTACACCTACACCTGCGCCCGCGTCCATCCCCGTCGCCACCGAAGAGCGTGTCGAACCGCTCAACCGCCTGCGCCAGATTACCGCCCAGCGCACCACCGAAGCGCACCAGACCATCCCCCACTTCTACCTTACGATGGAGATCGATATGGAGAACGCCCTCGCGCTGCGCCAGCAACTAAATCAGCTGGACGAGAGCTTGCGTGTGAGCGTGAACGACCTCATCGTGAAGGCGTGTGCCGTCGCGCTGGAGAAACACTCTGTCGTGAACGCCCGCTACCAGAACGGGCAGCTGGTGTATCCTGATGGTGTCCACATCGGGATCGCCATCGCGGTGGAGCAGGGGCTGCTGGTGGCGGTGCTGAAACACTGCGAAGGCAAGTCGCTACGCTGTATCGCCCAGGAGTCGCAAACGCTGATTCAAAAAGCGCGCGACGGCAAACTCCTGCCCGACGAAATGACAGGCAACACCTTCACCGTCTCGAACCTGGGCATGTTCGGCATCGAGCAGTTCACGGCGATTATCAATCCCCCAGCAAGCGCAATTTTGGCGGTCGGGGCGACCAAGCGCGTAGCTGTGATTGGCGACGATGGCTCCATCACCCCGCGCCAGCGCATGAAGGTCACGCTTTCGTGCGACCATCGCGTGATTGACGGCGCGGTCGGGGCGCAGTTCCTGCAGACGCTCAAGCAGATACTGGAGAATCCCCTGCTGATGTTGTAGCACCGACATTCCTGTCCGTGCACCCCCGTGGCACGGGCGTCCCCGCCCGTGCTAACGCCCATGCCAATCGGGGTTTCATACCATAAAACCTTCGTGGGAGAGGGAACCAGCTGATAAAGGGACGCGAGGTAGACTCAAATTCATTGGGTTTGAATAATAAGTCCTTCCCACGAAAAATGCTACCGCAACGCGACAGGAGGTAATCGAGATTCCTCGCTTCGCTCGGAATGACAAAGTGGTTCTTGCAAAAATGAACTTGTCATTTCGATCCGAAGGCGAGGAATCTTGGCGTAGGTAAGTCCCTCAAAGATTAAATCGTCCCTCTTTGCCTCCTATTCTCTCCCCCGCTCCCAACCTGTTTCCCCAAGTTGAGGCGACTTTGTGTGCCCTTATCAGCTCTCCACCTCCCCTGCAAACGGGGGAGGCGTTGCGCTGCGTGGGCGTGCGCTCCCTCCCCGCAAGCGGGGAGGGTTAGGGTGGGGGGCTTTGACGCAGGCATTGGGGTAAAACAGGTCGCGTGAGTGACTCCAGAACCATCCTCTCCATGCCGATAATCCTTGCAGGCTGTTTTGACTGCCTCGAAAGACCTTCCTGATTTTCCCTTACTTAGCGCGTAGCACGGACACTCCTATCCGTACATCGTCGCTTGGACAGTCCTGTCCGAGCGTCCGGGAAGCTGGGTTTGTGCTTGGACAGGACTGTCCAAGCCCGATTATGTAAATACTGTGATTGGGGGTATCTGATGATGAGACAGCGGGGTTTCACGCTGATTGAACTGCTGATTGTGATTGCGGTAGTGGCTGTGCTGGCGGCGTTGTTGTTGCCAGTGTTCGCTACGGCGCGCCACGCCAGCAAGGCGAGCGTGTGCGCCTCGAACCTGCGCCAACTGACCAAGGCAACCCTACTGTATGTGCACGACCACGACGAGTGCTTCCCGCTGGCGTTTTATCGCGCGGCAGGCGAAGCAGGCGCGTGCCTGCACACAGTCTGGGGAAGCCTCCACCCTTACTTGCGCGACTACCGCGTCGCGCTGTGCCCTGCGGAGAATCAACCGATTGACTTGACGGAGTTGCGCAGCGCGCGCCCGATTGCCACGCCCCTTTGTGCAGGGGAACCAGCACAGGTCGCGCTCATGCCTAACTGGTGCCTGACAGTCAACGCAGCGACCTATCCTGAGGTTCCACCCGTGAACTTGGCACGATTGCCGTTTCCCGCCAGCACGGGGTTCTGGTTCGACGGCTGGCTTGGCTCAGGCGACGGCGGGCGGTTTGAGCCTGCAAGTGGCGTGGAGCCGCGCCACGGACACATCACACGGGTTCCAGACCGCGTATTTACGGGCGAGGAGTCGCGCTATCACGGGCGCGGGCAGGCGAGCTTCGTGGATGGGCATGTGCGGGCGTTTATGGCGCGTTTGCGCCCCGACGCCTCACGCCACGGCGACATGCTTCAGATTACGGCGCGCCCGACAACGGTGGACGGACGGCTGAAACCTGTCTGGTTCATTCAGGGCGGAGTTTATCACGGGCGGGAGAGCTTTTTCGGCTGGCCCAGTCGCCCCAAAGAGGGCAATCCGAACCGTATGCTGTTGATGTGCTATCCGCGTCCGAACTACTGTGAAGAGTGGGATTGAAGGTGAGTGGTCGGGCAAGGTAACAGACTTCGGGGAAGGATTTTGGGGGTCGGATAAACGCTGTCCAGTTCGCCCTGATGTCTGTAATGAACTCATCTCCTCCCCAGCCCCCCGCAAGCGGGGAGCGCAGGCGCAGCTACGCTCCCGTTCACTGGGGCTGGGAGGGGGGAACCTATACCTTCCCCATCCGCTTCATCGCCTCAAAGCAGAGGTGGATGGTCTCCAGCGGGGTGTGGGCGTAGGTCTCCTGCTCCACGATGTACCACTGCGTGCCGCCGACCGTTTCGCAGGCGTCGAAAAAGTCCGCCCACTGCACCTCGCCTTCGCCAATCACCGCGCTGGAGTTCGTGCTGGAGAACTCCTTGCAGTGGACGGTGACGGCGCGTCCGGGGTACTTGCGCACAAACGGCGCGGCGTGCGCCCCGCCGTGCAGCGCGTTGCCCGTGTCAATCTGCATAATCACATCGGGGCTGGTGTGGCTGAAGAACACATCCCACGGCAGCTCGCCGTTTTCAAAGGGCTGGAACTCAATCCAGTGGTTGTGATACCCCGTGCGGAAGCCGTGCGGTTGGATGCGCTCAGCGATTTCGTTGAAAATCTGCGCGGTTTCGAGCCACGCCTCGCGCGATGCCGTGCGCTCAGGAGGCAAGCCCGGCACAATCAGATAAGGGCACTTCAGCGTCGCGTGGAACTCCAGCGTGCGCTGCAGGTTATCGCCCAACAGGGCATCCAGACCGATATGCGTTCCACAGCACTCCAACCCGTTGTCGTCGAGCATCTTGCGCAAGGTCGCCGCGTCGTAGTCGTAGTAGCCAGCGAACTCCACGCCTGCATAACCAATCTTCGCGACCTCCGCCAGCGTGTAGGGCAGGTCGCGTTTACAATCTTCCCGTACCGAGTAAAGCTGCACTCCGACCTTGATTGCCATAGCGGAGGCTCTGTTTCGAGGGCGAGGGGCAATTTCCTGCTTCGCGCTGACCGCTCAGAGCGTGTATAGTAAAAAATCTTCAAGCACCGATGGCGCGTGAAGGAAAAGTGAACCGATACAGCCGACGAGGGTGAGAAGTCTCCCGCGAATCAATCGCGCCCTCGCAATCGAGAAACCCCGCCTGTGCGGGGTTCTCAAAACCCGCGTAGGCGGGTTTTTCGAGTGGTTGGGCGCGAATTGATTCGCGGGAGCAAATCCATCACCTCTCCCCTTGCTGGTGAGACCTCTAAAGTTTTACTTTACACACACGCTCTCAGAAGTCCGGTTCATTCTCCCCAGATTGTTGTGAGTATGAGAACCTCATCCGTTGTCGGATGGCTGAACTCGCCCTGCACCCATCCGACGATTAAAGGCGTTCCTGTGCAAGCGAAGCCCGCCTGCGCGGGGTTTGCTTGCACAGGCGCGAGTTCACTCGCTGGAAGGATTTGCGAAGTTTCGCTAACTCTACACGCTCTGCGGGACGAACGCTACGCCGTGTCGGTTACAGAGGCATAGTGCGCCGTGTCCCTACCCGGCTTCAATTGGCACCCGCCCTTGGGGGCGAATGCTACCGCGATCCGCGCGCGGCTGGATGCGCTGCTGTCAGGATGGTTTCAATTGGCACCCGCCCTTGGGGGCGAATGCTACGAGGCGATATGGATTGGCGAGCTAAAGGGGAGGGGAAAGATGTTTCAATTGGCACCCGCCCTTGGGGGCGAATGCTACGTTGGTGGGTGTGTGCGGTGGCCAAACTGGCCATCGCGCGTTTCAATTGGCACCCG
>CALKLF010000130.1 GCA_937992175.1 uncultured Fimbriimonadales bacterium | reverse complement strand
TCCAATGTGAAATCGTTCCTTTTTACCCCCATGCCTGCGCCAAAGTTACCCCCACCCCGCCCCTCCCCGCAAGCGGGGAGGGAGCGCACGCGCGGGCAGCCGCGACGCCTCCCCCGTTCACGGGGGAGGTCGGGAGGGGGGAAAGAACAGTAGGCATAGGCGACGATTTCGTCTTTAAGGGGCTTACTTATCCGCGATTCTGTATTCCTCCTACTAAGGCGCTGCGCTTTCTCGCGGTAAGGGCTGGGCTTATAATTTAAGCGGAGGCGCGCCATGCAAAGAAGAATAGCCTCTCTGGGACTTTGTATCGCTGTCGCGCTCGGCGTGACGCTGCTGATACGCGCTGTTGCGGACAACTTTGACCCTGCTGAGAAGACCTGCGCTCAGAACCTGTCGCGCCTGGGGATTGCCCTCGTGATGTATCTCCAGGACCTATGACTCAACCTTCCCGATGGCGTATGAACGCGCTACGCCCGCTCAGCCCTGGCGGTGGAACGAGCCTGCGCCTGTGCCGCGCGACTGGCGGAGCGGCGCGCCGCGCGAGGCGTGGACATGGGCGAACTCGCTGACGCCCTATCTCGGAGGGTACTACGACCGTCCTCGCCTGCTCTGCAACGCTGCCTGCCAAACAGCCCGGGGTGGATTACAGCCAGCGTGTGCGTTCGCCTATTCCCGTGAGCTACACCTACAACGGCTATCTGCATCGTTACCGATACGCCCCTGTGGAGGAACCCACGACGCTGCCCACATTCTGGGAGTGCCTGGGGCGTGAGCTATGCGCCCAACGCGCGGGACGCGAAGCCCTTCGTAGGCGGCACGGCAGCCACGCCCACAAGCCTTGTGGACGCCCGCATCCTGTTCTACAACGAGTTCGTTTTCCGCTACTCTGGTCCAGCGCGCGGGTTTGACATCCCCATCGCCCTTGCGCCTGTTGTTCAGGAGAGTTGAACCCGCGGCGTCTACAGCGCAGTCGTTTCGGAAGGGAGTTTCACGGGCGACGATGTGGTGCTGATGCGCCACGACCCGCCCTGGAACGACTGGGGCTACCGCTACGACTATCAGCTGCAGGACGACCATCCCGAAAGCCTTGTAGTGGATTCGCAGGGGCGTGCCCACCTGCTGGTGCGCACGGTGCTGTGGCGCGACGAGCCGTTCGAGACGCAGATTCTGCGCTCTGCAGCAGGATGTGATGCTCGACATCCCGCCCCGACGCCCGCTTTGGGGGCTGCTGCGCATCAACGCCGCGGGACAGCGGTTCGTGGCGACGCCGACCCTGCTGGGGCGCATCGGCGACGATAGGCGGTTCGTGTGGCGAGCGGTACTGTTCGCCTTCGGGCAAAGCGGTTCGAATCTCGCGCCCGATGTGAACGGCGACGGCGTTGTAGACGACGCCGACCTGCTTGCTGTGCTGTTCGCGTTTGGCGACGGTTGTTAAGCAAAACCCAAGTTGCTACCTACTGGTTTTGAGCGGGCGAGATTCCTCGCTCCGCTCGGAATGACAGAGCCGTTTTTGCGAAAATGCACTTGTTATTCTGCGCCGAAGGCGAGGAGTCTCGGCATAGGTAGCAACTTGGGTTAGGCAAAAGCTCAGTTCTCGTCGCAGGGACGCTGACGCTCCGAACGCGCGCCGTGTTGGCGTCTTGCCGACGAAGTCTCTCGTAGTACTGCGGGGACGCCGTCGCTACGAGCGCGTATCGCGTTGGTTTTCTCCTCAGGCGTCAATCGACCGACAGGTTCCGAAACCGCTGCGCGCTGTGGTCTAAGTGAAGCAGGAGTGTCTGGTATGCCTGCTCGATGCGCTGACGAATCTGCTCGGCTTTAGCGCGTTCGGGCGTGTTTTCAGGAAAGCGCGAGGGGTCGCTGCGGGCGATAAGCTCGCGATAGACGCGTCGCACCGCCGCCAGGTCGGCATCCTGCGGTAAGCCCAGCACGCGCAACGCGCGTTCGCGCTCCGTTGCGTGAGTGGAGTGCGACGGTACGCTGGCGGAGGCGGGCGATGGCGTCCCCCCAAGCGACGGACTCAGCGCGTCTTCCAGTTCCTGATGAGCAATCTGGCGCGCCGCCAACTCCGCCTCTTCTTCGCGTATCACCGTCTCCACACGCTCCAGCAGCTCGTTCCAGTGCGCCTTCATCAGTCGAGTAATCCGTCGTCTCAGTGCCATCGTTAAAAGTCCCCCTGTAGTCCGAACGCGACGAACTGAATTGTACCTGCTTTCCCACGCAGGGTGAGGTTAAGGCGGGCGCGTTCGCCTGTCTGCTGTTGCAGCGCGACGCGCCAGCTGAGCTGGTTCGCGGCGGTCTGATAGGCGATGGTCAGCTCAGGTTGCAGCGGGAGCGTGCGCGACTGGGCACGTGCTGCAAGCCAGTGCGTAGCTGCCACTCGCTTGCCGTCGCTGTGGAGCCACTCCAGCTGGAGAGGAACGCCGCCCAGATTCAGCGTATAGTCTGCCCCGTAGAGTGTGTCGTAGCCATCGGGCGAGCGGGGGCGTTCGGGCAGTTCCCACACGGCGAAGGCGTGCGGGTCGACGCCGAAGTGGCGTCCGACACCGACCGAGACACCGCCCCGCGGGATACCCACACGCACATACAGCCCCTGCTGGCGATCCGAGCCGTTATACAGATACGCAACGCGCATCGGTAAGTCGCCTATCGCGAACTGCGCCGGCGACTGCATAGCAAGGACGCTCTCATTCAGCAGGATGCCCGCACCGAACGGGGCGAAAAACTTCCCGATGCGCCAGCCTCCCAGTCGTTCTATGTACGCCTCGTCTAACGCCGTGCGCGTGCGGTCAGTCGCAAGATTCTGCAGGCGTTGCGCGATATACGCGCCGTAGCCTGCCTCATGGTACAACTGCAGGAACACCACCGAGCCGCGCGCAAGGTCATCGTACCAGCGCAGAGCGGTCGTGCGCTCATCAATCCGCGCCTGCAGGTGGAGCCGCACACCGAAAAAGACCGTGGGGTGTTGCGCCCCGCCCAGCGCGTAGAATCCAATCAAAAGCAGCGTCGTCAGCAGGCGTTGCATCGGTATCGGATTAGAG
Source organism: uncultured Fimbriimonadales bacterium (assembly GCA_937992175.1). GTDB lineage: Bacteria > Armatimonadota > Fimbriimonadia > Fimbriimonadales > GBS-DC > GBS-DC. The sequence goes on along the minus strand of CALKLF010000130.1, from coordinate 3,928 downwards.
TGTACCCTGTTCCCTCCAGCAGGAACTTTTTCGAACCGACATGGGATACAATTAGGATAGTGGAGGATCGTATAGCGTGAGAACGAAACTGATGCGCGGGGGGCTGACCGTGCTGGCGCTCGGGTTGATGTTTGCCAGCGGCTGGCTGACCCGTAATCTTATTGCTACTTATTCACTCAAGCGCGGCTCTGAGGTGGTGGTGCAGCGGGACTTTGCGCCCGCGCTTGCCGACGCGCGTACCCCTGCGCCGAACCCCAAAGTCTCGGAGCCGTCGATGGTGAACCTATACTATCGGGTGTATAGCCTCGTGCGGGACGAGTATGTGGAGCCTGTGGACGCCAACAAGCTGGCGTATGGCTCGCTGGACGCGCTGTTTGCGTCGCTGAACGACCCGCGCTCGCAGTTCCTGCGCCCTGAACAGCGCGAGCAGTTCGCCCGCGCCCTTAACGGCGAGATTCAGGGCGTCGGCGCGGTGCTGAGCGTTGTGAACCGTAAGACGACGCTCAAGGTGGGCGACGAGACCGCGCCGCTGGAGCAGAGCCTGCTGCAGGTGGTCGCTGTTGCGCCCGGCGCCCCCGCCGCGAAAGCGGGGCTGAAGCAGGGCGACATTATCGACTCAATTAACGACCAGTGGGTCATCTCGGAAGACCCGTTCGCCGAGATTGCGCAGCTGCAGCGGATGCACAGCCCGCGCGAGCAGATTCGTCAGGCGCAAGACCGCGCCCGCCAGCGACTGCAGAACAGTATGACCATCAGCGACGCCATCCAGCAGTTGAGTCAGAACCCGAAAGACGGGCAAGAGGCGAAGCCGTTGCGCCTGACCATCAAGCGCGGCGGGCAGACGCTTAAGCTGGAGGTCGCCCGCGCCACAACAAAGGTGCGCCCGCTGGAATATCGCATGTTGCAGGGCAAGTGGGGCTATTTGCGCCCGAATCTGCTCAACGCCGCCGCCAGCCGTGAGTTCGCCAACGCGCTCCGCACGCTCAAACAGGGCGGCGCGAAGGGGCTGGTGATTGACCTGCGCGGCGCAGCCATCGGGCAGCAGGAGCCTGCGCTCCAAATCCTAAGCCTGCTTGCCGCCAAGCGCCAGGTCGCGCAGGTGGAGTATCGCGAGGGGAAGCGTTATAAGACCCGCCCGCTCAACCTGTCCAAAGCGCCCCAGCCCGCGAATCTTCCCATCGCCGTGCTGGTCGATCGGGGCACATATAATGTGGCGGAGCTGACCGCGCTCGCCTTGAAGCAGACGGCGAAGGCGCGCCTGTTCGGCATGCCGACCTTCGGCGACGCCTCGCAAACGAGCCTGTATCAGTTCAAAGACGGCTCGGGTTTCACGCTGACCGTCGGGCGGTATCTCGGAGCCGACGGGGCGAAGTTCCACCAGCGCGGCGTGCAGCCCGATGAGCGAATCGCCGCCGAACCGCGCATGCGCGGGCAACTGGGCGGCGACCCTGTCCTCGATCGCGCCGTCAAATGGCTTGCCACACAGGAGAAGAAATCATGAGAGAACGCGGACGCGCATGGATTTACACGCTGTTGCTGCTGCCAGGCATGTTCCTCGGCGGTTTTCTGGGAGCGGAAGCCTACGCTGCGCTCACCCGCTCGTCGGTGCCGCTCTTGGGCGCGCCGCTGCTAAATACGCACTTCACGCGCGAGCCGTTAGACCCCACCGACGCCTTCCGCAGCGCGCTCGCCGAGGTGGAAGCGCACTTCTACGGCAATCCGCCCGCTGTCGATAAACTCACCTACACCAGCATCGACGGGATGTTGGCAGCGGTGGGCGACCCCTACACGCGCTTTATGGATCCCGACGCCTTCCGCCGAATGCAGGAAGACACGCAGGGCAGCTTCACGGGCATCGGCGCGCTGCTCGAAGACGCGCCCGGCGGCGCGCGTATCGTGCGCCCGCTGCCTAACAGCCCGGCGTCCAAAGCGGGATTGAAACCAGGCGACATCATCATCGCCGTCGACGGCAAGAGCCTGGAACGCATCGCCTTAGACGACGCCGTGCGCATGATTCGCGGCCCGCGCTTTACCGATGTGAAGCTCACCATCCGCCGCAACGGCATGGACGAGCCGTTCACCGTCACGATTCGGCGCGACCTCGTGGAAAGCCCGACGGTCGATGTCTACCTCGAAGACGATGAGAACAAGATTTATCGCATCTGGCTGCAGAACTTCAGCGAGAAAGCCCCCACGCTGCTCGACCGCGCCCTGAACGAGATCAAGCAGAACGGCGGACGCGCCGTCATCTTAGACCTGCGGGCGAACCCCGGTGGGCTGCTCGACTCCGCCATCGAGGTTGCCAGCCGATTCATTCCGGGTGAGCAGGTGATTGTGAGCGTCGTCGGCAGGCAGGGCTTGCTGGAGCGGCGCCACACGCTCAAGGGACGCTACCGCAATCTGGAGATGCCCATCGTTGTGCTGATGAACGGCGGCAGCGCGAGCGCCTCGGAGATTGTGGCGGGCGCGCTGCGCGACCACAAAGTCGCCCCCCTAATCGGCGAGGACTCGTTCGGCAAGGGGCTAGTGCAGACCGTGATTCCGACCTCGCAGAACACCGCCGTCGCCATCACCACCGCCAAGTATCTCACACCGAACGGCACGGATTTGAACGCGAAGGTCGTCGATGGGAAGCGCGTGGGCGGTCTCAAGCCCGATATCGAGGTCAAAAACCCCGACGACTGGCGCATGACCGAAGAGGATAAGGCGCGCGACCTGCAACTGAAGAAGGCGCTGGAGGTACTGCGCGAGAAGCTGCACGCTACCAAGCAGGGCAACGGCGTGCTGCGCGCGCAGAACGATACGGAGGTGAACCGATGATTCTCTACATGGGCGCCGACCACGCGGGCTACCCGCTGAAGGAGTTTCTGAAGAACCACCTCGCGCAGCAGGGCTACGAAATCCTCGATGTCGGCGTCTATTCGGAGAACCCGGCGGACTACCCCGATATTGCCCACGCGCTCACGGCGAAGCTGGTCCAGGAGACGCGCCCGGCGCTGGGGATCCTCATCTGCGGCACGGGGATTGGCATGAGCATCGCGGCGAACAAGCGTTCGGGCATCCGCGCCGCGAACGCGAGCGAACCCGTCTCCGCCGCGCTCGCGCGGGAGCACAACAACGCGAACATCCTCTGCCTCGGCGCGCGCGTGGTTGGACCCGAACTCGCCCGCGCCACCGTTGAGGCGTTCCTGCGCACGGGATTCAGCCACGAAGACCGCCACCATCGGCGCGTGCAAAAACTGGAACTGAACGGAGGTGACGGCGCATCCCCCACCGACTGACCGAGATTGGACAGGCGGAGCGCGCGATTCTCGTGTTTTGCCATCACGAGGCGCATGAGGAAGCCTACTGGAGCGACGAGATGCGCGCTCTTGCCCACTCCGCCGGCGTGCGCATCGTCGGCGAAACCCGCCAGAAACGCCCCATCCCCGATGTCGCCACCTATATCGGCAAAGGCAAAGCCGAAGAGCTGTTCCAGCTCGCCCGCGAGAAGGAAGCCGATGTGATCCTGTTCGATGTGGAGCTGAACCCCGTCCAGCAGCGCAACCTCGAACAGATGACGCAGACGCGCGTGGTGGATCGCACGCAGCTGATACTCGATATCTTCGCGCAGCGGGCGCGCTCGCGCGAGGGCGCGCTGCAGGTGGAGCTGGCGCAACTGCTGTATCTGATGCCGCGCCTGTCGGGCAAGGGCGTCGCGCTCTCGCGCTTAGGCGGCGGGATCGGCACGCGCGGTCCAGGCGAGACGAAGCTGGAGATTGACCGACGGCGCATCCGCGAGCGAGTCGCCCACCTGCGCCACGAAATCGAAGAAATCCGTCGCCAGCGCGGGCATCAGCGCAGCTCACGACGCAAACTGCCGTTCCCCAGCGGCGCGATTGTCGGCTACACGAACGCGGGCAAGTCCACCCTGCTGAATGTGCTGTCG
>CALKLF010000129.1 GCA_937992175.1 uncultured Fimbriimonadales bacterium | reverse complement strand
GTGCCCCCTGCGTATATTTCACACGCGACGGCAGGAATGCCGTCGCACCAGAAGGGGCGTTTTCATCTCTGAGGCACTTAAGTGCCTCAAAGATGGAATCGTCCCCTCCGCATGCTGTTCTTTCTCCCCCTCCGGACCTCCCCCGTGAACGGGGGAGGCGTCACGGCTGCCTGGGCGTGGCTCCTCCCCACAAGCGGGGATGGTTAGGGTAGGGGCGGCAGCTCGGCAGGCGTCAAAGCAAAAAGGGACGATTTAATCTTTGAAGAGCGCAGCAGGAATCGCTCGTCTTTGCTCGAATCCCCGCTCTGGAGCAAAAAACGATGGCTGTGGACACTTTGAGCAAGGCGTTCTGGCGCAGCGTGGAGCAGCACGCCGAGAAGCCCGCGATGCTGGTCAAGCGTGAGAAGCAGTTCCGCCCGATAACCTACCGCGAGCTGGGCAGGCGCGTGTACGCGTTTGCCCGCGCGTTGCACGAACTGGGCGTGCGCAAGGGGGATCGCGTGGCGATTCTCGCCGAAAACTGCCCCGAATGGGCGATTACCGACTGGGCGACGCTCTGTCTGGGCGGAATCACCGTACCCATCTACCCCACCCTCACCGCGCCGCAGGTGCTGGAGATCCTGAGCGACTCGGAACCCAAAGTGCTGGTGGTCAGCGATAGAAAGCAACTGCGTAAAGCATGCGAAGCGATTGAAGGCTCTGGGCTTAGCCCGCAGATGATTGTGATTGACCCCAAAGATGTGAGCGACACGCCCACCTTCGAGCAGATGCTGAACCAGCCGGGCGCGCTGACCGAAAGCGAGCTGCAGGCGATGGTTCAGGCGAGCCAGCCCGACGACATCATCACCTTCATCTACACTTCGGGCACGACGGGCGAACCCAAAGGCGCGATGCTCACCAACGGCAACCTCATCAGTAACATCGAGGCGGTGCTGGAACTCATCGACTGGCAGCCGACGGATCTATTTCTGTCGTTCCTGCCGCTCTCGCATGTGTTTGAGCGGATGGGCGGACACTTCCTGCCAATCTACGCGGGGCTGACCATCGCCTACGCCGAAAGCCTGTTCACCCTCGCCAGCGATATGCAGGAGGTAAAGCCCACGCTGATGCTCGGTGTGCCGCGCTTCTATGCGTCGGTGATGGATCGGATTCTGACCTCCGTGCGCCAAATGCCCCCGCTCCGCCAGAAACTGTTCTATCGGATGCTGGAGGTGGGCAAAATCTATTCACGGTGCTGGCGCGAGGGCAAGGGCGTTCCGCTGGGCGTGAAAATCCAGCATGCGATTCTGGACAAGCTGGTGGCGTCCAAAATCCGTGAGCGTGTGGGGGGTAGGTTGCGCTACTTTGTGTCGGGCGGTGCAGCGCTGCCTAAAGAGGTCGCCGAGTTCTTCCACGCCTTCGGAATCCTGATTCTGGAGGGCTACGGGCTAACCGAAACTAGCCCCGTGCTGACTGTGAACCCGCCGAATGCCCCCCGATTCGGCAGCGTGGGCAAGCCCATTCGCGGCGTGGAAATCAAAATCGCCGAAGATGGCGAAATCCTCGCGCGCGGTTCCAACATCATGAAGGGCTACTACAAGAAGCCCGAAGCGACCGCCGCTGCAATTGACCCCGACGGCTGGTTCCACACAGGCGACATCGGCTACATGGACAAAGACGGCTATCTGTATATTACCGACCGCAAGAAGGACATCATCGTGCTGGCGAACGGCAAGAATGTCGCTCCCCAGCCGATTGAGAACCTGCTGAAACAAAGCGAACTGATTCAGGAGGCGGTGGTGTATGGCGACGGCATGAGCGCGCCCGTCGCGCTGATTGTGCCCAACATCGACGCCCTGCGCGACTTCGCTAGGCAGGCGGGCATCGAGGCGACTGACCCCGACGCGCTGCTGAACCACGACGCGGTGCAGAAACGGTTCCGTCAGGAGCTGGAGCGGGTGAATCGGGAACTGGCGGACTTCCAGCGCGTGAAGGGTTTCCGCCTGATTGCCAAGCCGTTCACGATTGAAAGCGGCGAGCTGACCCCCACGCTGAAAGTCAAGCGGCGTGTGGTGGCGGAGAAGTATGCGCACCTGCTGCAAGAACTGGCAAAGTAGCACGGGCGTCCCGCCCGTGCCCATAGCAAACGAACGCGCTTGGGCGGGACGCCCAAGCCACAGAGGAAGATTATGCGACGACCCTTGATTGCAGGCAACTGGAAGATGCACCTGACGCCTTCGGAAGGCGCGGCGCTGGCGACGACGCTGCGACAGCGCATCGGGATGCGCTCGGATGTGGAAATCCTGCTCTGCCCGAGTTTCGTGGCGTTGCAGGCGGTGGGTGAGGCGATTCGCGGCAGCGAGATGAAACTGGGGGCGCAGAATGTGTTCTGGCGCGACGCGGGCGCGTTCACGGGGCAGGTCTCGCCCACGATGCTGTGCGCCGTCGGCTGCGAGTATGTGATCTTAGGGCACTCCGAAACGCGCGGCAGGTTCGGCGTGAACGACCCCGACTTAGACGCCGACATCCTGCCCTACTTTAGCGAGACGGAGGCGACGCTGAACCGCAAGCTGCGCGCCGTGCTGCCGATTGGTCTCAAACCCATCCTATGCGTGGGCGAGACGCTCGCGGAGCGCGAGGCAGGGCAGACGGAGAGTATTATTCGGGCGCAGCTGGAGGGCGCGCTGCAGGGGCTGGCGGCGGACGAACTCTACGAACTGGCGATCGCTTACGAGCCGGTGTGGGCGATTGGTACGGGGCAGGTGTGCGAAGCGGACGAGGCGAACCGCGTATGCGGATACATTCGCCAGACGCTGCGCGAGCTTTACAATGAAGAACTTGCAGAATTTGTGCGGATTTTGTATGGGGGCAGTGTGAAAGCATCGAACGCGCAGCCGCTGTTGCATCAGTCCGAGATTGATGGCGCTTTGGTTGGGGGCGCGAGTCTCAGCGCCGAAGAGTTCGAACGGATTAGCTACTGCGCGCCGAAGCGATAGTTTATACCAATCGGGCTTTCAAGTGTCGTGTGTCGTCGGCAGGACGCCGACGCTACGAACGGCGCGCGTAGC
>CALKLF010000128.1 GCA_937992175.1 uncultured Fimbriimonadales bacterium | reverse complement strand
TCGAGCCGACCGCGGTAATCGTCGACTCGCCCAGCCCGACCACTTCTCGTAAGTAGACGGGCATCGCCGAAATGTTGAGCGTTACATAGCCCAGCTCGGCGAAGCCCGCCATAATCACCAGCGACCAAAACGCCGAGAGCGTTTTCAACACGGTCGGAGACAAGACGCGCTAACGCGCCTTAGTCAAGCGAAGTATCGATGCGCACTTCACGCCCCGTCTCCGACGATGCGCCGCAACATCTCGCGGTAGTCGGTGTAGACATGGGGGATGTGGAACCGCTCGGCAGCGCTACGCGCGCTCGCTTCGTGTACATCCGCTACAGCCACTAATTCAACCCGATCCGAAAGTCTTGCGTAGCTGGGCATATGTTGCCCTTGCGCAATTCCGCCCGCTCCGATAAATCCAACACCTATCTTACTCAGGTCCGTTTCTCCTCCTTAGGTTCAGCGTCTGTCGCGGTCCGAGCAACCGCTCTGCCCCATCACTGCGAAGGAGTATACCTGACGAGGAGGGAGTAGGCCCCTCTCGGTTGTGCATGCGGCAGGAAAAGCAAGCCCCAGTGAAAAACATTTTATTGGTGTGGGTTGCAGGTGTGGACGAGGCGGGTCGGGGCCCGATTGCGGGTCCTGGTGTAGCAGCGTGTGTGGTGCTGCCGCGCGGCTACACGATTGCAGGGGTTGCCGATAGTAAGCAGTTGAGCGCGGCGCAGCGCGAGCGGCTCTTCGCGCGTATTCAGCGTGAAGCCGTTGCGTGGGCGATTGGTATCGCCAGCCCGCGCGAAATCGAGCAACTGAACATCCTGCAGGCAAGCCTGTTAGCGATGCGTCGCGCCGTGCTGCACCTGAGCCTCACGCCCCAGCGCGTGCTGATCGACGGTCAATTCTGCATCCCCCGCCTGAACCTGCCGCAACGGGCGATTGTGGGCGGCGACACCCAGGAAGCCTGCATCGCCGCCGCGTCCGTCCTCGCCAAAGTCACCCGCGACCGCATCATGGCGGAGTTGGACCGCCTCTATCCGCAGTACGGCTTTGCCCAGCGCAAGGGCTACCCCACGCCGCTACATTTGGAGGGGCTTCTGCAGTATGGCGCATGCCCCGCGCATCGGCGCACCTACGCGCCTGTCGCGCAGCTGAGCCTATGCACAGCCCGCGCCGAAACGGATGGTTGTTTCGTTGGCGAGGACGCCGACGCTACGCGATGTGGCTTGGACACTCTTGTCTAAGCATAGTTCGTTGGCGGGGAGGTCCTGTGGCTTGGACATTCCTGTCCAAGCATAGTTCGTCGTCGGGACGCCGACGCTACTTAGCACGCGGCTGGTTTGCCGTTTTCGTGGGCAGGGAAATGCGCCTTGCTCTGCGAAATTAACCCTCTGATGCCGCGTGCGAAGCCCACTGAACAGGATTATCGTCGGCAGGAGGCGTTCCATCGCCTGACGGACATCTTGCGCTGCAAGTGGACGCTGGCGGTACTCGACGCGCTGGCTCAGGGCGTGAATCGTCCTGGGCAGCTGGTGCGCACTCTGCCTGGCTTGACACCGAAGGTACTCTATGAGCGTGTCCACAAGCTGGAGCGATATGGGTTGCTCATCCGCCGCGCCTACCCCGAAATCCCGCCGCGCGTGGAGTATGAGCTGACCGAGCGTGGGAGGCGGCTCGTCGCGCTGATTAGTCAGATGCGTGAGTTCGCGCACGACTGGGCAGAACACCTCGACGCGCCGCCCACACTTACCGAAAAGTAACTACTTACCTTTTGGTAACCCTCTTGCGTGCGCCCGACGCGCTTAGGTAGAAATCCTCTTCAGGAGGTTCGATACGATGCGAGGATTTCTGATTGGCTCGGCGTTATGTGCAGTGTTGGCGTTGGTTGCGTTCGCGGGGCAGTCCAAAGCCCCCACCCCTGACCGATTGCCATCGGGGTGGCGCAACTGGACGCATATCACGACGGGCGTCATCTATAGCGAGCAGCACCCCTTGTTTGGTGCGTTTGGCGGCGTGCATCACATCTATGCGAATGCCGCAGCCGCCGAGGTGTATCGGAGAAACGGGGCGAAATATCCCGACGGCAGCCAGATAGTGTTTGTGCTGTACGAGGCAAAAGACGCTCAAGGGATGTATGTGGCGGGCAAAAAGAAGGTCACCGCGCTGATGGTCAAGGACAGCCGCAAGTATCGGCAATCAGGCGGCTGGGGCTGGCAGGCGTGGGACGCCAACGGGAAACCCCTCGTGAACGATCCTGTCGGACAGTGCATGGGCTGCCACCAGAGCTCGCCTAACCGCGACTTGGTGATTAGCAAGTGGACACCCTAATCGCCAGCCTGTAGGCAGCGTCGGTTCCCCCTGACGCCGCCCCTACGCAACGCCATGCACACTCCGCTTGAACCGTTGCGCAAGGCTCGGTATACTATGCCTGCATGCTCAACAAGCAGGATCTCCAGAAGTGCATTCACTGCGGGTTATGTCTGCAGGCGTGTCCGACCTATGTGTCGACGGGGCAGGAGGCGGAGTCGCCGCGCGGCAGGATTTACTTGATGCGTCAGGTGTATGAGGGGCGCATCGGCTGGGCGCAGGCGCGTCCCTCCATCGACGCCTGTATGGGGTGCCTCGGCTGTCAGACGGCATGCCCTTCAGGGGTACCCTATGCGAAACTCCTCGAGGCAGCGCGCGCCGAAGTCGAGCGCTACGCCCGCACGCCTTTACAGCGATTCGTCCGCAAGCGAGCGATTTCTACCTTCACGAACCCTGCGCGTCTACGCCTGCTACTTCAGCTGGGGCGCGCGTTTGGCATACGCCGTGTGCCTCGCTGGATTGCAAAGCGCCTCGGCGCCAGCGAGACGGCAGTGCAGCTGCCTCCGCTGCCTGCCAGGACGCCGCCGTTTCAGACGGTTTATCCCGCTTCGGGAACGCCCAAAGCCCGCGTGGGATTGCTGCTCGGTTGCGCCCAGCGGGTTCTGTTCGACCGCGTGCATCGCGCGACGATTGGCATGCTGACGCTGGCGGGCTATGAGGTGCATGTGCCGCGCGGGCAGGGGTGCTGCGGCGCGCTCTGGGTGCATAACGGCTATCCGCAAGAGGCGCGTCGCAATGCGCATCGCTTGTTCCAAGCGTTCCGCGCGATGGATTACATCGTGGTGAATGCCGCAGGGTGCGGCGCTACCATGAAAGAGTACGGACTGCTGTTTCAGGGGACGCCCCTGCAAGCCGATGCCGAAGCCTTTGCGCGTCGCGTTCGAGATGTGCATGAACTGCTGTACGAGTCGGATTTGCCCGATCCGAAGCGCGATGACTCCCTATGTGTGACCTACCATGACGCTTGCCACTTGGCGCATGCGCAGGGGATACGCCATCAGCCGCGCGCGCTGTTGCAGCGTCTGTCGGGGTTGAAACTCGTGGAGATGGAGGGCGCGGAGATGTGCTGCGGTTCGGCGGGGATTTATAACTTACTCCAGCCGCGGCTTGCCCGCGACGCGCTGCAGCGTAAGGTGCGCCACATTCGAGAGACAGGCGCGACGCTGGTTGCCAGCGCGAACCCTGGCTGCACGCTCTGGATACGACAGGGGCTTCGAGAAGCCGAACTGCCCATCGAAGTGCTGCACCCTGTGGAGATTCTGGCGAAAGCGTATGGGGTCATGCCATAATAAAGCTTATGCGGTTTCGGAAGGACGCGCCCCCGCGCTGGCTGCGGCGTTGGTGCCCTGACGAGCGCGTGCAAAGCGTGACGGAGATAACGCCAGAACATCTACGGTCGCTGGACATCCGCGCGTTGCTGCTGGATCTGGACAACACGATTACCCCATGGCGTAGCCGTCAGGTTCCACCTGAAGTTGCCGCGTGGGTGAAGCGGATGCAGGAGGCGGGGATTAAACTCTGCTTTGTGTCCAACACGCGCAATCTGGGCAGGCTCCAGGCGATTAGCGCGCAGCTCGGCGTGCCTTACGCGCGGGGCGTGATGAAGCCCCGACGCGCCATGCTACGCCGTGCGCTGGAACTACTCGGCGTGGAACCGCAACACGCCGCGATCGCAGGCGACCAACTGTTTACCGATGTGTGGGGCGGGAACCGACTGGGGATTTACACA
>CALKLF010000127.1 GCA_937992175.1 uncultured Fimbriimonadales bacterium | reverse complement strand
TTGTCATTCCGAGCGAAGCAAGGAACCTCGCAGGCTCAAAACTGATAGGTAGCAACTTGGGTTTAGATAGCGTCGCTCGAAGGTACAATCAGAGTGATGAGTCGTGCCACGCCGATTGCGCCTGCGAAGGAACACTGGACGCTGGAGGAGTGGCTCCAGACGGAGATGGAGCCACGCTGCGAGCTGGACAACGGGAGGCTGATTCCGATGGCGTCGCCCACACGAAGACATCAAAAGATTGTAGGTCGCCTGTTTGGGCGTTTGGACAACTGGGTGGTACAGGAACAACGCGGTTCCGCAGATATGGAAGTCGATGTCGCGTTGCCCATCGGAAAAGGCGTCATTCCTGACATCAGTTTCGTATCGCGCGCTCGCGAAGCCGAACTGCTCACGCCCGACGGCAAGGTGCGCGGCGCGCCCGATCTCGTCGTGGAAGTCATCTCGCCCTCCACCCGCACGCGCGACACGGTCGAGAAGCTGCGTGATTACTACGAATCGAAAGTGGCATGGTACTGGCTCATTGACAGCGAGACGCTGGTGATTCAGGAGTTGCAGTGGACACCTGAGGGTTATGTGATTCGCACGGTTGCGGAGCCGGGCGAGGTGTTCCGCTCAAGGGCGTTGGAGGGCTTTGAGTTGAACCTGCAGGCGTTGCTGGGGGAGTAGTGCAGGTACACTTCTGCATCGATGAGCGAGCTTTCGTGGCACGAGGTGGGGCATATTGTGCTGCAGTTGCTGATTGCGATTGGGCTGAGCGCGCTGATAGGCTGGGAGCGAGAACTGCGCGGGCGTCCTGCAGGCATCCGCACGCATGTGTTGCTCTGTTTAGGCGCGACGCTAATGATGATCCTCTCGCGCTCGTTCAGCCCTATGGGCGACCCCGGACGCATCGCAGCGCAGATTGTAAGCGGCGTGGGCTTCATCGGCGCGGGCACGATTCTGCGACAGGGCAGCGTGGTGCGCGGGCTAACCACTGCCGCGAGCCTCTGGGCGGTTGTGGCGATTGGCATGACCGTCGGCATGGGAACGCTGCAGTATTATGTCATTGCGCTGATGGGGACGCTTGCTATCTACGGCGTGCTGACCATCTTGCGCATTCCGGAAGAACGCATTCAACAGCAGCATCGCCATCCGCAACTGTGGGTCACGCTGGAGGCGCGGGCGAAACTTGATAGCGTGTTCGCCGTGCTGTCGCACCACAAGGCGGAGCTGCTCTCATTTCGGCAGGAGTTTCCTGAACTGCCGCACACGCGCGTCTACGCGCTGGAGGTGTTGCTCCACGAGGGCGGCTCCCGCGAGGCAATTTTGCACGACCTGCTTATGCTGCATGAAGTGCGCGCGGCGCACTGGGAGAACGGCGGATGAGAGCGGCGGTTATCGATATCGGCTCCAACTCGGTGCTGTTGCTCGTCGGAGAGCGCACCGAGGCAGGCTGGCGCACACTGCTCGATACAGCGCGCATCACGCGCCTCGGCGAGGGCTTCAGCGCGGAGAAACTGCTTCAGCCACATGCCATCGAGCGCACCCTGCAGGTCATCGACGAGTATCTGGAAACCTGCCGCGTGTTCGGCGTGGAGCGCGTGATAATTGTCGCCACAGCGGTCGTGCGCGAGGCGCGCAATCAGGAGGCGTTAGCGCAGCAGGTGCGTCAGCGATTGCAGCCATTCGCGCTCACCACGCCGCCGCTGCCACCTCCGGATGCTTGCTGAAGAACCGCTTCAACGCGGGCCACACATCCTCTTTCGAGGTGATTTTGACCACCACCACGCGCGGGTCGTCCGCGAACGCTTCCGTAAGCGATTGACCGAGCGGCGCCAGTCCGCCGGAACTGCCCCACAGGTCGTTCGCAATCTCCCCATAGCCCACAAGGTTCGAATACTCCACGAGCTTACGCATATACTCTACCACCTCGTGGTCGCCCCAGTTGTAGCCATCAGAAAACATGAACGGGTAAATGTTCCACTCGCGCGGGTTGTAGCGCTTCTCGACAATCTCCAGCGCGAGTTTGTACGCTGCTGAGAGGCGCGTGCCGCCCGTATCGCCCGCGGAGAAGAAGGTGTGTTCATCCACCTCTTTCGCCTCCGTGTGGCAGGTGATGAACACGATGTCGGTGGCGGTATATTTCGTGCGCAAGAAGCGCGTCATCCAGTAGTAGAAGCTGCGGGCGATATACGCCTCGAACTCGCCCATACTGCCCGACACATCGCGCATCGCGATGACCACCGCATTGCGCTGCTTTTCGGGCACAATCTCCCAGCTCTTGAAGCGTTTATCTTCCTCGCGGATTTCCCAGCCCGGATGCCCCTCCGCGGCGTTGCGTTTCCATGCGTTGATGAGCGTGCGCTTCTTGTCGATGTTCGACTGCGGACCGCGCCGCGCGAGGGTGTCGAAGCGGATCTGGTCGGCTAAGATATCTTTCGTGCCCTTCTCGCGCAGGTTGGGCAGGTGCAGGTCTTCAAACACCATCTGCACGAGTTCTTCAATCGTGAACTCTGCCTCATAGAAATCGATGCCCGGCTCTGTGCCTGCCTGTTTGCCTGCGCCTTGTCCGGGTTGCCCGGAGCGCCCAATCACATCGCCCGGCTGACTGCCGCCCGGCCCCTGTCCGACGCCCTTTTTACCGTGCGGGTCGTAGCGAATGTGCGGTAGCTCCAGCCCGCGTATGGGGATTTTGACGATTTTCCCATCTTCGGCGGTGATGATGTCCTGCTGCCCGATAATCTCGCCGAGGTTCTGCTTAATGACCTCTTTGACCTTCTCGTTATGGCGCAGCCGATCCTTCTCGGCTCGGCGGTGCAAATCCCACGAGTCGGTCGATAGCCAGTAGCCCTGTTTGCCGTTTTCCACTGTGTTCAGCCCCCGCACTTAAGATACCATATATATCGGCGAAAGTTCCGCATTTCTGGCTACTCGTTTCCATCGCCACGGGTCGGCACAACACCGCAGACTTCGATTGATATAAGCAGGAACTCTCCGTTTTCAGGCGTATTTTACAATCGGTGAAGCCGATGTCGAGATTCGCTCTCTTTTGGGGACTGCTGGCGTTGTGTACGCTGCTGATTGCGCCTGCATGGTCGCAGGCAGGAACGCGCAGTTATGTGATTCGTCGACTGTATGAGCCGGGGCAGAAACAGCGTTTCAATGCGGTTTATAACCTGCGCGGCGATGTGCGCTCGTCCACCTTTGACCAGAGCATGCCGATTGCTGTCGACGCCCAGTTGCGCTTCGATACTGAAGTTTTGCAGGTGCTGGAGAACGGTCAGGCGCGCATGCGCGTCGCCTCGCGCTATGTGAAGCAGGCAATCGACTACTTTGCAGAAACGGAGTTGCCGCCGCCCTACACGGAAACGGTCAAGGTCACGCCCTCGGGCTTCCCCAGCGAGGACGACGCCGAGCGCGTGGTTCAGCGGGTCAAGCGCAGTGAGAAACAGGAGGAGGAGAAACGCGAAGAGCGTAGTTTCCCGGGACTGGACTTCCTGCTGCCGCCTTCGTACTTCCTGCAGCTCATTGGACTAAATCTCGTGCCCGGTCCGTTTGCGCCGCTGCCTCCTGGCTCGGTGCGTGAGGGAGACGAGTGGCAGGTGCGTTATCCCACGCCGTTCATCGACACACGGGGAGGCAAGCTCTCGCTCGATCAGGCGACGGTCTACGCCTATCCCGCCACAGTGCGCGTCATCGGCGCGACGGAGATTCAGGGGCGTCCTGTGTTGCATGTGAAACAGATTACGGACACGGAAATCAACATCCGCTTGGACGACCTGCTGATTGAAATCTCGCGTCTACGCGACCGAAACATCCCGCGCGGAACTATCAAGGGTACCCTCAAGGGCGAAATAGACTACTATTACGCGCTCTCGGACGGCTCGCTCGTGCAGGCATCGGGCTACGAGAAACTCAAGCTCCGCGCCGAGTATGACCCGCAAACGGTTCGCGAGTGGGAGCCAAGCGAGGAATGGGCGGAGTGGGAAGTGCAGGCGACTTTTCGGCAGACCTTAGCGCAGGAGCAGACGCCCGCCGCGCCGAAGCCACCCGCGCGCCCTGCGCCCCGAACACAACCCCGCCGACGGTAAACGATACTGAATGAGGTTCCTCGCTTCGTTTAAAATGGCACACGCCGTCATTCTGAGCCGAGCGAAGTCTAACCGTTCGCTGTCGTGTTTCTGGGGCATTTTTCGTAAGAGCGTATATGTGAAGCACCGCTGGAAGTTTTCGTGATACTGAACTCGCGCTCATAAGTGAATTCCCGCTGCTCAACCTGATCAGGGGAGTGGTTCATCGCGACTAAATCTAAGCGCCTCAAAGGTGAAGACACCTTTTTCTGGTGCGACGGCATTCCTGCCGTTGCTGATCGAATATGCGCTGGTGGCACGACGGCAGGAATGCCGTCGCACCGTGCGCGCTTCGCGCGTTTCAAGGGTGATTTCATCTTTGAGGTACTCAAGCCCCTCAAAGATGAAATCGTCGCCTATGCCTGCTGTTTTTTCTCTCCCCTCCCGACCTCCCCCGGGAACGGGGGAGGCGTGGCGGGCTGCCCGCGTGTGCGCTCCCTCCCCGCAAGCGGGGAGGGTTGGGGTGGGGGGTGGCTCTGGTGCAGGTGTGGGGGTAAAAAGGGACACTTCACATTTGAGGGAGTTAAGTTCCACAAATGTGAAAACGCCTCCTTTTGGTACGATGGCGTTCCCGCCATCGTCGTTGTGCAGCGTACCTGCGAGGCGACGGCAGGAATGCCGTCGCACCAGAAGCACGCCCCGCGTTTCAAGGACGATCTAGCCTTTGAGGGACTTGTAACGCTGAATTAAACCGACGCGCCGCCTCGGCGGGATTGGGCGCGTCTGCAATGCCTGAAATCACGGCGACGCCGTGCGCTCCTGCCTGCAGGCATTCCGAGACGCGCTCAGGCGTGACTCCGCCGACGGCGATAATCGGGATTGCTACCGCTTCCCGCACGGCGCGGAGCAGCTCCAGTCCTTCGGGTGGCTTATCGAGATGGCTCCGAGAGGGATAAATCGTACCCACCAGCAGGTACTGACAGCCTTCTGCTTCGGCATGTCGGGCGGCTTCAACGCTGTGCACGGATCTGCCCAGCAGCATCGGCGCGGGGGGCGTGTAGGGGAGCGCGGATTCGGGCAGGTGGAGCGCGTCCGCCTCGCACCACTCGGCTAAGGCAGGGTAGGGGTTCACGCTCAGCAGCGCGCCCGCGCCGCGCGTCAGCTGGCGCAGCTGCAGCCCCATATCGAGCGCGAGGCGCGCAGGGAGTGCGCGCACACGCAACATCACCCAGTTCACGCCGCCGAACAGGGCGCGCTCGGCGATCGAGAGCGCACGCGCTGCGTCGGTGTCGGGCGCGTAGTTCAGGATGAGCATCAGGGGGCGCTCAGGAATCATCCGCGCACAACACCCTCCAGCGGACTGGACGCCGAAGCGTAGGGCAGTTTCGGGATGCGCCCCGCGTGATACGCCATGCGTCCCGCCTCCACGCCGCGCTTGAACGCCTCCGCCATCAGCACGGGGTCTTGCGCTTTCGCAATCGCCGTGTTCACCAGCACGGCATCGCAGCCGATTTCCATTGCCAGCGCGGCTTCCGACGGCGCGCCCAGCCCCGCGTCCACCACCACAGGCACATGACACTGCTCCACGATAATCCGAATCGGCTCCAGCCCGACGGCGAAGCCCTGCCCGGTGCCAATCGGCGCGGCGAGCGGCATCACCGTCGCGCAGCCCATCGCCTCCAGCCGCTTCGCCAGCTCTGGGTCGGCGGGAATGTAGGGCAACACCACGAACCCCTCGTCCACCAGCACCTTGCACGCCTCGTAAGTGCCAATCGGGTCGGGCAAGAGATACTTCGGGTCGGGCACGACTTCCACCTTAATCCAGTCGCTCAGCCCCATCGCGCGCGCGAGCCGCGCCACGCGCACCGCCTCCTCCGCCGTTTGACAGCCCGCCGTGTTCGGCAGTATCTGATAGCGGCTCCAGTCGAGGTCGTCCAGAATCGAGCGTTTTGGGGCGTCGAGGTCGATTCGGCGCAGGGCGACGGTGATAATCTCCGCGCCCGATGCCTCAATCGCGCGGCGCATGATCTCCGCGTCGGGGTACTTGCCCGTGCCGACCATTAGGCGGGAGCGAAACGATTTGCCCGCAATCACCAGAGGGTCATTCATCGGGGCAATTGTACCCCCTCAGAACAGGCTTGGCACAGTCGGGTCAATCAGCACATCGAGCAGCGTCGGCTGTGCTGACTGCAGAGCACGCGGGATGGCTTCCTCGACAGCTTCGGGCGTCGTCAGGCGTTCCGCATGGACACCCATCCCCTGCGCGATCTGCGCCAGATCTAAGTGCGGCACATCCAGCCCCTGCATGCGTCCCTCGTTGCCGGGGTAAAACGCCATCGTGAAGCTCTTGAGAATGTTGTATGCGCCGTTGTTCAGTACGAGGAACAGCACGGGGGCGTTCTCCTCGCGCGCGCTCCAGAGCGCCTGAATGGAATACATCGCGGAGCCGTCGCCAATCACGCAGACGACGGGGCGTTCAGGCTGCGCCATCTTGATTCCGACGGCGGCGGGCATCGCCCAGCCCAGTCCGCCGCTGGCGGAGGTGTAGTAGTCGTTCTCGGTTCCCAGACGCACGAACTCGCGCAGGCAGAGGCTGGAGGAGACCGCCTCGTCTACAATCACAGCGTTTTCGGGCAAATAGCGTGCGAGGGTATGCAACACGAAAAATGCCCCCATCTTGCTCCGTGCACGGGTGGCGTCCGAGCGGCGGCGGGCTTCCTCCACCGCGCGTGAGGGCATTTTGTAGTCGCGCTGCGGGACACAGTGCGCGAGTTCGGCGAGCGCGAGTTTGATATCGCCCACGAACGCCCGCTCGACAGGCGCGCGGGAGGCTTCCACAGGATCGTCGGTGATTAACATCGCTCGCACGCCCGGCGGTAACATCCCGCCCGGGAAATAGGGATAGAGCAGGAACACGGGCGCGCCGACGACCAGCACGAAATCATGCTGGCTCAGCACCTGCATCAGGCGCGGTGTGGCAGGCAGCAGCATCCCCTCGTACAGCGGATGGTTCGTCGGGAAGCCCATGCGCGAGTTGAGCGGCGCGTGATACACGGCGCAGCCGAGCTGCTCCGCGAGCGCGACCGCTTCGGCGATTGCGCCCGCGCCCCCAACGCCCGCGCCACACACCAGCGCCGGCTTCTGCGCCGACGCCAACGCCTCGACAAGGGGCGCCATATCTTGGGGCGCGCCGGGTGGATGCAACGGCTTGATGCGCGGCGACTCGGCGGGCGCGTCCCAGAAGTTCATCGGCACGGAGATGAACACTGGCCCGCGCGGGGGCGTCATCGCGAGGTGATACGCCTGCTCCAGCGCGTCGGGCACATCGGCGGCGTGCTTGACCTCATACGCCCATTTCACCACAGGACGCGCCATCCCCACCAGATCGCCCGACAGCAACGGCTCGTGAAAGATGTGGCGTGTGTCTTGCTGACCGCAGGTGACAATCAGCGGCGAGCGGTTTTTCAGCGCGGTAAACAGCACGCCCATCGCGTTGCCCAGTCCGGGCACGACATGGAGGTTGATGAAGGCGGGCTTGTCGCTTGCCTGCGCGTAGCCGTCCGCCATCGCCAGCGCGATGCTCTCCTGCAACGCTAACACATAGCGCACGCCGTCGGGCAGACTCACCAAAAACGGCAACTCCGTTGAGCCAGGATTGCCGAAAATGGAGCGAATCCCCCGCGCCCGCATCCACTCGAAAGTCGCCTCGCGAATGTTCATACGCGCGAGATTCGAACCGCGAGTTAGGAATCCTGCTTCTCTGCAGCGGCGTTCTGTCGGCTATCGTTCAATTTCCTCATCGTCGAATCGGAGGGGCATGGGCTGGCCTGGTAAGCGCGTTACGAGCAGACCTGTCTCTTTTGTCTCGCCGCTGGATGGGTCTATCACCACCGTCTTGAGCATCCATTCCCCGCTTCGCTGCAGAGTGAGTCGCTCCATCCATGCACTGGGGGGCATCAGCAGAGCAGTGCGTTCGGGGATATACGCTGTGTGGATGAGCGCGGCGCGCCAGAGGGCGAGCGTCTGCGCGACTCGCGTGCGCGTCTCCAAAGGGAGACGGGCAACTTCGAGGATGGGCGCAGGCGCGTCGGAGGACGGGTTCCAGAACCGCTCACGCTCTTCAGGCGAAAGGCTCTCCAGAATCGCCATCACCAGCCACGCCGCGCCTAACTCAGACGACGCGACCGCACCGAGGTTCTGGTCAGGTTTTTCGCGGGGGTTCCAGAGCAGATACCAGCGCCCTGCGAGCAGCCAGCGCGCCTGCTCGGCACTCACCGATTGATAGAAGCGTCGCCACGCCTCGTAGCTGTAATCGGAGCGCAGCAGGTCGCGCACGGCGGCGAGCGGATAATCGCCCACCCGCTCCACAAACGCGCTCCAGCAGCGCAGGATCCATACTCCGTCGCGCTGCTCCAGCAGGTACGGCGTATGGCTCGACTCCAGTCGCTGCGCAAGCGCGCCGCCGCGCCCTTCAAGGCCCCAGCGGGACACACCCAGTGCCTCCATCACAATCTCTTGCTGCTGTTCTTGCGCCCAGCGGTACGCTGCCTCCACCAGCGCGGCATCCTTGCCGAGCGGGGTCTTGAAGAGCTGGTTCGCAGGCGGCTGGCTCGCCAGCTTCTGATGCTGCTCATACGCTCGCTCATAGGCGCGCGCCAGTTCCGTATCGAGCTGTGTCAGCAACCGCTTCAGACGAGCAGGCTCCCAGCGCACAATCACCGAATCGTCGATATTGCCCGCTGCAAACCCTAAGAAGTCGGAGCGCGGGAGCGCGTTGGGGAACTGATAGCTCACGGAAAAGCCGTAGCCGCTCCACGCGGCGACGGCGATCAGGGGGGCCGTAATCGGTGTCGGACTATCCAGTGAAACCAGTTTACCCTCTACATCGTTCAGATGCCAGGCTAACTGCTCGGGTGGGAGGGCGACCGTGTAGTCGCGCGCCAGCACGCCCTGTTCAAGGGTCTCCAGCACTGTAATCGGCGGGCGCAGCTGCGCCACCAGCGTGTCGCGCGCCCAGACCTGACCGTAGCCTGTCGCGAACATCCCCAGCGAGTTGAGCAGCATCATCTGTATCAGCTGCGCATCGGCGGAGGAGTCGATGTTGCCCATCATCTCCCGAAATGCTTTCAGCGTCTCGTCGCGCTCCTCCGTCGCTGTGCGCTGCGCCCAATCAATCAGTTCTTTGGAAAAGCCGAAGTCGCTTATGGGGTTCTCCGCCGCAAACTGACGATAAAAGCTGAACGGGTCGCCGTCGTTTACGCCGCCGCTGAAGCCGCGTTGCAGGAACTCCGACAGACGCTTTTGCATCCGCTGGAACGCCCGCCATTCGCGCAGCGCCTGCTCCATCGGAAACTTGCGGAAATACTCAATCACCTGGGTCACCTGACCTTTGAGCTGCGCTTCATCGCCGATTTCTGAGGGGTCTATATCCTCCCGATAGACTTCCAGAATCCGATTGACCGCCTCCTCGACGGGCACATTTTGATTCATCAGCACCTGAAACATCCGAGCGTCGAGTCCGCGCCGTTTTTCGACATAAGCGGCAAGTTGCTCGCGCCAGCGTCGCTCCTTCCGCACGACTTCGGGGTCGCGCTCCAGAATCCAGCGATTCTCCGCGTCGCTGATTTTGCGGAAGCGCACATCGAGTCCCGACTCCAGCAGTTCGCGCGCCTGTTGCCAGCTGCGCGATTTGAGGTGAATCAGTGCAAGGCGTTGCTGCAGGTCGCGGGCGCAGTCCACCTTGCGCCCCTCTACAGACATCCGTTGCGCGATTTCTGCGAACGAGTAGTAA
Source organism: uncultured Fimbriimonadales bacterium (assembly GCA_937992175.1). Classification (GTDB taxonomy): domain Bacteria; phylum Armatimonadota; class Fimbriimonadia; order Fimbriimonadales; family GBS-DC; genus GBS-DC. The sequence goes on along the minus strand of CALKLF010000127.1, from coordinate 28,088 downwards.
TCGAGGGGAAACTCTACCTGCGCGTAGCTCAGTAGCAAGTTCCCCCAGACTAGAATCAGCGTAAGCCATCCCCGATGCATCACTCTTCTCCTCTTACTCGCCAAGAACCTGCACATGAATCGTGCGGGTGCGAGGGCGCGTGTCGAAGTCGATAAGCACAATCTGCTGCCATGCGCCCAGCGTCATGCGCCCGCTGACAATGGGCACAGTGAGCGAGGGACCCAACAGCGACGCGCGGATATGGGAGTGTCCGTTGTCGTCGCGCCAGCGGTCTTCATGGGCGTAGGGCGCGTCGCGCGGGGCGATGCGCTCCATCACGGTCTTCATATCCTGCTCCAGCCCCGACTCATACTCGATGGTCGTAATCGCCGCGGTGGAGCCGACCACGAACACAACGGCGATCCCGTTCACGACCCCGCTCTCCAGTATCGCTTGCTCCACCATGCCCGTGATGTCGAGCATATGGTCGTCGCCTCGCGTGGAGACCGTAAACCGCCCAGAGTAGACCATCACGAGGAATTGTACCCTGTGGAGTTCGGTATAATACCCACATGCCCACGGTAGCTGCGCCTAAAGCCACCCGCCGCCTCAGTTGGGAAGAGTACCTGAGCTGGGACGACGAGCGCCTGACCTGTTTTTCCTGTCCAAGGCGCGCGAGGCGGAAGAGATTGAAGTGCTGGCGTGGGAAGAGGGCGGCTACCGCTTGCTGGGCAGGTTTGCGGGCGATGCGACCGTGCCCTCTCAGGTGTTGCAGGGACTGGAGCTTAAGCCTGCGGAGGTGTTCAAGGCGGCGGTGGAGCCGTAGGTTCACTCCCTCCAGCGCAGTTCCTGCTCGGTTATCCCATATTCGAACAGCGGCTTGCCTGTCTTGTCGCATAGGCTAAGCGTGAGTTTGCGCTCACCGCGTTTGCCCTGCACGCGAATCAGCCCGAAGTGGCGCTGCCCTCGTACCCATGTCCCATGTAAACGCGCGGGATTGTTCGCCTCGTCAGGATGTCCGTTCGCAGGACCCGCCGTGAGCGGGCTGGCAGTGAGTTCGTAAAACGGGTAGCAGCCCTCCCGCTGCACCTTCAGCAGCTCGCCAAAGTGCCGATCGCCCGAAATGAACAGCACGCCTGGAATGCGTTCCCGCACGATGAAGTCGTACAGCTCCTGTTGCTCCTCTTTGAACAGCCCGAAGCCCTCAAAATAGACCATCGGGTTAATCATCTGCCCACCGCAGGCGATGATTTTGAAGGTCGCCTCGGACGATTTGAGCGCGTTCTTGAGCCACTCCATCTGCGCCTTGCCCAGCATGCGCTTCTCAGGCGAGGGCTGCAGCGCGTTGGGCGAGCGGTAGGTGCGGTTGTCCAGCATAAAGAACTCCACATCGCCCCATTCGAACCGATAGAAGCAGCCCGGCGCGTCGGGCAAGCCGTAGCGAATCTGCGGGAAATAGTCGGCGAACACTTTCAGCGCGACATCCTTCAGGCGGAAACTGCTGTCGGAGTTGTTCGGTCCGTAGTCGTGGTCGTCCCAGATGGCGTAGTGGTGCGTGCTGGCGAGCAGTGGTTGCAGTTCGGGCTGCTGTCGGCTCTTACGCCAGCGATTGCGCATGCCCGACTCAGTGAGCCAGTCAGGCTCAACATAATATACATTATCGCCCAGCCAGAGCATCAGGTCGGGACGCAGGCGGTAAATCGCCTGAAAAATCTCGAAGTCGCCACCGTAGGGCGCGTCTGGACGGTCTACTGCGGGATCGTTGAAGTAGGCGCAGGAGCCGAACGCAACGGTGAACTCGGGGGGATCTGTGCGCCAGCGCCAGTGGGGCTGCGTCTGGAACTCCAACGGGTAGTCGCGTTGCACGCGCTCGCCGTTAATGTAAAGCTCATATTCGAAGCGCGTTCCGAACGGCAGGTTCGTGAGCCGAAAGAGCGCGACATGGTCGCCCGTCTTGCTGGTCTGAATCGGCTCGGTCAAACGGCTGGTTTCGGGCTTGCCCTTCTGCCAGTAGCGGATTTGGACGGTCGCATCCTGGAGGGTCTGAAGCCAGATGACGGTTTCGTTCATCTCGGCATAGCCGAGCATCGGACCTGAACTCAGTAAGGGGTGCGTCTGCGCCAGTGAAACACCCATCGAAACCGTACAAAGCCAAATCAGTGAGAGAATGCGCTTACTATTCATACCGCAATTATGGCATGGGGGTAGGTTAAGATTGGGTGAAAGACAGGGTCGCGATTGACCCATCAACGGTTATAGCGTTCCCAAGAGCGATATCGTGCGCCTCGCTCGGAATGACAGGGAGGTTTTCGCCAAAATGTACCTGTCATTCCGAGCGAAGGCAAGGAATCCCTGAGAACCTCAACACCCGCTGCCGAAGTTGAACAACACCAGCAGCAGGTCGGCGTCGTCCACCACGCCGTCGCGGTTCAAATCCTCAGGTAGGTTGCCCCCAGAGGCTCCGAATGCGAACAGTACCCGCAGTAGGTCGGCGTCGTCCACGCAGCTGTTGCCGTCTGCATCGCCGGGGCAGCGCAGAGGCGGATCGAATTGCACGCCGTCCAGCCAGAGAGTGAAGCCATACTCCCAGGTGTCTGCGTGAATCTCGATGGACTGGATGTTCGTGAGCGAGACATTCCCGTAAACCGTGCGCTGCCAGATGCTATTCCCGCTGAGAGGCACATAAAACTCACGCCACCGCCCACGCGCCTCGTTGAGGATGTCGTAAGTAGGGCGGAGTTCGATGTAGCCATCCGAGCCGCGCAGGATAATCCACGGGGAACGCTCCTGAAAGCCGATGTTGGGATTCACGGCGTAGGCGTGGAAGCGTATGCCAGCAACCTGACTCAAGTCCCAGCGAGCCAGCCGATGTGCAGGGTAAGACACCCACACATCGAAGCCGCTGTCGGTGTCGAGCCGTAGCGACGCTGTCCCCACTCGGCGACGGGTAGTATCGTTGCGTATCTGCACTGAACCGCTCACGGTCGTGGCAATCCACTGGTTTGCATTGTTCTCGGTCATATCGAGGGGGGTGCAAGTGAGCACCTCACCGCCCAGTCGCACCTGTCGGGGGAAGGTCGCTAAGTCCGTTGCGCCGTTCCAGTATGCCAGATTCGCTTCGAGAATATCGAGCCACGCATAGTCAGTGAAGCCGTCCTTCTCGACTTTCAGCAGGAGTAGCCCATTCGTGCCCACCACATTGATGTAGCCGAACGGGTTCGGGCGCAGACAGTCGCCGTTGAACGCGCACGGGGCAATCTGCGGGTCAATCGGCACATTCGGCAGCACATAGTAGCCGTTCTCGTCCGTCCAGCCCTGAAACTTCACTTGATTGGTAATTACATGACCAATCCCGGGACGCTCGCAGAGCTGATACACACTGACCCGCGCATTAGCGAGCGGCTGATTGTTCAGTCCGAAGAACTGCATCCTCATGGTTGCAGGCAGCAAGTAGAGGTACTGCCCGTAATACCCGTGCGCCGTTTCGTACCAGTGGAGCATCGCCCGCGCACTGTGTTCCGACAAGAACGGCGAGACTCCGTGCATCAGGCACTCCACAGGACGATACGCCCGACCGTTCACCAGATTGCGCTCTGAGCTGACCACTAATTGGTAGATATCAATCAGTCCGAGCTGGTGCGCCCACTCATGGAGCAGCCCGTAGTCGATGTCGTCCTCAGGGCGGTAATAACCCGCTTGACGCAGGTCGCCGTCGGTGGCGCGATAACGGAACGGGAACACGGCGTAGTAGATGGTGTCGATATCGGGGTCAGGTTCGGCGTCGCGAATGGGCTGGAGAATCTCGTGATGCACGCGCTTGGGCACGCCGCGCGCTGCGAACAGCTCATTGAATCGCTGCATATGACGATTCAACCAATCGAGGGCGTCGTTGGTAGATGCGTGCGGCAGCCCGCGCGACCGCTCGCGGAAGTTCTCGATGTAAGACCAGTCAATGTAGCTCAGGAACCCGACTGACTTCGCCGTGCGCGCCATCGTGTTGTTCTGCGGGCGGGCGTCGTTGTACTCGATTGTGAAGCGAATCTCATGGTCGAGGTTGTCCCAAATCTGGTTTAGGTTGAATTGACGCTGCTCACCTGGCGCAAGGTTCAGCGCAACCTGCTGCTCAAGCACCAAGTTATTGTCCACGAACCAGCGGATGCGCGCCGTGCCGCTGATTGGGTTTGTGCCCCGATTGCGCACCGTGGCGATGTAGGTCACGGTGGAGCCAACCGTGGGCCAGCGCGGCGTGTTCGCGTCTTGCCCACGCCCTAACCCTGTCGCGATGCTGGTGATGTACGGCCCGAACCCCGACGGCTCCACCATTTCGCTCACGGTGTAGATGGGGTCATAGCGGGGGAAGCGGGGCGTGCGCCCAATGCTGACCACCTGCAGGTCGGTCTCGTCGTAGGGAGTGCGGGGGATGGACTTCACTTCGGACGAGACTGCGCCGCCCTGTAGACGCACCGCAACGGCATAGTGATACTGCACGCCGTTCGTGAGGTTGGTATCCACATACTCGGTTTGCTGGCGATTGGTAATCACGGCGATAGGAGTCATCCCCTGAATCGAGTCGAACGGCTGGGTCGAGCGATAGATTTCGTACTGCAGGAAGCTGGGATAGTCTACTGGCACCCACGAAAGCCGCACCTGCCGATTGCCTGCAATCGCCATCTGGTGATTCGGCGGAAACGGCGGCAAATCGAAGCGCAACCCGTCAATCCAATATCGGAAGCCGTACTCCCATGTATCCGCATGGATTTGAATCCAGCGAATCTGGCTGAGGTTCGGGTTGCCGACACGGGTCACGCGCCACGGACCGTAACTTGTGAAAGGGATCCGAAACTCGTACCAGCGGTCGCGCGCCTCGTTCAGGATGTCGTAGTCCGCCTGAATGTGGAAGTAGTCATTCGGGGTTGTAAACAGGAATATCCACGGCGAGTGGTTCTGGAAGCCGATGTTAGGGTTCTCGGCGTAAATCCAGAACGCCATTCCGCCTGTGTTGCTCAGGTTCCAGCTCGCGTTGCGGTCGGGCGGGGTCAAAATCCACGTGTCGTAGCCGCTGTCGGTGGTGAACCTCAGCGAAGCGTTGCCCACACGCACACGGGTCGTATCGTTGACGATAGAGGCTGTACCTAAATAAGCGTTCGCCTCCCACAGATGCGCACTGAACTCAGTAAGCTGGTCGGGGGGAGGAACGCCCTGCCCGAATGTCGTCGCAAGGACACTCAGGAATCCTGCATACAACAACGCCCTTGTCAGTTGCCGTAGTGAATTCATTGCTATGCTCCTGTTCAGAAAGTCGAACTTTTCTCCAGAAAATCTTGCCCTTAAGCAAAAGTCGTCGCATCGAATAAGCCTCACGCCAATTAAACCGTTTGACACACTATACCCAATCACACCCCACTTAAATCAAGTTGGTCGCACCGACGAGGTGTCTCGGCGAACGGCAGCGTGATCGTGGGCTATAACGTCGCTCAGTGCCCCAGATTACATCCAGACCCTGCTACCCAAGACTGCGTCTCCACGACTTTCCTCCTACACGCTGCATGCCAGTGGACATCCAGCGGAATCAGTCAGGTAGGCGCCTGTTATCGCAGCATCTGCGACAGCTATGACACTGGTTATGAGTCGTTCGGCTAAGGCGTATCCAAAGATGGACTGGTGTGGGCTGGCGAGCGCGACCTGCAGTGCGGCGTGCTGCGCTTCAACGCGCAAACCGATGAGTTCAGCGTCGTGGGCGGCTGTCAGCTGTCAGGAACGCGCTTCTATTACGGTCTCGATGTGCATCCGCAGACGGGCGAAATCTGGGCATGCGACGTTCTGGCAAACCGCATCGTCCGTCTCAGTCCCACAGGCAGCTGCTTGCAAGCGATCCCGATGCCCAGCGGCTACACAGGCGTTCCCACGGGTCTCTCTATCCATTCAGGCGGGCGGTATCTCCATGTGACCAATCAGGGCGATCGCATCGACGCCTACGATATTCAGCTGGGGCAGTGGACCGCCGTGACGACCGTCGCGAATGTATCGAGTCTTTACGGTCTGCAGTGGATCGAGGAACCGTTCACTTTCGCGCCGCATCCGGGCAACAACAACGCCGACGGGGGCGGCTCTGTATCGTTCTTCGGCATTGCCATCGACCCCTCGCTTTGCATGCTCTGGGTGTCAGACTATGTCCGAGGCGACCTGTTCAGCGTGGGGCTGCAGTCGCAGCAGGTCTTCTGGCGCGGCAGTATCGACACAGGTCGCAAGCTGGGACTGGGTATCGCGTTGCAGCCGAAGTGCATCGCGCATCAGGGCGATGTGAACGCCGACAATTGTGTGGACGACGCCGACCTGCTGGAGGTGCTATTCGTCTTCGAACAGACAGGCGACGACCTCGGTCGGGTGGATGTCAATTGCGACCGTGTTGTGGACGACGCGGATCTCCTAATCGTGCTCTTCAACTTTGGCGGCGGGTGCTGATACTGACCCTCGCTCCAACAGCGTAACTACTGGCAGAGGCGCCGACGCTACGCGAAGCGCGTGCGTAGTGTCAGCGTCCCGCCGACGATTTGCAACGCTCGAAACCTCAACTAGTAGGTCGCTCCAATGTGAAATCGTTCCTTTTTAGCGCCACACTTGCGCCAAAGACACCCCCACCCCGCCCTTCCCCGCAAGCGGGGAGGGAGCGCACACACGCAGCGTAACGCCTCCCCCGTTGTGGGATTTGAACAAATAATCGTTCGATTGCCCAAGCGAATAAATTCGCACCCACACACCCGAAAAACTCGCCTGCGCGGGTTTCTCGATTGTATGGGTGTGAATGGATTCGCCTGGGCAGACGAACGATTATTTGTTCAAATCCCATAAGTGCTTCCCGCGAAAAATGCTTCCGAAATGCGACAGGAGGCAATCGAGATTCCTCGCTTCGCTCGGAATGACAACTTTTGTCTTTCCGAGCGAAGCGAGGAATCTCGTTCGGTCTGATTTCTTGCAGGAAGGATTTATTACTAACCGCCTATTTCCAACGAGATGCAAACTTGGGACGCACAAAGTGCAAATACATCCGCTCCTGTCCGTTCACCACGCGCGTAAATACAACCAGATCATAGTCCCGCTTCCGATAGCGGATGGGGATCCTGCCGAAATCGTCTATCGGTTCCACCTGGATGCGCATCTCTGCCATCCATCTGTAGCGCAGCAGCAGCGTTCCCTTCACATAACTGGGCAACATAACCGCGTCTATCCATTTTCGATCGTCGGTCGGGAGTGTTAGCACATCTTGCCAATCGCCATTAGTCAAGAAGCGCACAACCAAACTTCCTTCTCGCGGCTCCAGCAGGATAGTGGATATGCGTTCGTTTATCGCCTGCTGCAGGATAATGTGCGCGACACGAATCAGGGGTCTCTCGATGTCCATCGCCGTCGCGTGGAAGGTATTTAGTAGTTGGCGATAGTCTGCCACTTGTTCGGGCGGCGCGGGCAGGCGATGGAGGCGGACGCCTGCCAACAGGCGCGTTTTGAGGGCGGTCGGCACGCGCACAGGAGGTTCGCTTACAATCCACACGCGCTCTTCTGTCCACGCCACGGGCGCAAGCCTCCATCCCAGCAGTTGCAAGAAGAAGTTTTCAACGCTTTCCTGACGAGAGTTGCGCTGCAGGTTCGGTGGAAAGTAAGTGCGCAGGTTCGGCGGTTGCCCTGTGCGCCGCGTAGTTTCGAACTGCTCGGCGTCTCGGCGGTAATAGAACGCGCGTTTCGGTTGAAGTGCGCGGTACACGAACTCCGAGTCGAGCGCGTACAGGGCTTCCCACAGGCTAACGCCTTCGCGTTGCGCTCGCGCCTGCGCTTGGGTCAGCTGCGCCGCTTGCAATACGCCCGCATCCACTAAGTGGGCAATCAACGGTTCCATCGCTCCCCCCGACGGCGTCAATTGTACCTAAAGCCTTGGATCCACAGGCTCCGCTTCCAGCGCGAGGACGCCCAGAATGCACTGATGCACGCGGGCAAGCGGCTCGTAGCGCACGAACCGCTCCAGCGCTTCTATACCCAACGCGAACTCCTGCAGGGCGAGCGCGCGTTTGCGCCCGACGCTCCGTTCGCGCAGGCTTTCCAAGTGCAGCGTATACTCCGCGCCATAGATGATACGCAGGTACTCGCGCCCGCGCACTTTCAGGGCAGGTTGCGCCAGCCCGCGCTTGCCTCGCGCGATGAACTCCAGCGGTTTGACCACGATGCCCTCGCCGCCTTGCGCCGTGTAGTCCAGAAACCAGCGAATCGCCTCCGATTGGCTCTGGGGGTCGGTAGTGTCTACCAGTCGCCACTCGGTCATTTGCAAAGTGGGCTTGCCCAGCGCCTCGCCCGCCTTACAGAGTTGCTCAATCTGCTCCAGATGCCAGGTGTGGGGCTTGTGGGTATGCACAGCGCCTTCGCTGGCTAACAGGTGGAAGGGCGCAAGGCGCAGGTCTTCGGGGCTGCTCACTTGCCAGCAGTAGCGTCGGTAGGCGTCTCGGTAGCGTTGCAGGGCATCGTAGCGGGCTTGCAGTGTCGGCTTGAGTTCGTCGGGGGCAATCGTTAGCGCCGCGCCAACGGCGGTCAGCCCTGCGGCGGCGGTGGGCGCGTACTGAGTGCGCAGCAGTTCCTGCGCCTTCGCCGACCACGGCATCAATTCGGCGTCCAGCAGCAGCCAGTCGGTGTTCAGCGCGTCCCACAGCCCTGTTTTCTCCGCCGCATCGCGCAGGTGGGCAAGCAGCGCGCGCTCCCACTCCGAATCGTCAAAAAACCGCCTGCCCGTGCGCGTGTAAATCACGCCCAGCGTCTCTGCAGGTACGCCGAACCGCCTGCGGGGCGCGGACTCGTCGCGGCACACTATCACAATCGCGCGCGATCCCATATGCTTCTGCTCGCATACGACCTGATGCACGCCCTGATGCCGATAGTAAGCGAACGCCTCGTCGGGGTGTTCCAGCAGGTCGGGTTCGTTCGCGGTGTCCACAGGCGCCATCGTCGGGGGCAGGTAGATAATCCAGCGCGGGTCGACCCCAAATCGGCTCAGAGCTTCCAGCGCGGGGGCGGTCTTGTCCTCGCGCAGCAGGATGGTTCCGTGCAGGCGCGTGGCGATATACTGCTTGCCCCTTACATCCTCGATGCGCAGATTGGGCAGTGTGTCTACCTGAAGCGGCTTTGGGGGGCGCGCGGGGGCGTAGTAGGTCTGCAAAGCGGATACGCTGACGGTCTCCCGTTCAGGGTAGCGCAGCGCGGTCAGCCTACCGCCGAACACACAGCCCGTGTCGATATTCACAGTGTTGTTCTGCCACAGCGGTTCGGGGTTGGGCGTGTGTCCGTACACGATGAGCGCGTCGCCGCGATAGTCCGCCGCCCAGTTCAGGCGCACAGGGTAGCCGAACTCGTCGCTTTCGCCCGTCGTCTCGCCGTACAGACAGAAATCGCGTATGCGCGGCGACGACCGCCCGATGTAGGCTTCCTTGATGCCCGCGTGCGCCACAACCAGTTTGCCGTTGTCCAGCACCAGGTGGCTGGGCAGGCCTTCCAGAAACTCCCGCAGGGTGTCTCGGAACTCGGACGGCTGCGACTCCAGCTCCTGCAGGGTGCGCTCCATGCCGTGTGAGATTTGTATCTGACGCCCCCACAGGTAGCGTAGCAGTTTATTGTCGTGGTTGCCCAGCACGGCGTAGGCGACGCCCGCGTGAACCATGCGCATCGCCAGCTGCAGCACGCCGACGGAGTTGAGCCCGCGATCTACCAGGTCGCCCACGAAGACCGCCTTTCGCCCGTCGGGGTGCGTGGGGCAGTCGCCCTCCAGACGCCAGCCAAGTTGCCCCAGCAGGGCAATCAGCTCCTCGTGGCAGCCATGCACATCGCCGATGATATCGAAGGGACCCGTGTCGCTGCGGTGCAGGTTCGGGCGCAGGGGCGTGCGCACGATTTCCGCGCTCTCCATCTCTTCAGGTGTGCGCAGCACATACACATAGCGAAAGCCCTCACGCTCCAGCTGGCGGATGGATTTGCGCGCCGCCTCCGCCTGACGCCGTATCACAGATTCGCGTAGAGTGCGGTCGGGGCGCGCGGCGTTGCGCTCCATACACACCGATTCGGGTAACGCCAACACAATCGCCACGGGCATTGCGTGATACTGCTGCGCCAGTTGCAAATACTGCTTGCGGTCTTCAGGGTACAGATTCGTGGCGTCGACGACGGCGAGCTTGCCCAGCGTGAGCCGCTTCACGACAATCGTGTGTAGCAGGTCGAAGGCATGTGGGGTGGCGGACTGGTCGTTCTCGTCGTCGGCAATCATGGCGCGGCAGGCGTCGGAGGAGACGATTTCGGTCGGCAAAAACCACCGTCGGGCGAAGGTACTTTTGCCCGCCCCCGACGCGCCCACCAACACTACCACTGAGAGTTCAGGTATCTCAAGGCGCATGAGTCGAGATATTCGATAATGGGTTCTGCTTCGTTCGACTGCACGGTACTGGTCTGGGAGAGTATACCTACCGCTCTATTAAGTCCCTCCAATGTGAAATCGTTCCTTTTTACCCCCATGCCTGCGCCAAAGTTACCCCCACCCCGCCCCTCCCCGCTTGCGGGGAGGGTTGGGGTGGGGGTGGCTTTGACGCAGGGATAGGGCAAAAAGGGACGACTTAACCTTTGAGAGACTTACCAAACGGGGTTTCAATTGCATCGTCGGCGGGGACGATTTGTGCTACTTGAACTCGCGGCAGGAGTTGCCCTTAGAGCGTGTATGTGAAGTAAAACTTTAGAGATCTCTCCAGTAAGTGGTGGGTGATGGATCTGCCCAAGCGAATCAACTCGCGCCCACCCACTCGAAAAACCCGCGTAGGCGAGATCTCTCGATTGCGTGGGCGCGAATTGATTCGCTGGAGACTTCCCACCAGTAGAACAACGGTCAACTATTTATTCAAACCACATCGGCTGTATCGGTTCACTTTTCCTTCACGCACCATCAGTGCTTGAAAAGTACCACTTCCTATTCCTACACACGCTCTTACTCGCCTCCCAACATTAGTGCACCTGCGCTGTAAGCTCAAAAACCGCCATCTGGGTAGGGCAGCCATAGTCGGGATGCTCCGCGCCGACACCCGAGAAGCGCACGGTATAGCCGTACTGCTGCGCGACGCGCTCCGCCCATGCTCGAAATTCGGCGCGCGACCACTCGAACTGGTGGTCGGGATGGCGCAGTTTGCCCGTCTCTAAGCCGAACAGGGGGTTGTAATCGCGGTTGGGCGTGGTGATAATCACGGCGCGGGGCTGCGCATGCTCGAACACCACCCGCTCTACCATATCCAGCCGCGTCGGCTCGATATGCTCCATCACCTCCATCAGCACAGCGGCGTCGTAGCCCTGTAAGCGGTCATCTAAATAGACCAGCGAGCCGTGTAGCAGGCGCACATGTCCTGTTTCTATCTCGCGCTTGAGCTTCCGCTCGGTGATGCGCAGGCGGGTCAGCGACACATCCAGCCCTGTAATTTGCTCGAAGCCGCGCTCTTTCACGAGTTGCGTCAGCAGCGCGCCCTCGCCGCAGCCCAGATCCAGCACGCGCCGCGCTCCCAGCGATTTGAGCGTGGCAATCACTGCGCCGACACGCTGGTCCTGCAGGCTCATGGGTTTCTCCAGCGCGATTTCGAGCCATACGGGGGCTTCGAGTGCAATCGTTTCGGGCGTCACCTCCTCGCGCAGGATACTCGCCAACGCCTGCTCAATCAGCGCGGGACGATACTTCAAGTAGCGGGCGATGATGCGCTCGCGGGCGGGGTGGTCGGGTAGCCACTCCTGCCCCTGTCGAAGCAGCTTCTCCACCTCCGCCTCGCTGATATAGTAATGTTTCTCGCCGTCCAGCACGGGAATCAGGATATACAGATGGCGTAGCAGCTCGTACAGCCGAATCGCGTGGCGCAGGCGCACCGAATAGACACGGCTCTCGCCCCAGTCGGGGAACTGCTCGTCAAGGGGGATGGGCGTGGCTTCAACGGCGTAGCCCAGCGGTTCGAACAGCTCGCGCAGCAAGCTCTCGCCGCCCTTACATGGCAGCGTGGGCAGGGACGCCTCCAGCGGCAGGGGCGTGTTGACCAGCTCGGGGCGTTTGTCGCATCGCCCTGCCATCGCCGTGCGGAACACTTCGGCAATCGCCGTACTCATCAGCGAGTTGACTGTATACGCCTGCGGGCTGACATACGCGCTCAGCAGGTTCTCACGCCCCCGCGCCAGCGCGACAGGGTTCAACTCCAGCAGCAACGCGGCGGTGCAGCGCGTCTCAGTCGCTTCCGGGTAGAATACGACCGCCTCGCCCCAGTTCAGCCCGAACCGCTGCACGCGCGCTGGATGCTTGTGCAGCAGGTAGCCCAAGTCGGTTGCAGGTTGGTAGGTCGTTGTGATGGTAAGCAGCACGGGGGAATTGTACCTTGAGTGTAAAGCGGGGGTATACTCCTGCCATGCCGATACCCACGCGCATCGAGTACGAAACCTACACGCTGCCAAACGGCTTGCAGGTGATTCTATCGCCGCATACGGTCGCGCCCACCGTCGCCGTGCTGGTATTGTATAAAGTCGGCTCGGTGAACGAGCCGCGCGGCAAAACGGGCTTCGCGCACCTGTTCGAGCATATGATGTTTCAAGGCTCGGAGAATGTGCCGCGCGAGATGCATTTCAAGTATGTCGAATCCAACGGTGGCGTGCTGAACGGCTTCACCTCGTATGATATGACGGCGTATTTTGAACTATTACCCGCCTCGAAGTTGCCGCTGGGCTTGTGGCTGGAGTCGGATCGGATGCGTTCGCTGCAAGTTTCGCAGGAGAACTTAGACAACCAGCGCGCAGTCGTCAAAGAGGAGCGTCGGCTGAGCGTGGACAATCAGCCCTACGCCCGCGCGATGGAACGCCTGCGCGAAATCGCCTACGATAACTTCGCAAACCAGCACTCCATCATCGGCTCGATGGAGGACCTGGACAACGCGACGCTGGAGGATGTGCAGGCGTTTTTCCGTACCTACTACGCGCCGAATAACGCGATTCTGGTCGTGGCGGGCGACTACGACGCGGCGACGGCGTGCGAGTGGATAGAGAGATACTTCGCCGACATCCCCGCGCAGCCTGCGCCGCCGCCTGTGGGTGTGTCGGAGCCTGACCGCGGGGAGCGGCGCGAGGTGTTCCACGACCCGCTGGCGAGCGTGCCTGCTGTTGCGCTCACATGGAAAATCCCGCCGCGCGGCACATTAGAGAACGACGCGCTCCAAATCGTGGGCGACTTGCTGGTGGACGGGCGCGCCTCGCGGCTTTACCAGCGACTCGTGAAGCAGGAGCAGATTGCTGTCAGCGTGTCGGGCGGCGCGGAGGCGCGCCCTGCGCCCAGCCTGTTCCGATTGTTCGTGCTGCATCACCCGCATGTAGAGCCTGAGCGCGTGGAAGCCGTGCTGTACGAGCAGATTCAAAAGCTTGCGGAGGAGGGCGTGTCGGAGCGCGAGCTGGAGCGCGTGCGCACGATGCTACTCGCCCAACGCTGGAGCGACAACCTCTATTACGGCATGCAAAGCCCTCTTGGGCGCGCACTGGGGCTGGCGTACTTCGCAGCGTTCGAGGGCGACCCCGACAGGCTGAACCGCGCGCTCGAACGCCTGCTTGCAATTACGCCTGCCGATGTGCAGCGCGTCGTGCAGCAGTATCTGCACACCCCGCGCAACCGCACGGTAATGCATATTCACGCAGGCGCACCCTCGTAGCACGGACATTCTTGTCCGTGCTACAGAGTGGTGGTTCGCGTCGGCGAGTTGTTTGAGTAAAAAAGATGGAACCTGCTAAATCACCGCTCCTTCCGTGTAGGTTCCGTACACCTCTTTGAGCGCGTTCACCATTTCGCCGAGCGTGGCGTAGGCTTTAATCGCGTCCAGAATCGGAACCATCAGGTTCTCTTCGCGTCGGGCAGCGGCGACGAGGTCTTTCAACGCCTGCGCCACTGCCCGATTGTCGCGTCGGCGGCGCAGGTCGGCGATGCGCTTGACCTGCTTCTCGTGCGCCTCATGCTCGATTTTCAGGATACGGAACGGGATTGGCTCCTCGTCCATCTGGTATTCGTTGATGCCGACCCAGATGAAGTCGCGCTCTTCCACGCGCTGCTGGAATCGATACGCGGCGTCGGCGATTTCCTGCTGGAAGAAGCCGCTCTTAATCGCAGGAATCACGCCGCCCTCCTCCTCGATGCGGCGGAAGTATTCACGCGCGCCCTCTTCCATCTTGTCGGTCATCCACTCTACGAAGTACGAGCCGCCCAGCGGGTCAACCGTGTTCGTCACGCCCGATTCGTGGGCTATTACCTGCTGCGTGCGCAGCGAGAGCAGCACGGCTTCCTCCGTCGGTAGCGCCCACGCCTCGTCGAACGAGTTCACATGGAGCGATTGCGTGCCGCCCAACACCGCCGCCAACGCCTCAATTGTGGAGCGAATCAGGTTCACATATGGCTGCTGCATCGTGAGCGAGACGCCCGCCGTCTGCGTATGGAAGCGCATCCACCACGAGCGCGGATTCTTCGCGCCGAAGGTCTCGCGCATCTCACGCGCCCAAATGCGCCGCGCCGCACGGTACTTGCCGATCTCCTCGAAAAAGTCGATGTGCGCATTAAAGAAGAACGAAAACTTGGGCGCGAAGTCGTCGATATGTAGCCCGCGGTCTAAGCACCAGCGCACATACTCGAATCCGTCGGAGAGTGTAAACGCCAGCTCCTGCACAGCGGTCGCGCCCGCCTCACGGATGTGGTAGCCGCTCACACTCACAGGGTGCCAGTTGGGCACATGGTAGGTCGCGAACTCAATCGTGTCCACGATGAGTTTCATGTGCGGCTCAGGCGGATAGACCCACTCCTTCTGCGCGATGAACTCCTTCAGGATGTCGTTTTGAATCGTGCCCGACAGTTTCTCCAGCGGGATGCCGCGCTTCTCCGCCACCGCCAGATACATGCCCCAAATCATAATCGCTGGGGCGTTGATGGTCATCGAGGTGGTGATGTTCGCGAGGTCGATGCCGTCGAACAGAATCTCCATATCTTCCAGCGAGGCGACGCTCACGCCGCACTTGCCCACCTCGCCTTCGGCTTCGGGGTCGTCGGGATCCACGCCCATCAGCGTCGGCAGGTCGAACGCCACCGACAGCCCCGTCTGCCCCTGCTCAATCAGGTACTTGTAGCGCTGGTTCGTCTCTTCGGGTGTGGCGAAGCCCGAGAACTGGCGTACCGTCCACAACTTCGTGCGGTAGCCCGTTTCGTACAGCCCGCGCGTGAAGGGGTACTCGCCTGGATTGCCCAAATCGTGCTGATAGTCCAGATGCGCAATATCCTGCGGCGTATAAAAACGCTTGATTTCGATACCTGAGAGCGACTCAAACCGCTGCTTGCGTTCTGTGATAGTTTTCTGGCTCATCGTTGCGCCTCCGTTAATATTATAGCCGAGCGAGGCATTTCGTTCTCACATACCTTGCCGAAGGTCATCCACCAGCGCCTGTACCGCCCCGCGTCGGAGCAGATCGTCTTCATGCTGATTCGCCTGCAGTGTACGATCCAACAACTGAGGCGTCGCCACTTTCGCTGCCTGCTCGCGCTCACCCGCTGCCAACAGCGCCCGCGCATACCACAGGTACACCAGCGGGTCGGAATCAGACAGGCTATGAAGACGCTTCAGGGAGGGCAAGGCGTCTTTGGGGCGTCCTGCACGGACGGCGGTCGCCGCGAACGCCAGCTGATAGGCGTAGGAGTCTGGTTCCTGCTGCGCCAGCTGTTTCAGCCGCCCCAGCAGTGGCTTGAACGAGTCTGAAGGCAGCGGCGCGAGCGTGCAGAACAACCCCAGAGAGGCAAGCGTCAACGGGTCGCGACTGTCGGCATGGTCGCGCAGGCACTGCTGGAGGGTCTGCTCGAACCGCTGGAACTCGCCCACCTGATACCACGCCAATGCGCTCTGGATGGCGCGCGCCACTTGCGCCGTTTCCTGCATCAGGGGCATCAGGAACGAGACAACGCGCCTGCGCTGCACGCCCAAACGCATGCGCAGCTGCCCCACAGCGTTCTCCGTCTCCAGCGGAATCGCCACGAGGCTGGGATTGCTCTTGACCTGTTTCAGCACGTCGTCCATCACACGACTGCTCAGATGAACCCGCTTACCTTGCGCATTCACCACCGCGATAAAAATCTCTACTTCCTCGGCATCGCCCCCGAAAGCCACGTAGTGGTATCCTGCGCCGTAGGAGCCGTCTGGCGGCTCAGGAAGCGTCAGTTCGCATAGGAGATAGGGTTCATCAGAGACCACGTACGCTTCTTGGTGGCTCAGGAAGAATGCGGAGGCTGCGCCTTTTGGGAGGGGGCGCGTCTGTGTCGGCAGCGGCTCGCCCTTGCGGTAATGCAGTTCGCCTGCGCCGACCAGCGCGAGGGCGCGCAGCTGCACGTCTGCCGCTTTCAAAGTGCGCCCAATCGGGATTATCTGCTGCGGGTGCGGCGCAGGTACCGTTACATCCGTATAGTCCGAGAACTGGTCGCGTGTGAGCGCCGTCGGGTCATAGCACTGTACGTAGGCAGTAACTGCCCACGGAGAGACGGCGGCTGGCGGCGGCGTGAGCGATACGGGAGGCGTTTTATACGCGCCCGCGCCGATTTCGTAGATATATGCGCCCCAACGGTCGTCGGGCTTGCCGTTCACCCACACGCGCAAGTCGGGCGCAAGAAACGTGCCCAGACGGTCGCCGACAGTGTAGTTGCCGTACTTCAACCCGTGAAACTCCACTTCAACCGCGCCCGCACGCTGACGCTGGGGCAAGCGCGCCGCCGAAGTAATCGACTCAGGACGCGGAACCGACGCCGGTAAATCCACAGGCACACGAAGCGGTTGCGTCTGCGAGTCGAGCCAGAGCCACAGTGTCGCACTTGAAGCGGTCGTCGGCTCGATTGCATACAGCAGTGGCTCCGCTACTGGTAAATCCTTGTCGGGGTCAGGCGCCAGCGGAATAATGAAGTATGCTCTGTCTCCAGAGCGCGACTCGACGCGCGAGACGAACCGCTCTGGTAGATACGCATCTTCGCCCACCTGAATCAGCGACTGGCGCACTTGAGGCTTTGCCCACGCCTGAGTGCGCGGGTCGTAAACCCCCAGCCACACCCCCAGCGTGCGGTTCGCTATGCCGCTCGCCCGCAGCGTTAGCTCACCCTCGCTCCAGCGACCTGCTTGGCGATAAACAAGTTTGTGTTCATTCTCAAAGCCAACCTGCAGCAGCACTAACTGTTTTCCGTCAGGGAAAGTGTGAACAACTCGTCCGGGCAGCGCACCCCACGTTTTGCCGCGAGACGCCAGCATGATTCCACCCAGCGCGACCACCATCAACACCGCGATTGCAAGCCCCCAGAGAATCATGTGCCTCATCGTGTGTCCCTCCTACGCTTGTTTTCGCGAGGCGCGCGTCGGTTCCCGCGAACAGCTGCAATTATACTGATTGGGGGTGCAAGTAGCACACCTCGTCGGCAGGGGCGCCGACGCTAAGCGAGCGCAGGCGTAGCGTCGGCAGGACACTCGAGCCCGCTAACCGATAATCCCCTCCACCACACGCCCGAACACATCGGTCAAGCGGAAGTTGCGTCCCTGATACCAGTAGGTCAGGCGCGTGTGGTCGATGCCCATCAGGTGCAGAATCGTGGCGTGCAGGTCATGCACATGTACGGGGTTCTCGGTGATGGTGTAGCCGAGTTCGTCGGTCGCGCCATAGACGATTCCGGGCTTGATTCCGCCGCCCGCCATCCAGATGGTGAATGCGCGGGGATGGTGGTCGCGTCCCAGATAGGTGGAACCGCCGCGCCCCTCGTTCATCGGCGTGCGCCCAAACTCGCCACCCCAGATGACCAGCGTGTCGTCCAGTAGCCCGCGCTGTTTGAGGTCAATCACCAGCGCTGCGCTCGCCTGATCCACCTCGCGGCACAGCTGGGGCAATCCTTTAGTGATACTGTCCCCCTCGCCCGAGCCGTGATGGTCCCAACCACGGTGGTAAAGCTGCACGAACCGCACGCCGCGCTCTACGAGCCGTCGCGCCAGCAGGCAGTTGTTCGCAAACGACGGTTTGCCCGGCGTGGTGCCGTAGAGCTGATGGATATACTCTGGCTCCTTGCTGATGTCCATCAGTTCAGGCACGCTGCTCTGCATTCGGTAGGCGAGTTCGTAGTTGGCGATGCGCGTCTCGATTTCGGGGTCGCCGATTTGCGCCTGCTTACGGCGGTTCAGGTCATTCGCGGCTTCAATCACGGCGCGGCGCGCCTCAGGGTCGACGCCGTCGGGGTTGGAAAGATACAGCACGGGGTCGCCCTGTTTGCGGAACTCCACGCCCTGATACACGGTGGGCAGGAACCCGCTGCTCCAGCAGGCGTGCCCGCCGTCGGGACGATTCGCGCCCGAAATCAGCACCACGAAACCGGGCAGATCCTGGTTCTCTGTGCCCAGCCCGTAGGTGAGCCAGCTGCCCATGCTGGGGCGTCCGGGCAACTGATGTCCTGTGTTCATAAAAATCTGCGCGGGTGCGTGGTTGAACTGGTCGGTCTGCATCGAACGGATGACGCAGATATCGTCCACGATTTTGGCGATATTGGGCAGCAGTTCCGAAACCTCAATCCCTGCCTGCCCGTGTTTCTGGAACTTGTAGGGCGAGCCAAGCAGGGTAGGCGTGCCCTTGATAAAGGCAAACCGCTCGCCCTTTAGCAGGCTCTCAGGACAGGGCTGCCCATTGTATTGCTGAAGCGTCGGTTTAGGGTCAAATAAATCGATCTGCGACGGCGCGCCTGCCATAAACAGAAAAATGATTCGTTTCGCGCGGGGCTTGAAATGGGGCGGTTTCGGCGCGAGTGGGTTCGTTCGGCTGGACGCGAACAGATTCTGCTGCATCAGCGCATTCAGCGCGAGCGCGCCAATCCCATAACCGCATACCTTGAAGAAGTAGCGGCGCGTCATCTGCTGCAGTTTTTCCTGACTCGGTTGTTTCGGCTTCATCGCACGCCTCCAGAATAATTATAACTACTTTCGACTCAAAGGAGGGATCCCCTGCTTCCGTAACAGGTATACTTTCTCGTGTCTATGCGCAAGGCGATGTCGGCGGGTGGGCAGGCGCAGTCGCGCAAACGCAAAAAACGGCGCTGGTGGAAGCGGCTGCTCGCGTATCTCACCCTGCTGTTTTTGATACTCCTGCTGGGCGGGATGACCTTCGCAGGCGTGCTATATTATCAGGTTGCCCAGATGATGCCCTCCGTGAGCGTCATCGAGAACTATCAGCCGCGCGAAGCAAGCTTCATCTATGCCGCCGACGGCGTGATGCTGGCGCGAATCGCCGAAGAGTATCGCGAACCCGCAACTTTAGAGGAGATTCCTAAGCACCTCATTAACGCCACGATTGCCAAAGAGGATCGGCGGTTCTGGCAGCACAGCGGGGTAGACTGGCGCGGCACAGCCCGCGCGCTCTGGGTGAACCTCACGGAGGGCGACATCAAGCAGGGGGGCAGCACGCTCACGCAGCAGCTCGCGCGGAATGTGTTCCTGACGCAGCAACGCACCGTCGCCCGCAAGATGCAGGAGATTATCCTCGCGCAGGAGATGGAGCGCCGCCTGACCAAAGAGCGCATCCTGGAGCTGTACCTGAACCAGGTCTATTACGGCAACGGGGCGTATGGGGTCAAGGCGGCGGCGCGGGTCTATTTCAACAAGCCGCTGGAGCAGTTGACCTTAGCTGAATGTGCGCTGTTAGCCGCGCTGCCCCAGCGTCCCTCGGGCTACGACCCGTTTAGCAACCCCGACGAGGCGATTTTCCAGCGCAATCTGGTGCTGAACCTGATGGCGCAGGAGGGCTACATCACGCCCGCCCAGCGCGACGCTGCGAAAGCGGAGTCGTTGCGCCTCGCCCGCAGCCGCCCGCGCTCGCGCTTCCTCGCGCCCTACTTCGTGATGGATGTGCTGCGCGAGCTGGAAGCCCAGTATGGACGCGAACTGCTGCTGCAAGGCAACTTGAAAGTCTACACTACCCTGCACATGGAGATGCAGCGCGCGGCGGAGTCGGCGTTGCAGCGCGGCGTGCAGGCGTTCCAGTCGCAGGGCGTCACGCAAGGCGCGATTGTGCTGATTGACCTGCGCACAGGCGAAATCCGCGCGCTGGTGGGCGGGGTAAACTTCAGGCGGTCGCAGTATAATAACATCACGCAAGGGCGACGACAGCCCGGCTCCGCCTTCAAGCCGATTGTGTACGCCACGGCGTTCGCACTGGGCAAGCTCACGCCGAACTCTACGCTCTCCGATACGCCGCTGAGCCTGCCAGGGGGCGGAGGCAAGCGCTGGCGTCCGCAAAACGCCGACGGCAGGTTCCGCGGCAGTGTGAGCGTGACGCGCGCGCTCGCATCGTCGATCAACATCCCTGCCGTGCGCGCGGCGCAACTCGTGGGCATCGACCGCGTCGCCGAGTTCGCCCGCACGCGCTTCGGCATCGAATCGCCGTTAGACCCCGTGTTGCCTCTCGCCCTGGGCGCGTCCGCCGTCAAACCGATAGAACTGGCGGAAGCCTACAGCGTGTTCGCGCTCAAGGGCAACCGCATCGAGCCGTTCATGCTGCGGCGTGTGGAAGACCGCAACGGCGTCGCGCTGATGGAGCAAACAGGGCAAATCACACCGAATGTGCTGTCGCAACAGAGCGCAGAGTGGATCGACGAAATCCTGCGTAAAGCCGTCGTGAGTGGCACGGGCAGAGCGGCGGCGCGCATCCCCAACGCCCGCGGGAAAACGGGCACCACGAGCGACTATCGCGACGCATGGTTCGTGGGCTACACGGACGAGTACCTCGCGGTGGTGTGGGTCGCCAGCGAGTATTATAACCCGCAGACGCAACGCTGGGAGTATCGCCCGATGCGGCGCGTATACGGGGGGACGGTGTGCGCGCGCATCTGGGCGGACCTGATGGAGCAGGTGAACGCGATTGAGAAGAAGCTGCGGGCGCGGTGGGCGCGCCCGTCGGAGCCTGCGGTGGTGGAGCCTGCGCCGACGCCTGAGCCTGAGCCGCCCGTCGTGGAGCAGGAGGACGAAGAGCCTCCGCCGCCGATTGCCCCGCCCGCGGAGGAGCCGCCGCGCACACCTGAAGAAACGACGAGCCGTCCTGAGCCAGAGCCGCCCGTCGTCTCAGGTGCGACGACCACGCCCATCTCGAGCGCGCCCACCACGCCGCGCACAGGCGACGCCGCGCCCAGCGTCGCCAGCGGCGCGCCGCGCGAATCGAAACCGCCCGCCCCGCCGCCGCCCCCGCCACCACCCGAATACGCCACCGTCAGCGTCTGCGCCGACACGGGACTGGTCGCCACCGACTACTGCCCCGAAGTCGTGCGGAAACGCTTCGAGAAAGGCAAGGAGCCGAAACAACGCTGCAACCGCCACGGCGTCCGAGTGCGATGATAGAGCGTCCGAAACGGTATCTGGGCATCCGTCGCGAGGAGAAGCGCGTCATCACTGGGCGCGAGTACGGGATGCTGCTCGCCGTCGTGGTCGTGCTGAGCCTGCTGACGGCGCGCCTGTGGTATCTGCAGATTCTCAACGGCGAGGAGCTCGCCGCTCGCGCGGAGCTGGTGCGCACTCGCCTGCTACGCGTCGCGCCCCCCCGCGGGCTGATTGTCGACCGCAACGGGCGCGTACTGGCGACCAATCGCGCTCAGATTATCGTGAGTGTCATCCCCGATAGGCTGCGACGCAACCCCGAACGCATCCCCCTCGTGGCGCAACGGCTCGGCATGCAGCCCGACGAACTGCGCGAGCTTATTGAAAACCCCAAAATCAACCCCTACACGCCGCTGGCGGTGCAAAAGGGCGTGGCGTTCGAGCAAGCCGTCGACCTGCTGGAGAGCCAGTATAACCTGCCCGAAGTGGAGGTCTCGCTGCAGGCGATGCGCCGTTATCCGCACGGTAAACTCTTCGCCCACCTGCTGGGCTATGTGGGGCAGATTTCACAGGAGGAGTTGAAAGAGTACTCCGCGCGTCAGGAAGAGGCGAGCGACTGGCTCAGCATGCGCCTCTACGACGGAACCGACTTCGTCGGCAAGAACGGCATCGAACGCGCCTATGAATCGTACCTGCACGGCAAACCGGGCGGCGAGCAGGTGGAGGTCACCCCGCTGGGCAAGCGCGTGCGCACCCTGCAGGAGTTCGAGCCGACGCCGGGCAATCGCGTCGTGCTGAGCGTCGACCTGCGCCTGCAGCAGAAAGCGTTCGAGCTGATGCAGGGACATATCGGTTCGCTTGTGGCGTTAGACCCGCGCACGGGCGAGGTGCTGGCGATGGTCAGTCAGCCGTCGTTTGACCCGAACCTGTTCGTGCCGCGCATTCCTAATCACATCTGGCGTCCACTGATTAACGACCCGCGCGCCCCGCTGAACAATCGCGCCATCCAATCTGCCTACGCGCCCGGCTCGATTTTCAAGCCCATCGTCGCGCTGGAGGGTCTCCAACGCGGGTTGATTACAACACAGACGGGCGTGACCTGCGTTGGGGGCTATCGTGCTGGAACACGCACCTTCCGCTGCTGGCGACGGCACGGCTATGTGGACTTCTATAACTCCATCGCGCTCTCGTGCGATGTGTTTTACTATCAGCTGGCGCAGAAGCTGGGACCCGACAACCTCGCACAACTCTCGCGGGCGTTCGGGCTGGGTGAGCGCACAGGCATCGACCTGCCCCACGAACGCAAGGGGCTGGTTCCCGACACGCAGTGGAAACGCGAGGTCCTCAAGCAGCCCTGGTACGGCGGCGAGACGCTCAACTACGGCATCGGACAGGGCTACCTGACGATTACGCCGTTGCAGGGCGCGGTGATGACGATGGGCATCGCCAATCGCGGCGTGATGTACCGCCCCCACATGGTGAAGGAAATCCGCACGCCCGACGGACAGCTGCTGGAGACCATCGAACCCGAAGTGATTCACCGCTACGAGGCGTCGCCGCAGCACTGGGACGCCGTGATCGAGGGCATGGTGCGCGTGGTGGAGCGGGGTACGGCGGGCGCAGCGCGTGTGCCTGGCGTGCGCGTGGCGGGCAAGACCGGCTCCGCCGAGTTCCGCAAGGGGGGCAAGACGCACGCATGGTTCATCGCCTTCGCCCCTGCCGAGAACCCGCGTGTGGCAATCTGCGTGATGGCGGAGGAGGCGGGCGGCGGCGGCGCGATTGCCGCGCCCATCGCCGGACAGTGGCTGCGCTACTTCTTTGAACTGGGGTATTGAGGGATGAAAAATCGTTTTCCACGAATTTACGATGTTCGCGCTGGGACAGCCCAGCGATACGCCGTGGCAAGGCTCGTTCCAACCCGCATAGGGCTGGTATACGCTCCAGTTTGCGGTGCAGCTGGGCGACTATGTAGGAAGCCCCAGCGGATTCCGCGCAACGGTGTGCCTGTACCTGCGCTGGAACCTGCGTAGGGATCTGGCAGGAATCAATAACTCGTCGGCGAATGTGCCGACTACCGACCCCCTTGGCGACTTGGTGAGCGGGAGGAGGCAGGTCGACTGGAACGGGGCGTGGCTGTATCGGAACGCGCTGACGGAGACGGGCGGCTTGGTCAAAGTCGGCGTGCGCTGGTATGACCCGACGGTCGGGCGGTTCCTGCAGCAAGACCCGCGGTTGGGGTCGCTCTATGCCCCGCTCACGCCGAATGCGTATGCGTACTGTGTGAATGACCCGGTGAGGAGAGCAGATCCCACAGGTTCAAGGATACCTCATTCAACATACTCGACAACCCCTAAGAACGATAGCAAGTGCAGGCACATGTCCTGTGAGAACGCAACGCTATCCGACCGACTTGACTGACGAAGTACGATGGCGTTCCCGCCATCGTCGTTACGAAGTGCACCTGGCAAAGCGACGGCAGGGACGCCGTCGCGCCAGAGGCATGCGCTGCGTTCCGATTTACTAAGTGAAACTTCCATGTGTTTCAAAAGAGCCTTAATTCGTCCTCATTCCCCTGTTTCACTGGCGCGATGAGGCTGGGGGCGTCGTTCGCAGGGCTGTTCACGCGCGGACTGACGGGATAGGCAATCAGCAAATCCTCAGGCGCGGGCTGCAGCAGCGCGTCGAGTTCCGCAAGCGGCGCGTCGGGGCGGAGCCATAGTTCGTAAGCGTCAGGGGGCAACACCACCGCCATCCGATTGTGCAGAGGGCGAATCACGGCGTTCGCGTCGGTCGTGATAATCGTGCAGGTCTCCAGTTCGCTCCCGTCAGGGCTGCGCCATGTTTCCCACAAGCCTGCAAGTCCCATCGGCAGGTCGTCGGCAGGGCGCACGAAGTAGGGCTGCTTGGTGCGACCGACTTTTTTCCACTCGTAGAACCCGCTCACAGGCACGATGCAGCGTCGATATCGATAGGCATTGCGGAAGGCGGGTTTCTCGCGCAGGGTCTCGGCACGGGCGTTAATCATGCGGTTGCCGATGCTGGGGTCTTGCGCCCAGCTGGGCACTAAGCCCCAGACGAAGTGTATCCATTCGCGTGTTTTGGCGTCGCGATTGTGGCGTAGGGCAAGTACGGGCTGGCTCGGCGCGATGTTGTAGCGTGGCGCAATCGGTCGGGGTACCGGCACCCCAAACCGCCATGCGAGCTGCTCTCCATCGGCATACAGCGCGAATCGTCCACACATTCGGTTTACTCCATCCGCTCGCCCACCTGCGGGCGATAGCCGTTCACAAAGGCGCGAATATCCATGCGCAGGCGGCTTTCGGGCTGCACCTCCAGCAGGCGCAGCGCACCCACGCCGCAGGCAACGAGGAAGTTGTCGGGGTCAGTGGATAACACCTCACCGCTCAATCCCCTCTCCGCGTGTGATGGCACCTCATCCCCCAGCTCCCTCTCCGTAAACGGAGGGGGGGAGTCGCATCGTGCATCGAGAGGCTCTCCCCCCTCTCCGTTTACGGAGAGGGGGGCTGGGGGGGTGAGGTGAACCACCTCCGCCTTCCAAACCTTCAGCATTTTCCCTCGCCAATACGCATACGCGCCCGGCTTAGGCGCAAACGCGCGAATGCGGTTCCGACACCGCTCAGCAGGCTCATCCCAGCGAATGCGGCAGTCCGCTTTGGTAATCAGCGGCGCATAGGTCGCTTCGGCATGGTTCTGGGGGGTTCGGGTGAGTGTGCCCACCTGCAGGCGTTCCAAACCCTCCATCAGCAAATCGGCAGCGCGCTGGGCAAGGCGCGCCTCCAAACTGCCGTAGTCGTCGTCGGGCAGAATCGGCTCGCGAACCTGCAGGTACACATCGCCCGCGTCCATCTCGGCGACCATCTCCATCAGCGTCACGCCTGTTTCGGTCTCGCCGTTTAGAATCGCGTACTGGATGGGCGACGCGCCGCGATACTTGGGCAGCAGCGAAGCGTGCAGGTTCCAGTTGCCCAGCGGCGCAATCTCCAGCAGGCTCTGAGGCAGGATTTTGCCGTAGGACGCCAGCACGATGAGGTCAGGCGCGAGGGCGCGTATCTGCTCAATAAACTCTGGGTCGCGGGCGCGATGAGGAGTTAGCACTGGCAGCCTCAGCGACTCTGCCAGTTCGTGGACGGGGGTTTTCTGAAGGCGCATGCCGCGTCCCGCAGGCTTGGGCGGCTGGCTCACGACACACAGAACCGGATAGCCCGCGCCGTGCAGCCGCTCCACTGCAGGTACCGCGAACGCCCCCGAACCGAAATAGATGATGCGCGAACGGCTCAGATAATCTCCTCCTCGTTCTCGTTCTGGGGATGCTCCCAGCGCAAAGTCTCCTGAATCGCGCGATCGATGAACAGGATGCCTTCCAGATGATCCACTTCATGTAGCGCAATCCGAGCGGGGTCGTCCTCTAAGTGCAGGCGAATCGGTTTGCCGTGGCGGTTCACGCCACGCAGGGTAATATGCTTCGCGCGTTTCACATCCCCGAACAGCTGGGGGATACTGAGGCAGCCTTCCAGTCCCGTCTGCTCGCCCACGCGTTCCAGCACCTGCGGGTTGATAATCACGCGGGGCTGCTGCTCTGGAGGCGCAATCACGATAATCCGCAGGGGGACGCCTACCTGAGGTGCTGCCAGTCCCACGCCCTTCGCTTTTTTCATCACGCGAACCATGTGGTCAATCAGCTCGTTCAGGTCGGGCGTGATGCGCTGCACGGGTTTCGCCGTCTTGCGCAAGAGCGGGTCGGGATACTTCACGACCCCGTCGTCGCGCTCGAAGTAGATGCGAAAATCGTCTGGTATGATGATTTTAGGTTCCCTCATCGCTTCGTAGTAGATTATACCTGTTCAGGAGGGGGAGCTGACGCGAGGTATGCGCCTCATAGCGTCGGGGCAAGCAGGTCAGTTTTGTTGCCCTCACCCCCGTCCCGTATGGCAATCGGGGAAACGATCCCGAACCTTTGCAGAGCCTAACGTTAGAACAAGGGATTCACAGGAATCGCCCTGGCAACGGCGAATGGTCTTGCTATGCCTGTCGATGGCGTCGATTACGCCGCACAACTGGAGACGCTGGTGGAGCAGATCCGCGCGAAGGGGGTGCGCGACGAGCGGGTGCTGAACGCCGTGCGTCAGACGCCGCGCCATCTGTTCGTGCCCGCAAGCCACCGCCACTACGCCTACATCGACCACGCGCTGCCCATCGGCGAGGGTCAGACGATTTCGCAGCCGTCGCTCGTGGCGCAAATGACGCAGATTCTCGAACTCACGGGCGGGGAGAATGTGCTGGAAATCGGCACGGGGTCGGGCTATCAGACGGCGATATTGCGACGGCTCTGCGCCCGCCTGACCACTGTCGAACGCTTCCCGCGCCTGACGCTGCAGGCGTTTCGCAACCTGCAGCCGCTCGACCTCCCCCCAATCACTTTTGTCATCGGCGACGGCACATGCGGCTTCCCGCCCTATGCGCCGTATGACCGCATTCTGGTCACGGCAGGCGCGCCCCCGAAAATCCCCCAGCCCCTGCTCGACCAGCTCAGTCCCGACGGGGGTAAACTTCTGCTGCCGCTCGGGTCGCGCGAGTATCAACTCCTGACGCGCGTGACCAAACACGGGACGCGCATTCGCGCGAAAACCTTCGGCGAGTGCATGTTCGTGCCCCTTGTGGGCAAATACGGCTGGCAACCGAACGAGGTGGAAGGATGGCGACCACTGTAAGCATTGAGCGCACGCCGCCGATTACGCGCATCACGCTGAATCGCCCTGAGGTGCATAACGCCTTCAACGAGACGCTGATTGCCGAACTCACTGAGGCGTTCGAATCGCTCCGTGAGGACGCGGCGACGCGCGTGGTGATTTTACAGAGCGCGGGTAAGTCGTTCTGTGCGGGGGCGGATCTGAACTGGATGGGCAAGATGGTGGGCTACAGTTTCGCGGAGAACTTAGACGACGCCCGCGCGCTTGCCCGCATGTTCGAGGCGATTGACCACTGCCCGAAGCCGGTTGTGGGGCGCGTGCAGGGCGCGGCGATGGGCGGCGGCGCGGGGCTGGTCGCAGTATGCGATGTCGCCGTTGCTGTGCCCGACGCGAAATTCGCTTTCAGCGAGGTGAAACTGGGGCTGATCCCTGCAGTGATTACGCCCTATGTGCTGCGCAAAATCGGCTACGGGCACGCCCGCGCCCTGTTCATCACGGGCGAGCGGTTCGACGCCGAGACCGCCCTGCGTATCGGGCTGGTTCAGCGGGTGGTCCCGGCGGAGCAACTCGACGCCGAGATCGACGCCGTCGTGCAGAACCTGCTACAGAACGGTCCGAACGCGATGGCGGCGGCGAAAATGCTCTTGCACGCTGCGCTGGTGTTGCCCCCCGACGAACTGCGCTCACTAACCGTTGCCCGAATCGCCGAACTGCGCGTCAGCGACGAGGGGCAGGAGGGCATTCGCGCCTTTCTGGAGAAACGGAAGCCCAGTTTCGCGGCGGATTAGCGATGGATTCCTCGCTGCGCTTGGAATGACAGGGGCTATCTCGGTCAGTAAAACTTGTCATTCCGAGCGCAGCGAGGAATCTTTCCCCAAACTGAGGCAACCTGTCAGAGAATCCACCCACTCATCGGCCTGAACACCCGTTCTTTCGTAAAAACCACTTGCCACTAAAACTTGAACAAATTAGTATATCAACT
>CALKLF010000126.1 GCA_937992175.1 uncultured Fimbriimonadales bacterium | reverse complement strand
TCAAATGTTAAGGCATCCTGAAAATGCAGCGTTGAGATTCCTCGCTCCGCTCGGAATGACAAGCTTCGCGAGCAAAGAGGTTCTGTCATTCCGAGCGGAGCGAGGAATCTGATTTCGGGACAATTTCACCTTTGAGGGACTAAAGCGCCTCAAGTATGCAAGTGTCCCTAGAGCACCTAAGAGACCCCTCGCTCCACTCGGAACAACAAGGACTGTTCGAGGAACTGCCTGTCATTTCAAGTGGGGCGAGGAATCTTCCCACTGATGGCAGGAGGTACAATATCAATGGCGAATCTCCACTGTGGAATAATCGAGAGGGATGATTTCTATGTTCGCGTTGAACTTCTACACGGATTTGTACGAGGATATGCTGCGTTCCCTGCGCAAGACGGCGACGATTCGTCTGGGCGACAAGTCGCGCAAATACAGCGCGGGACAGATTGTGTGGATTACCGTCGGGCCGCGCTTCGGCAGACGGAAGCGACTGTTCACAGCGATTTTAGACAGGGTGGAAGTGAAACCCATCGCCGACCTCAGCCCGCGCG
This sequence comes from uncultured Fimbriimonadales bacterium, assembly GCA_937992175.1. Lineage (GTDB taxonomy): Bacteria > Armatimonadota > Fimbriimonadia > Fimbriimonadales > GBS-DC > GBS-DC. The sequence goes on along the minus strand of CALKLF010000126.1, from coordinate 32,944 downwards.
ACATCGAACGAGAAAACCCCGAATTCCGCACCGTCGAGGATGTGATTGCGCTGCTGGAGCGGATTTACGACCGCCCCGTGTCGATGGACGACTTAGTCACGGTCATCTACTTCTCGCCCGTGGATGAAGGGTGAGGGCGGGGGATCCAGACTTTCCCGAGCGCATGCATCCTGCCCGATTCGCTTTGCACACGCTCGACCGCCATGCCGTCGTATAGCCCCAAATCGCGGTCGATATCGATAATCGGGTTCAGGAACTGACGCAGCAGGTTGGCGGATTCGGGAGGCAGGTTGGCGCCTTCGATCGCGATTTCCATCTCGGCGAGGTCTAAATAGCGTCCATCGCGGGGGGCGAGTTTGCCGACGGCGCGGAAGCGCACTTCGCTACCGAGCAACGTCACGACGCCCTGCACCGTCGTCTGCTCTGGTGTAATCTGCACGGCGACCTCGCGGACAGAAGGCGCATACTTGCGTCGGATATACGCCGCGAGGTCGGTTTCATTCACCACAATCTCACATGCGCCGACGCCCGTCGCACTTAGCCGAAAGATGCGCTTGGCAACCGCCAACCCTTTGTCATAGCCGATGTTAGGGATGACGGCGGTCGCCCGTTCAGCGCGCAGCCCGCGCAAGCTCGCGTTCTCTATCAGCAACACAAACTGCTGAATCCGCCCCGATTGCGGGCGTCCTGGCTCCAGTGTGAAGGGCAGTCCGTTCAAGGTGAAGTTGCGAGCGCGCACGGTGAGCCTCTTCAGGCGTCCATGCATCAGCCCATCGACGCCGTCGGGTTCGATTTTGACCTGAATTTCGCCCCCGCCGAGACGTTGTCGAATCTCACGGGCGGCGGTCTTCTCGACTTCACGCAGCGCGCCCCGTCCAAGCGTCAGCACAATCGCGAAGATTGCCAGCCATTCGCGCCTCAACGCGCCCCCTCCAGCCGCTCAAGTGCCTTGCGGATGTCCTCGTTCATCGGGAAGTTCTCGCGCATCAGGCGCAGCAGCTCGAGGGCGCGATAGCGCTGCCCCCCCAGCTCCAGATAGCGGGCGAGTTTCAGCCCTGTGGAGATGTCGTCAGGCGCGGCTTTATAGAGCGCCTGCAACGCCAGTATCGCGTCGACAGTCGAGCCGTACTGCTCAGCGTGCATGACCCAGGTGCGCAGCATGCTGATGTCCTGCGGGTTGAGCCGCGCGAGGTGCGAATAGACGCCCAGCATCTCGCGGTGGCGTCCGAGCGCGTTCAGTAGGCTCAGCTGCAGGTGCAGGAGCGAGGCGTCGTCGGGGCGGTCGCGCAGGCGGCGCTGCACAAGGGCAAGCGCGTCCTCCAGTTTGCCGTCCTGGCGGAGCAGCTCCACATAGGCTTTGAGCGGCTCTTGCCCCGGCGTGTTGCGTTGCGCGAGTTCTTCCACCAACGCGCGATACTGCGCCTCGCGTCCCAGCTCGCCTGCCAGTCGCTCCAGCGCGGGGTACAGGCTCAGGTCGTCGGGGTTCATCCGCAACGCGCCGACGAGCGTATCCCACGCTGCTGTTTTCTGCCCTTGCTGCGCCTGAATCTGCGCGATGTGATAGAGCGTCCATGTGTCGCTGGGGTCTAACGCGCGCGCGTTCTGATAGGCGCGGAGCGCGTCGTCCGGGCGTTGCAGCGTCTCATAGACCACGCCCAGCAGTTTGTGAATCTGCGCGTTGTTCGGCTCGCGCTTGAGGGCGTCCTGAAAGAGGGCAATCGCCTCCTCGCCCTTACCCGCCTGCAGCATTTCGCTCGCCAGGAACGGCAGGAACCGCGCGCCGTGCCGCTGCGCCATCTGCTTGAGATATTCCAGCAGTTCGTCCGTGCGTTGCTGCTCGCGATAGAGGTTGAGCAGGCTGGAGAACGCAAGCGGGTGCGGCGTTTCGGCGAGCGTCATGCGTCGGTAGATTTCTATCGCCGACTCGGTCTGGCTCAGTTTCCGGTACATCGACGCTGCGCCGAGCAATGCAATCTCGTTGTTCGGGTCTTGCTCCAGCACCTTGCGGTAGAGTTCGAGGGCTTGCTGGGGTTCGTTGCGCTTCTCGGCGAAGCGCGCCTTGCCCAGCAGCGCGACGACCTCGTTGGGCGACTGCAGCAGCAGCTGGTCATAGAGTTGCGCCGCCTCCTCGTCGCGCCCCTGACGAGTCAGGAACTGCGCGTACTCACGCACGAACTCGGTTTGGCGGGGAAATTTCTGCAGGAGCTGCTTATATTCCTCTTCAGCGAGTTTGGGGTTGTTGTTGCGCTCATAGAGCCGCGCGAGTTGCAGGATGGGGCGGGGGTCGTCGGGCAGATTGCTCGCCCAGTGGCGCAGGAACGGGGTGATTTCCGCTTCCACTTCCTGCGCCAGCAACGCCTGCAGCTGCCCTTCGTAGGCGCGGGTGTTCTTCGGCGCGAGTTTCAGCACTTGCGCGAACTGCTCCCGCGCCTTGCCGTACTGCTTCAGGTTCAGGTTGCAGTGTCCGATCTCCGTGAGGATATCGAGGTAGAGCGGGTCACCTGACGAGGTCATCTCCAGCGCCGCGCCTAAATGGACGAGGGCTTCGCTATAGCGCTCCTGGCGCATCAGGATCAGCCCCGCGCCGATGTGCGCGTCGGGGTTGCGCGGGTAGAGCTTTGTGAGGCGTCGAAAGTCGGCGAGCGCGGCGTCTAAGTTGCCCGTGCGCTGATAAAGGTAGGCGCGTTTGAGGCGCGTGGGCAGGTCGTCGGGTTCGCGCTTGAGCGATTCGCTATAGGCGCGGATGGCGTGTTCGGGCAGCCCGCGCGCCTCGTAGGTCATGCCCAGCGACTTCCAGCCCGTCGTGTAGTCGGGTTGGAGTTCCACCGTGCGCTTGAGGTGTTTCTCCGCCTCGTCATAGCGCTTGAGCTGATACGCCGCAATGCCCAGATTGTAGTGGATTCGGAAATCGTTCGGGCGGGTTTTGAGGGCTTGCTGGAACTTTTCGATGGCGACGCCCCACTCGCCCTGCAGCGAGGCGAGCGCGCCCTCCAGCACGGGCAGCTCCGGCTCTTTCGGGGAACGGTCACGCAGCGTGCGCAGGTAGCCCCGCGCGTCAGCGAGCTTGCCCGTGTCCAGCGACAGGCGCGCCAGCTCCACCAGCGGCTTGGGGTCTTTGGGGTTCAGCTCGGCTGCGCGGCGCAGATGGGTCACGGCTTTCTCGTTTTGATTCTGCAGGCGGTAGACCAGTCCCAGATTCAGGTGCGCGGGGGCGAAGTTCGGCTGTTTCTGGGTAATCTCGCGGAAGAGCGGCTCCGCCTCGCGCAGTTTGCCCTGCGCCGCCAGTTGTACCGCACGTTCGAAGCGTTGCTGAAGGTCTTTCGGCAGCGTCGCCTGCGCCAGTAGATACGCCGTTAGTAGCCCCAATCCAAGCGTCAGATAGCTGCGTAGTCGCATCGGGGGAAGTATACCCGTGCTTATGGGCTATCCTCGAACCCGCCCCGCGCCCTTTACGGACGCAAGCACATCGAACCCCCACGCCCCTATCCCCTGCGCGAAATCGCCAACGCCATTCTGTCTGTGTCGTCGCAGGCGGTCAGTGGCGGCTTCTGCCCACGACCTCCCCTGACAAGGGTACAACGCTCGAGTTCGATCTCACCGCGCGCCGTCGGTTGTTCAGCCCCTACCCCCAGCCCCTCTCCCGCACGCAGGAGAGGGATTTGCATATGAGGCGTTTATTAATCCTTCAACCCTTCACCACGCCAATCGGACGGAGTTTCGCCACCTTGCGCGCGATGCCCGCGTTATGCACCACCTCCACCACATCCGCCACATCCTTGTAGGCGTAGGAGGCTTCCTCTGCGAGGGTGGCTTTGTTCTGCGCGCGCACGATAATGCCCTGTTTCTCCATCTCTTTGGCGATGTCGCGTTTTTGCGCTTCGCGCAGCGCGCCTTTGCGGCTCATCATGCGCCCCGCGCCGTGGCAGGTCGTGCCGAAACTCTCGCGCATGGCGTTTTCTGTGCCCACCAGCACGAACGAGTAGCGTCCCATATCGCCCGGAATCAGCACAGGCTGCCCCACCGCTTTGTAGGCGTCGGGCGTTTCGGGGTGTCCCGGCGGAAACGCCCGCGTCGCGCCTTTGCGATGCACGCACACGCGCACCTTCTTGCTGTCCCACTCGTGGTCTTCGATCTTGGCGATGTTGTGCGCCACATCGTACACCTGATACATGCCCAGACTTTCCGGCGTGGACTTGAAGATTTTGGCGAACGCCTGGCGCGTCCAGTGGGCAATCGCCTGGCGGTTTGCAAACGCGAAGTTCGCCGCGCAGTGCATCGCCCGCAGGTAGGTCTGCCCCTCCTCCGAGTTAATCGGCGCGCACGCCAGCTGACGGTCGGGCAGGCTGATACCGTATTTCTGGTGCGCCTCTTCCATAATGTCCAGATGGTCTTGGCAGGTCTGATGCCCGAAGCCGCGCGAGCCGGTGTGAATCATAATCGTGACCTGCCCGACCTGCGTGATGCCCATCGCGGCGGCGGCTTGCGGGTCGTAGATTTCGTCCACCACCTGAATCTCAAGGAAGTGGTTGCCGCCGCCCAGCGTGCCCAGCTGGTCTTTGCCGCGCTCGACGGCTTTCTCGGTAATCACATCGGGGTCGGGCATATCGAGTTTGCCGTTCGCTTCCGTGTGGGCGAGGTCGTCCTCCCAGCCGTAGCCGTGTTCCACCATCCAGTGCGCGCCTTTCAGCATCACCTCGCGCAGTTCGGCGCGATTGGTTTTAATCAGCCCCTCGCCGCCAAAGCCCGCCGGCACATCGCGGAAAATCTGGTCAACCAACTCTTTCAGGCGCGGGCGGACTTTTTGTTCTGTTAATTCTGTTCTTAAAAGTCTGACGCCACAATTGATGTCGTAGCCGATTCCCCCGGGCGAAATCACGCCCTCGTCCAAATCCATCGCCGCCACGCCGCCCACGGGGAAGCCGTAGCCCCAGTGGATGTCGGGCATCGCGATGGAGTAGCCGACGATGCCAGGCAAAAACGCCACATTCGCCACCTGCTCGGGGGCTTGGTCTTGCTTGATTTGCTCGATCATTTCCTTGCTGGCGAAGATGAGACCGTCTACGCGCATGCCAGGCTTGTAGCTTTTCGGAATGCGCCAGCGGTGGTCGTCAATCTGCTCCAGCGGTCCCTTCCAGTATTGACTCATGGAACGTCCTCCTGAATGGAGTATACCATGCGTATAATTCCGAAATGCCCCCACACAGGTATACTGTTTTTACGGGAGGGGTCGTGGTGCCGAAACAGAAAAACAGCCAACCACCGATTCCAGAAATGAACGGCGCAACGTTGGGTTACGAAGCGCAGTTGTGGCGAATGGCAGACGCCCTGCGCAACAACATGGACGCCGCCGAGTACAAGCATGTAGTGCTGGGACTTATCTTTCTCAAGTATATTTCCGACGCTTTCGAGGAGCGACGCCGCCAGCTGGAACGAGAGCGCGATCAGGGAGCGGACCCCGAAGACCCCGACGAGTATCGCGCCGAGAATGTCTTCTGGGTTCCCCCAGAAGCTCGCTGGAGCCATCTGCAAGCCCACTCTAAACAGCCCACTATCGGGCAACGGATCGACGAGGCGATGACCGCCATCGAGCGTGACAACCCCGCACTGAAAGGTGTGCTGCCCAAAGATTACGCCCGCCCTGCCCTCGATAAAACGCGACTGGGGCAACTGATTGACCTGATTACAAATATCCGTATTGGCGATGGCGATATGTGGCTGACAGGCTTCGATGCACCCTGCTTACACACAATGTATCTGGACAAGCCAATGCGCGGGCACGGGCTGCTACAGGCGATCGCACGCGTGAACCGTGTGTTCCGAGATAAGCTTGGTGGACTGGTGGTGGACTATCTGGGGCTGGCGCAGGAGCTGAAACTCGCGCTGGCAACTTACACGGAAAGCGGCGGCACGGGGCGCACGGCGATTGATCAGGACGAGGCAGTCGCCCTCCTGAAAGAAAAATACGAGATTTGCCGCGACCTGCTGCATGGCTTCGACTGGTCAACCTGCTACGACGCGCTGTTAGTGAATCCTGAAGTGAAGCAGATCCTGAACGACCAGCAGCTGCGTGAGATTGCACGCAAACTTGTGCAGGCAGTGCGCCAGAATATCACAATCGACTGGACGATGCGTGAGAACGCCCGTGCGCGAATGCGCGTGATGGTTAAACGAATCCTGAACCAGCACGGCTACCCGCCTGCTCAGCGTGAGGACGCTGCCGAGGTTGTGCTGCAGCAAGCGTCGCTCTTTTCGGAGGAGTGGGCGGCGTAAAAACGGGCAATAAAAAGACTGAGAATCTGCCCTGCATCCCGTAAATATACGGAATTCCGTTCCAATTTGCCCTGAATTGCCCCTACCCCCTTGACAAACCCTGTTGCCATAGGGTATAAATAAAATCGCGTTTAGCACTCGCCCCACGCGAGTGCTAAATTTATGGCAGTTTGAACCTTCATCGGAGAAGGAGGTGTTGTGGAGATGCTGAAACCTATCGGCGATCGAGTCGTGGTACGACCGAAATCGGCAGAGGAGACCACTCAGAGCGGGATTATCCTGCCCGACACCGCGAAAGAGCGACCTCAGGAAGGTGAGGTCATGGCGGTGGGCACAGGGCGCATTCTGGACGACGGGAAGGTCGTCCCCCTTGAAGTGAAGGTTGGCGATAAGGTACTCTTCTCGAAGTACGGCGGTACGGAAATAAAAATCGGCGGCGAGGAGTACATTATCTTACGCGAAGACGACATTTTAGCGATACTGGAGAACTAAGCGCACGGAGGTGATAGCGAGCGATGGCTGCGAAGGAAATTTTATATACTGAGCAGGCGCGACAGGCGTTGGAGCGAGGCGTCGATACAATTGCAAATGCAGTTAAGGTCACTCTCGGACCGCGAGGCAGGAACGTTGTTTTAGAGAAGAAATTTGGCTCGCCCACTGTGATTAACGATGGCGTAACGATTGCGAAGGAGATCGAGTTAGAAGACCGCTTTGAGAACATGGGCGCGCAACTCGTACGCGAGGTCGCGTCCAAGACCAACGATGTCGCAGGCGACGGAACCACCACTGCTACCGTGCTGGCGCAGGCGATTTTCAAGGAGGGGCTGAAAGCCGTCGCCGCGGGCGCAAACCCGATGTATGTGAAACGCGGCATCGATAAAGCGGTCGAAGCCGCTGTGAAGTTCATCCATGAGTCGGCAACCCAAATCGAGGGGCGCGCCGCTGTGGAGCAAGTCGCAACCATCTCCGCGAACGACCCCAACATCGGCAAGGTGGTCGCCGACGCCATCGAGAAGGTCACCAAAGACGGTGTGATAACCGTCGAGGAGTCCAAAGGCACGGAGACCACGCTCGATGTGGTGGAGGGCATGCGCTTTGACCGCGGCTACATCTCGCCCTACTTTATCACCGACCCTGAGCGCATGGAAGCCGTACTGGAAGAGCCGTACATCCTGCTCTACGAGAAGAAAATCAGCGCGGCGCAGGATCTGATCCCCGTGCTGGAGCAGGTGGTGCGCGCGGGGCGCCCGTTGCTGGTCATCGCCGAGGATATGGAAGGCGAGGCGCTGGCAACGCTGGTGGTGAACAAACTGCGTGGCGTGTTCCAGTGCGCCGCGGTGAAAGCGCCCGGCTTCGGCGAGCGACGCAAGGCGATGATGGAAGATATCGCCATCCTTACGGGCGGCACCTTCATCACCGAAGATTTGGGCATCAAGCTAGAGAATGTGAAACTGGATCAGCTCGGACGCGCCGAGAAGGTGGTCATCGAGAAAGAGCATACGACCATCGTCGGCGGTAAGGGCAAGCCCGAGGCGATTCAGGGACGCATCCAGCAAATCCGCAAGCAGATTGAGACCACCGAGTCGGACTACGACCGCGAGAAGTTGCAAGAGCGTCTGGCGAAACTGGCAGGCGGCGTGGCGGTGATTAAAGTCGGCGCCGCCACCGAGACCGAGCTGAAGGAGAAGAAGGCGCGCTTTGAGGACGCCATCAACGCCACCAAAGCCGCGCTGGAAGAGGGCATCGTGCCGGGCGGCGGCGTGACGCTGGTGAACGCCATCAAAGCTGTCGACGCGCTGCAGGTGGACGGCGACGAGAAAATCGGCGTGCATATCATTCGCCGCGCGCTCGAAGAGCCGCTGCGCCAAATCGCCAATAATGCGGGCGTGGAAGGCTCGGTCATCGTCGAGAAAGTTAAGGAATTGCCGCAGGGACAGGGCTACAACGCCGCTACGGGCGAGTTCGTGAATATGATCGAGGCGGGCATCATCGACCCGGCGAAGGTGACGCGCACTGCGCTGGAGAACGCGGCGTCCATCGCCTCGATGCTGCTCACCACTGAAGCGCTCGTGGCGGAAGTGCCTGAGGAGAAGAACGGCAAGAAGACTTCACCATCCCCCTACTGACACACACAGACCACTCACCCCCCAATAGCCGGGGCTGAAAAGCCCCGGCATTTTTTTTCGGGCATTCATGGATACGATTCGGAGCCTGAAAAGGTTTCAGGGGAGGCGGGGACACATTCGAAAGAATCGGCGCTCAGTGTCGGAGCCACGCCGTCTCGCTCTCGTCCTGCTGCGGAACACGATAGATTTCGTCAATCGCCTGTTCATAGGCTTTGATTTGCTCGCGCAGCGGTTCCAGAAGTGCGTCGGCGCGGGGGGCGGTGCTGCGGGGCGCGGCGCTGAGCCGAATCGTCTCCATCAGCAGGTTCTCCACGCTGGTGGTAATCATCGCGCTCTCGTTTTCGAGGGTCTGGAGCGTGCGTTCCAGATTGCGAAAGCTTGCTAACTCGCGCGCCTTCTGGCGGTAGGCGCGCTGGAGTGTGTTCTCCAGGTGTCCGTCGTGATTGTGGTCTAGTTTGCGCCCGAGGGCGTTCAGCTCGCGCTCCAGCTTTGCCCGATAGGCACGCCAGATCCACTCTGATCGTCTGAAACTGCCCAGTGTGCCCTCGCGAAGCGCGTCTAAAGCGACACTCAGGTGATCTTGCCATGACAGCCCGCGCCGCGCCTGACGCTCGATTTGCAGGCGCAGTCGGGTGGCTTTCTGGCGCAGATCAGCGTCTTTGGCGAGGATTTCGTCCAGTTCAGGGTACGCGCCCTTGACGCCCGTCATCTGCTGCAGATTGGCGCGAATCTGTTGCGCCATCTGTCGCAGGCGCAAGTGTCCCTCGCGGTAGTGGGGCAACATCGGCGGCGTGCGCTTGCCCCAGAGATAGCCTGCCGTGCCTCCACCCACCGCGCCGATACCGATGAGTCCCAGCACGGTCAACAGCGTCATGGCGAGCCCCGCGCCACCCGTGAAAAGTAGCCAGCCCGCCGCGGCGAATACCCCTGCTGCTGCGCCTAACAACGCCCCCAGTCCGACCCGTAGCATCAGCACGATTATACCCGTTCCGAAGGTACAATTGACCCGATGAAGTTAGGCGTCCTGAAGGAGACCTACCCTGGCGAGCAGCGCGTCGCGCTCATCCCTGCGCTGGTCGCGAACTATGCGAAACTCGGCTTCGAAACACTGGTGCAATCGGGCGCGGGCGCAGGCGCGTTCCACACAGACGAAGCGTACCAGCACGCTGGCGCGACAGTTCTCCCGTCGCGCGCGGCGGTGCTTGAACGAGCGGACATCATCCTGACGGTTCGCACAGCTGGCGCGAACCCGGATTTCGAGGCGGATTTACCTTACATTCGCGTCGGGCAAATCTGGATGGGGTTTATGGAGCCGTTGTACCGCCCTCAGGGCGTAGCGCAACTTGCCAAGCGGGGCGCGACGGCGTTCGCGATGGAGCTGATTCCGCGCATCACCCGCGCGCAGAGTATGGACGCGCTCTCTTCGATGGCGACCATCGCGGGCTACAAAGCGGTGCTGCTCGCGGCGAGCCTGTTGCCGCGCATGTTCCCGCTGCTTATGAGCGCGGCGGGCACAATTTCACCCGCGCGCGTGTTTGTCATCGGTGCGGGGGTGGCAGGTTTGCAAGCGATGGCGACGGCTAAACGGCTCGGCGCGTCGGTCGCAGGCTACGATGTGCGTCCCGCAACCCGCGAGCAGGTAGAAAGCGTCGGCGCGAAGTTCGTAGAGATCCCGCTGGAGGTCGCGCAGGCGGAAACCACTGGCGGCTATGCCCGCGCGTTGGAGGAAGAGACCCTGCGCCGCCAGCAAGACCTGCTGGGCGAGCATCTTGTGCAACATGAGGTGATTATCACCACCGCCGCTGTGCCAGGCAAGTGCGCCCCGCTCCTGATTCCGCGCCGCGTGGTGGAGGCGATGCCCACCGGCAGCGTAATCATCGACCTCGCCGCCGAGTGGGGCGGCAACTGCGAACTCACCCAGCCGGGCGAGATCATCCAGCACAACGGCGTTGCCATCGTCGGCGCAGTGAACCTGCCCGCCACAGTCCCTGTAGACGCAAGCTTGCTCTACAGTCGCAACCTGTATCATTTTATGGCACACCTGCACAAAGTGGGTATGCTGCCGGAACCCGGCTCCGCGATTGAAGATGAAATCGCTCGCGAAACGCTGGTCGCCGTCGGGGGCAGTGTCGTGCATCCGCGTGTGGCAGGGAGCCTGGACACGGGCTAATACGGGTATCATGCTCTCGAAGAGGTTCGCCCATGCCCCGAAGACATCCGCTCTCGCCGATTCTGTTTCTGACGCGCAATCCGGGGCGCAGCTTGCCCCTGACGCTGGTGCTGGCGCTGGCAGTGCTGACGATTGCCAGCGTTGTCGCGCTGCTCAACTCCATCGACCGCACAATTCTGAAAATTTACGATTACAACCGCTACTTCGCGGCGATTACCCCGCGCGGCTCCAGCAAGCTCAAACCCGAGCTGGTAGCGCGTATCCAGAACGCCCCGTATTATGGCAGTTCCTATGAGACGGTGGTCTGCTTCATGAACGCGGAGACCATCGTGGGCAAGATGCCGTTCGTGATTTTTGGGCTGGAGCAGGAGCAGATGGCGTCGCTCACGGCGCGCTGTCGGTTGACGCTGGCGGAAGGGCGGTTCCCCGCTCCGGGCGAGCCGGGCGTCGCGCTCTCGGAGCCGCTGATGCGCAACAAGAACCTCAACATCGGGGACATCGTGCTGTCGCCTTTTCTGCCCGACCAGTATGCGCCGGTGCCCGTGCGCGTTGTCGGCGTGCTGCAAGGCGACACATGGCTGGCAATCGGCTCACTGGAGTTCGTTCGGGACAACTTTTTCCCACCAACGCGCAACCTGCTGATTTTCTCGACCGAGCCGCGCTATCAGCCGCGTCTCGACGCATGGATCCGCGAGAATCTCAAAGGCGAGCAGGCACGAGTCTGGACTTATGCCGAACTCCAGGAGGAGACCCATCGCGCTTTCAAGAACCTCTACTTTATCACGGGAATCGTGGTGGTGGTCGTGGCGGTGATGCTGGCGACGATGACGGGGCTGCTGGCGAACATCTACTTTCAGCAGCGACTGGTGGAGTTCGGCTTGCTGCAGGCGATTGGCTTCACGAGGCGCGGGCTGTTGATGCGCGTCTCGCTGGAGACCATCACGGTCGTCGCGCTGGGCTGGGTGCTGGGCGTGCTGAGCGCGATGGGCGTGCTACTCTGGGCGAAAGTGCGCATCATGGAGCCGCGCGGGCTGTATATCGAGCCGTTCGACCCCATTGCCTATCAATACACGCTGCCCGTGCCGCTGATGGTACTCGCGTTCGCGCTGTTCACCATCGGCTGGCGACTGCGCACTTTTGACCCTGTGGCGATAGTAGAGCGGCGGATCGTGTAGAGCTACGCTTGGGCGGCACGCCCAAGCCACGCTTGTAGAGAGCCGTGCGTGGGCGGGGCGCCTAAGCCACGCCATCAGGTAAAATACCTGCCGTATGGAACCGAAGCTGGTCTCCGTGAAGCAGGCGTATGCGCAACCAGTGGGGAGTATGCTGAAGGTGCGCGGCTGGGTGCGCTCCCGACGCGACTCGAAAGGCGTCTCGTTCATCGAACTCAACGACGGCTCGCGCTTCAAGAGCCTGCAGATTGTAGCTGAGGCCGGCGTCGTGCCCCAAGAGACGCTTCACCAGGTCACCACAGGCGCATGCATCGAGGCAGTGGGCGTACTGACCGAATCCCCCGCGCCGAAACAACCCGTGGAGCTGAAACTGCAATCGCTGCGCATCTACGGAACCGCCGACCCCGAAACCTACCCAATGCAGAAGAAAGGGCACTCGTTCGAGTACCTGCGCGAGATTGCCCACCTGCGCGTGCGCGGCAACACCTTCGGCGCGGTATTTCGCGTGCGCAACGCCCTCGCCTATGCAATTCACCAGTTCTTTCAAGAGCGCGGCTTTCTCTATGTGCATACGCCCATCATCACGGGGTCAGACTGCGAGGGCGCAGGCGCGATGTTTCGCGTTACGACGCTGGATTTGGAGAACCTACCCCGCACTCCCGATGGCAGAGTCGACCTTTCTCAGGACTTCTTCGGCAAGCCGACCTACCTGACGGTCAGCGGACAGCTCGAAGCGGAGATTTTCGCGCTTGCTTTCGGCAAGGTGTATACCTTCGGACCCACCTTCCGCGCCGAGAATAGCAACACCCCGCGCCACCTCGCCGAGTTCTGGATGATCGAACCCGAAATGGCGTTCTACGAACTCGAAGACAACGCCAACCTCGCCGAGGAGTTCCTCAAGTATATCATTCAGTATGTGCTGAATCACTGCGAGGAGGACCTGGAGTTTTTCCACCAGCGCATCGACAACACTGTGCTGGAGACGCTGCAGCATGTCGCCGAGTCGCCGTTCGAGCGGATTACTTACACCGAGGCAATCCGCATTCTGCAATCGGCGGAGCGCGATTGGGAGTTCCCGCCCGTGTGGGGCAACGACCTGCAAACCGAACACGAACGCTACCTGACGGAGGAGTATTTCAAGAAGCCCGTGATTGTAACGGACTACCCCCGCGAGATCAAGGCGTTCTATATGCGCCTGAACGACGACGGGCGCACGGTGCGGGCGATGGATGTGCTGGTTCCCCGCGTGGGCGAGATTATCGGCGGCAGCCAACGCGAGGAGCGCTACGATGTGCTGCTGCAGTGCATTCGCGAGACGGGGCTGCGCGAGGAGGACTACTGGTGGTATCTCGATTTGCGCCGATACGGCAGCGCGCCCCATTCGGGCTTCGGGCTGGGCTTCGAGCGCATGATGATGTATCTCACGGGTATAAAGAACATTCGGGATGTGATCCCGTTCCCGCGCACGCCCGGAAACGCGGAGTTTTAGGGGGCGTCTAACCCTGTAGCTTGGACATTCCTGTCCAAGCACAGGGGATGTCTATAGGGCTTGGACATTCCTGTCCAAGCATAGAGATTTTTTTAGCACGGAAAAGAATGTCCGCGCTACTCAGAGAGAACTATGAAACGGAAAGCAGGCGTTGCGGTAATTGGCTTAGTCGCGCTCTTTGCGCTGAGCTTGCTCGCGTGTTCAGGCGGCGGAGGCGGTACGACGACCTTCTCGCTTGCCGTGACGGGCACGCCCGCCAGCGCGAAAGTGTATCTCAACGGACAACCGGTGGAGAACCCACAGCGCATCACCCTGCCGCCTGGCGCGCACACGATTCGCGTGGAAACCACCCTCAGCAACGGACAGGTAGTCGCGCAGGAGTTCACCATTGTGGCAGGCTCCGTCGGTTCCATCCAGTATGACCTGAGCCGCTACCAGATCGAAACAAACCCCGCCACGATTGAGGTCTGGGCAGGCGAAGCAATCACCGTCGCTGCCAGCATGCGCGATCTGCGCACAAACAATATCGTGAGCGCAGATTTCGTCTGGTCGGTGCGCGACACGAACAGGGCGACCGTGCAGAAACTCACCAGTAACTCGGCGCGGCTCACAGGCGTCAGTCGTGGCGCCACGCGGCTCGTGATTACCGACGCCCGCACGGGCGTAACCTTCGAAGTGCCAGTCTCCGTGCTGGACTTCCCGCCTCCGCCGAATTAACCCGTCCCACTGATTCGGATTCCTCGCTGCGCTCGGAACAACAGTGGATTCACGCAAGCAACCAGTCTGTCATTCCGAGCGCAGCGAGGAATCTCGCCTGCTCAAAGTCTATAGGTCGCAACTTGGGCTATAATAGAGTCGTGCCTTGAACCGTTTCAAGGCGCATGGAGGCAGACGATGCGCTGGTATGGATTTGTGTTGGTAGGCTTACTATGGGCAGGCGTCTACGCCGACGACTTCGCGCACCCCGCAATCTATCGCGACTACCCCGCAGGACGCTGGGAAGATTGGTCATGGGCGAACCGCAATCTGCGGAACCCAAGCCCCGTGCGGTCGGGACAATACTCGATTCGCGTTGATTTCTACGCATGGTCGTCAATCTGGTTCAAGAATCCGGGCGGCTTCGTCGTGGACGGCTTCAGTCATCTGGAGTTCTGGGTGCATGGGGGCAGCGCTGGCAACCCACGCTTTCACCTGCGGGCAGAGGTGAACGGTGCGGATCGCCCACTCGTGCCGATCACCAGCTTTATCAGCAATATCCCTGCCAATCAGTGGACGCGCGTGCAGGTTCCGCTCAGCGCGCTGGGTGTCAATCAGGGCGACCGCCTCACAGGAATCCACTTCCGCGAGTTTTCAGGGCAAAGCGTACCCACTTTTTATCTGGACGACATCCGCCTGATTCGCGCGAATGTGAGCAACCGCGCGATGGCGACGGTGAACTTCAACGCGGCGGGGCGTGCCATCACGAAACCGATGCTCGGTATCAACACCGCTTGCTGGGACTGGTTTCTCAATACACCGGCGCGCCGCGACCTGTTGAGACAGGTGAATTTCGGGCTGATGCGCTTCCCAGGCGGCTCCATCTCCAATGAGTACGACTGGCGCAACAACCGCAATAAGCGCACGGGCGATACTTACGGCACGAACACCGACGGCTTTCTGAGTGTGACGAACGCGCTGGGTGCGGAGAAAATTATCTGCGTCAACTACGGCTCTGGCACGCCGCAGGAAGCCGCCGACTGGGTGCAGTACGCCAACATCCAGCGCAACGGCGGCGTGCGTTACTGGGCAATCGGCAACGAGAACTACGGCTCATGGGAGTATGACACGCATCCCAACCGCCACGACGCCGATACCTACGCCCTCTTCACGCGCGACGCTATGCAGCTGATGAAGGCAGTCGATCCCACTATCAAGGTCGGCGTGGTCGGCGTGTTCACGGAAACCGAGTATCCGCAGCGTTTCTCGGTCACAAATCCGCGCACGGGGCAGTCGCAAAACGGATGGACGCCTGTGCTGCTGAACCGTCTGAGCAGTCTGGGCGTCGTGCCCGACTTTTTCGATGTTCACCATTACCCACAGCAGCCTGGGCGCGAAGACGACGCCTTTCTACTGGACGACCCGCGCACATGGGACGAGATTATCCCGCAGATGCGCCAGCTGCTACGCGACTATATGGGCGCGGCGGGCGACAGTGTGCCCATCTTTCTCACGGAGAACAACTCCGTCGCCTATAATCCGGGCAAGCAGACAACGAGCATGGTGAACGCGCTCTATATGGCGGATTCGTGGGCGCGGGCGATTCGGGCGGGCGCGGACGCCTATGTGTGGTGGGATTTGCACAACTCGGCGGAGGTGAACAATAACAACAGCCCGTTGCTCTACGGCTGGCGCAACTGGGGCGACTATGGGATTGTGGCCGCGGGCTACCCACCCGGCGCAGGTGACCCGCTCAACACGCCCTACCCGACCTTCTTCGCGGCGCAGCTCATCACGCGCTTCGCCCGCCCCGGCGACACGCTCATCTCAGTGAACTGCGACAACCCGATGCTGAGCGTCTACGCTGTGCGCACGCCGAACGGCAAGGGCAGGCTACTGGTGATTAACAAAATGCGCAGCACGGCGATTACGGCGGAGATTCGGCTGCAGGGGTTGCGCGCAGGCAACATCATCTACTGGCGCTACTACTCTGCGGCGCAGGATACGGTCAAAAGCAGGGAGATTGCTACGCACACCCTACGGGGCAACGGCGACCGCATCCGCCACACCTTCCCGCCGATGTCGGTGAGCGTGCTGGAGTGGTAAGTTCCTCAAAAGTTAAGTGGGGTGACGGCATTCCTGCCGTCGTGCCCCCTGCGTAGGTTCCACACGCGACGACAAGAATGCCGTCGCACCAAAAGCCGACCTCGCGCTTCGTGGACAATTTCACCTTTGAGGGACTCAAGTTCCTCAAAGATTAAATCGCCCCCTTTGCCTGTTGTTCTTTCTCCCGACCTCCCCCGTGAACGGGGGAGGGGTCGCGGCTGCCCGCGCGTGCGCTCCCTCCCCCCTTGCGGGGAGGGGTGGGGTGGGGGCAGCCACTTCGGCAGGCATCAAGGCAAAAAGGGACACTTTAATCTTTGAGGGACTTATGGAGTTTGAATAAATAGTTGACCGTCGTGCCTGCGACGAGATAGTCTTAGGCGAATCCATTCGCGCCCACACACCCGAAAAACCCGCCTGCGCGGGTTTTAGAACCCCGCGAAGGCGGGGTTTCTCGATTGTATGGGTACAAATGGATTCGCTTGGGCAAACTGGATGTTCACAAGGCGCGTTCAGTAATCGCGAAAACTCCAAGCGGTGCTTCGTATACACGCTCTTAGCAGACGCAAGCGCGCCTAATACAACAAAAACGCCTCCCGCCTGCGGGTGAACTGCTCGACATCGCGTGCGCAGCGTTGCAGGATACGCTCTGGCTCCGCGCCGTCGATTAGCATTGCATGCACCTCGCGGTTCGCCAGCAAGCCCAGCGCTTTCTGCGCCTCCCAGTCGCGCGGGTAGAGCTTGCGCAGACAGTAGCCCAGCCCCACGCCCATCGAAAACGGACGCAACTGCTCGCGATTCGTGATGAAAATCGAGACGCCCTGACACTCCACGCCTTTGTAAACGCTCGCAGTGGGAGTGAAGACCATCGGCGTAAAGCGCGCGCCCGCGCAAACAGGCAGTTCGTTGAGCATCCCCGCGAGTTTACGCCCATCAATCCACGGCGCGCCCACGATTTCGAACGGCGTGTCCGTGCCGCGCCCCACTGAGAGGTTCGTCGCCTCCCACACGCCGACGCCAATATACAGAAACGCCTGCTGCAGGCGGCGCATATTCGGCGACGGGTTCGTCCAGTAGAAGCCGCACTCGTCCAGCGTCATACTGCGTTTCCAGCCCGCGCAGGGGACGATTTTCAGCTCCGCGCCGAGGTTGCGCTCGGCGTTGAACATCTGCGCGAGTTCGCCGACGGTCATCCCGTGCCGCAGAGTAATCGTGTGATAGGCGGTGAACGAGAGGCGGTCGGGGTCGGCGAGCGGGCCCTCCACTGCTCCGCCGATAGGGTTCACGCGATCCAGCACATAGAAGGGGATTTTGCGCTCGGCGGCGGCTTCCATCGCCAGCCCCATCGTGGAGATATAGGTGTAGTACCGCGCGCCGATGTCCTGAATATCAAAAATCAGCGCATCCAGGTTCGCGAGCTGCGACGGCGTGGGCTTCTTGCGCTCTCCGTACAGGCTGTAGATGGGCAGCCCAGTGCGCTCATCGACGCTGTCGGGCACAGTTTCATCGAGCTGCCCGCGAAGCCCGTGTTCAGGGCTGAACAGCGCGCCGATGGTTATGCCCAGCCGCTGCAGTTTGTCAATCAGATGTTCGCGTTCAGCGGTCAGCCCCGTGTGGTTCGTAATGACGCCCACGCGCAGCCGCTTCAACTCCGTGAGACGCTCCTCCAGCCGATCGATGCCGTTTTGAACCATGCTCCGCCTCTGACTCGAGCAGGCGCGAATTGTTGCGCCTGTAAGTCCTTCCTGCGGAAAATAATACCGCTTGAGATTCCTCGCTTCGCTCGGAATGACAACGATTGTCATTCCGAGCGAAGCGAGGAATCTCAGCCGCTTCCCTGTGCGTTTCCATCGCTTTTTCGCAGGAAGGACTTACCATTCCTGAACTGGTTCAGAAGCATACCCGAAAGTGTGTAAGAAAGATAGACGCAAAACAGCAGGAATCCCCCGTCCCCTCTTGTAAACTAAACCTATGCCTGTGTTGACGCCTGTGAAACGCTCCACAGCGACGCCCTCCATCCCCTTTGGGGAGCTGAGGGGGGTAGACCTTGACGACCACTCGAAGGTGCGCCGTCTGATTCCTAAAGCGGGTCAGGCGTGGCGCACGGTTCCGCCGGTGAACGCCTATGAACTGCAGCAGCGGTGCGACTGGCTCAGCAAGCGGAGCATCAAGACGCAGAGCAAGCTCTTCGCGCTGCGTTTGGCAGTGAGTATGTGCGACCTGACAACGCTGGAGGGCGCGGACACGGAGGAAAAGGTGCGCCGCCTGTGCAGCCGGGCGCGCAACCCCTACACGCCGCGCGAGGGGATGCCCGACGCCGAGACCGTCGCCGCGCCGCCTGTCGCCGCCGTGTGTGTGTACCCGAACTTCATCGCCGTCGCCAAAGACGCGCTGCAGGGCACAAACATCAAGGTCGCCGCTGTCGGCACAGCGTTCCCGTCGGGGCAGTATCCGCTCCACCTGCGCCTCGCCGATGTGAAATGGGCAGTTCGCGAGGGCGCGGATGAGATCGATATGGTCATCAATCGTGGCGCGTTCCTGCAGGGCGACTATCGGCGTGTGTTCGATGAGATCGCGAAAGTAAAGGACGCTTGCGGGGAGCGCGTGCATCTGAAAGTGATTCTGGAGACGGGCGAGCTGGGCGATTACGACGCAATTCGCAAAGCCTCGCATATCGCGCTGATGGCGGGCGCAGACTTCATCAAGACCAGCACGGGCAAGATTCAGCCTGCGGCGAGCCTGCCAGCGACGCTGGTGATGCTGGAGGCGATTCGCGACTTCTACGACGCTACAGGGCGCGCCGTCGGCATGAAGCCTGCGGGAGGCATCCGCACCGCGAAAGACGCGATTCGCTACCTCGTGCTGCTCCACGAAACGCTCGGCGACGAGTGGCTCACGCCCGAACGGTTCCGCTTTGGCGCAAGCTCCCTGCTGAACGACCTGCTGCGGCAGATTGTCAAGCAGCTTACAGGCAGCTATCGCGCCGACGAGGAGTTCGCCTACGACTGACCGTCCAGTCGAATTCGCGGCGTCAGCAGCAGGAATCCGAAAAGTGATGTATAATACAGTCGCAGCGCTGCAGAAACCCATCACGCGCAGCGACAGTCTAAAACTCTATTGAGGAGGTATACTGATGCGAAGAGGCTTTACGCTGATTGAGCTATTGGTCGTTATCGCTATTATCGCAATCCTTGCGGCGATTCTCTTCCCCGTATTCGCCCAAGCGCGCGAGGCGGCGCGCAAGACCCAATGTCTGAGCAACGGCAAGAACTGGGCGCTGGCGGTTCAGATGTATGTGCAGGACTACGACGAGAAGTTCCCGTTCGCGATTTACGACACCGCCGTCAACAGCGCAGGGCAACGCTGCCAGTTCACGATGATTAGTGCGACCTACCCCTACGCCAAAAACAAGGATATCCTGCGCTGCCCCTCCGACGGACAGCCGATGGATCTGCACGGCGGTATTCTGGCGCTTTCCAGTACATTGCAAACGCCGGGCGGCGAGTGTTCCCAAATTGGCAAACTGAGCTACATGTTCAACTTCGATCTGGCAATTCCAGGTCAGCATATTCTGAACACCGATTGGAACACGAACCCTGCCAAGCGCAATCCCGTCAGCATGGCGGAGATGAAGTTCCCTGCCGAGACGATTATGATGTTCGATGGGCATTTGATGATTCTGTTCAACGGCAACTGTGGCAGTGTGATTGGGATGGACACGCTGGAGGTGCCGTTGCAGGCGCGCCACACGGAGACGGTGATGGTGAACTACGCCGATGGGCACTCCAAGGTGCTGAAGGTGCGGCGCGATCGACCCGCCTGCACCTACCGCTATTTGACGGGCAGCACGCTCGATTCTCTGCGCGACGCTCAGCCTTGGTGTCTGGGCGAGGGTCCGTACCTGCGCCGCTGCGGGCGCCCGAACTCCGAGCCATGCGTGTTCCAGGTGCAGGGACTCGTGGACGAAGACAACCTGGGCAAGTGCTACACGCCGTCGCGCTGAGCTTCGGCAGTGGTACTTACTCATCGCGCTTGGATTTTGCTGGGAGCGGGCGGGCTGGTCGCCTTGATGGGGGCAGTCCGCCCCGATTGGTTGGGACTGGTTTTACTTGTAGACCTGCTGGCGATTTTGGCAATCACGGTGGACGCGCTGACGCTGCCCCGCGCCGATGCTTTTCGCGTGCAGCGCATGCGCGAGCGTGTGTTGTCGCTGGGCGCGGCGAATCGGATTGAGCTGCGCTTGGAGCATGGGCTGACCACGCCGCGCCGCGCTCGCCTGCGCGACGAGCCGCCCCCACTCTGCGACTATGACCAGCGCGAGTTCACCCTGACGCTCCAGCCGCAGCGACCTGCGCAAGTCGTCTATCACCTGACCCCGCGCTATCGGGGCGAGGCGCGGTTTGAGGATGTGTTTCTGCGCGTGGAGGGACGGTTCGGCTTGACGGCGCGCGACTACCGCCTGCCCGCCCGCGAAATCGCGCCCGTGTATCCCAACCTGTTGCAGATGCGCGAGTACGACCTGTTGCGCCATCGCGGACGCCTGCAACAGATGGGCTTCCGCCAGCTGCGCCTGCGCGGGCAGGGCACGGAGTTCGAATCGCTGCGCGAATACACCCCCGACGACGAGTTCCGCCGTATCGACTGGAAAGCCACCGCCCGCCGCGGCAAGCCCATCGTGCGCGATTACCAGACCGAGCGCAGCCAGAATGTGATCCTGATGCTAGACGCGGGGCGCAATATGCTGGCGGAGGTGGAAGGCAGGCGCAAGTTCGACGCCGTGCTGAACGCCGCGCTGATGCTCGCCTATGTCGCCGTGCAAATGGACGACAAGGTGGGCGCGCTGGTCTTCGCGGACGAGATCGACCTGTTCAGCCCGCCGCATCGCGGCAGGGCGCAGGTGGGCAAGCTTGTGGACGCCCTGCACGACGCGCAACCCCGCCTCGTGGAGCCGGACTACCTCTACGCCGCGACCTACTTGGCGAAACGCTGGCGCAAACGCTCGCTGATTGCGCTGTTCACCGACCTGATTGACCCCGACGCCTCGCGCATGGCGCTGCACGCGCTGGGAACGCTCGCGCGGCAGCATCTGTGCGTGACGATTACCGTGTCTGACCCGCGCCTGCACACATGGAGCCAGCAGACGCCCGAGACGCCCGCCGAACTCTATCGCCGCGCCGTCGCCATCCAGACGCTCGACGACCGACTCGCCGCGATGCGCACGCTGGAACGCATGGGCGTCCACTGCATCGACGCCGAACCCGACACGCTCGTAGCGAACCTGGTGAATTACTACCTGCAGGTCAAGGCGCGTGGGGGGTTGTAGCTAAGTTTCTCCTTCATACCCCGGCGTCGGTTTGCCCGCAATCCGCACCACCACACCCAATAGCGCAGTGCCCAGCAGCAACGCAACCCAAACAGGTAAGCCGAACCCCGTCGCCACATCGCCTACCAGCCATGCCACCGCGCCCACTATTAGCGCATACGGCAACTGCGTGCGCACATGGTCAATATGATCCGACCCCGCGAAAATTGACGACAGGACGGTCGTATCGGAGATAGGCGAGCAGTGATCGCCAAAAGTCGCGCCCGCCAGCACGGACGAAAGCGTCGCGATCAAACAAAACTGCTGCGTGGGGGCGTCCATCCCCGCCGTGAGGCTATGCGCCAGCGGAATCGCCAGCGGCATCAGGATACTCATCGTGCCCCACGAACTGCCAATCGCGAAGCTAATTCCCGCCGCCACCAGCGTGGTCAGCGCCGGCAGCCACGCAGGACTCAAATTCCCCTGCAACGCCTGCACCAGATACTGCGCCGTGTGCAACCCCTCGCACACATCGCCGATGCTCCACGCCAAGCCAAGGATCACCACCGCCAGCACCATCGCGCGTGCGCCGCCCACCCAGGCATCGAACGCCTCGCGCATGTTCAGCGCACGCGTCGGCACAGCGCACAGAAACGCCGCGACACACCCCAACAGCGCGCCCCAGGTGAGGCTGATGTAAGAATTCGCGTTAGATAGCACCGAACGCAGCGTAATCGCCTCGCCGGCGTCGAGGGCGCCATAGTAGCCCGTGTAGAACAGCCCGCCCAGCGTCCCGCCCAGCGCGACCACTATCGGCAGTAGCGCACTCCATACGCTCCCGCGCAGGTGGTCGGGCGGCAGCAGCTCCGCCGATTCGTAGTTCGCCAGTGGCGACGCGCCGTCTGCCAGCACCTTGCCCGTCGTGCGCGCCCGCAACTCAGCCCGATACATCGCCCCGAAATCCCGCCTCCAAATCAACAGCCATGCGATAAACACCAGCGCAAAAATCGGATAGAACCGATACGGAATACTGAGTAAAAACGCCCAGTACGGCTCCAGCCCCACACCTGTCGCTTTGAAACTGTCGGCGATTAGCGAGACCTCAAAGCCAATCCATGTGCCAATCAGCGCGAGGTTCGCCACAGGCGCAGCCGTAGAGTCGATAATGTACGCCAGTTTCTCGCGCGAAACGCGGAATCGGTCGGCTAACGGGCGCATCGTCGCACCGACAAACAGCGTGTTCGCGTAATCGTCGATAAAAATCACCAGCCCCATCAGGTACGCGCTGAGTTGCACGCCTCGGTCGGAGCGCACGCGGCGGCTCAGCACTCGTACAATCGCCTTCAGCCCGCCCGCGCGCGTCGTCACGCCCAGCATGCCGCCCAGCAGCATCGTGAAGCCGATAATTTGCAAGTGGTCGCGATTGGCGTAGGCGTTCAGCAGGTAAGTGTCCGCAACGCGCAGCAGTGCAGTGAACGGGTTCGCGCCCGCAATCATCCATGCGCCGAGCCACACACCGCCCAGCAACGCCAGCACCACCTGCCGCAGCAGCAGCGCGAGCGCAATTGCCAGCAGGGGGGGCAGCGAGCTCCACCACGCGGGAATCACGCGCATCCGACCCTCGCCTGACACATTGCCCACCTCCCACCGATAACGCACTGCGCCCGGCGTGGTCAGGCGTACCTGCTGCTCGAACGCGCCCGAGTCGTCGGTTTGTGTCCGGAGCGTCGCAGCAAGGTTGCCCCGCGCATCCTCAAAACGCATCTGAACCCGCGTCTGCGGCGGCAGCGACACGCCTGAAATAGAGACAGGCACACCGTTGAGCGCCACTGCTGGCGCGCGGATTTCCGCCGAACGCGCCTGCAAGACGAGCAGAAAAAACAGCAGCGTCATAAGTGCGTGCACGGCAACTCTGTCCCTGATGCCGTCAGAGCAAACAGTCAGGAGCATCGTTTCGCCTCCCACTTATTTCGCAACACTGCACATCTCAGAACGCTACATAAGCACATAGGACGGAATAATATACCAGAGGGAGTGAGGGCAAACAAGCGCATCCCTCTTTCGCGCCGTCCGGTCTTGTCTCACTTGAAACCCCAGTAGATACACCTCTGGTACAATCCTGTATGATGGAGAAACGGCTCATCGAAGGAGTTCAGCTCAAGCCACTGGTCGCCCATGCGGACGAGCGGGGGTATCTAATGGAGATGCTCCGCTGCGACGACCCCATCTTCCAGAAATTCGGGCAAGCATATGTGTCGTTGAACTATCCTGGCGTCATTCGTGCTTGGCACTGGCACGAGAAACAGACCGACTACTGGGTGGTCGTGCAGGGCATGGTGAAAGCCGTGCTATACGACCGTCGCGCCGAATCACCCACTTACGGGATGATTAATGAGTTCTTCTTGGGCGAACACAACCACGTGCTACTGGTCATCCCGCCGTTGGTGGCGCACGGTTACAAGACGATTGGCGTGGCGCCGTCGCTGCTGATTAACTTCCCGACGGAGCCGTACAATCGCGCGAATCCTGACGAGCTGCGCCTGCCCTACGATACGCCCGAGATTCCCTACGATTGGGGCATCCGCATGGGCTAAAGCGTATGCACGGGGAATCGCGCGGTCAGCGCACGCACCTGCTGGCGCACGCGATTCAGCGCATCTTCATCCTGACAGTTGCGCAGCGCGTCGCCGATAAGCCGTGCGATTATTGGCATCTCCGACTCGCGCATCCCGCGCGTTGTGACGGCGGGTGTGCCCACGCGCAACCCACTCGTAACGAACGGCTTCTGTGTGTCATAGGGAATCATGTTTTTGTTCGTGGTGATATAGACGCTGTCCAGCACCTGTTGCGCGAGTTTCCCGGTAACGCTCAGCGGGGTGAGGTCAATCAGGATTTTGTGGCTGTCCGTACCGCCCGCCACAAGTCGGAAGCCTTCCTCCTGCAAGGCATGCGCCAGTGCGCGGGCGTTCACCTTCACCTGTCGCTGATACAGCTTGAACTCAGGCTGCAACGCCTCGTGGAAGCAGACCGCCTTGCCAGCAATTTGGTGCATCAGCGGTCCCCCCTGCAAGCCAGGGAAGACTATCTTGTCGATTAGTTGTGCATATTCCTGCTTGCACAGAATCAGCCCACCACGGGGACCACGCAGCGTTTTGTGCGTGGTAGTGGTCACGAAATCGGCGTAGGGTACAGGCGATGGATACTCCCCTGCGGCAATCAGTCCTGCATAGTGGGCGATGTCCGCCATCAGGTACGCGCCCACCTCGTCGGCAATGGCGCGCATCGCTGCCCAATCGATTTCGCGGGGGTAGACCGTCGCACCGCCCACGATGAGTTTCGGGCGATGCTGCAGGGCTAACTCCCGCAGCTGGTCATAGTCGATTAGCTCAGTATCGCGTCGCACGCCGTAATGCACGACATTGTAAAGCATCCCCGAAAAGTTCACGGGACTGCCGTGCGTCAGGTGCCCGCCCTGCGCGAGGTCGAGTGCCATCATCGTATCGCCAGGCTGGAGCACGGCGAAGTAGACCGCCATGTTCGCGTTCGCGCCCGAGTGGGGTTGCACATTCGCGTGTTCCGCGCCAAACAGTCGCTTCGCCCGCTCGATAGCGAGGTTTTCCACCTCGTCATAATACTCGCAGCCACCGTAGTAGCGTCTGCCTGGATAGCCCTCCGCGTACTTGTCGGTCATCACGGAGCCGACCGCCTCACGCACGGCGCGGCTGGTGATGTTCTCAGAGGCGATCAGCTCCAGGTTCTGTTCCTGTCGCGCGGTCTCTTTATGGATTAGCGCGTAGATTTCGGGGTCGACCTCCGCCAGACTTGCCGTCCGCTGCCGACGCACGATGTCGAGGTAATCGATCACGCTCATAGTTACTTGCTCCTTGCTGGGGAATTGTACCTGACGACACGGCTGAGCGTCGTTCGCTACAAGGTCAGCCCCGCGATATAGTCGTTCAGCTCCCGTTGCGCCCGCGCGCGCTGCTCGCTCAGACGCTGGATAGCGCGGCGCGCCTCCTCGATCTCCCGCTCCTGTTGCGTCAGCTTCTGCACATACTGGCGGTACAGTTCCGAGTTCCGATCGAGCTGCTTCATGTTTTCGCGGATACGCGCCTGGTCGTCGCTGATGGCGCGGATTTTCGCCTCCTGCTGGCGAATCTCGGCGTCGAGGTTGCTGAGGGCGCGGCGGCGGTTGAGGATGCTCGCCATCGCCTGACGCACGGGTTCGCTCAGTTGCCGATTCTGCACCAACAGGCGCAGGGTTGTATCGTCCGCCTCCAGCAACGCAAGCGTTTCCTGCACGGCGCGCTGCTCGACAATCTTCAGCGTGCGGCTCTGGTTCGGCTCCAGCGCGAGACGGAAGCGGTAGAAGCTCGCGGTGCGCTCGGCGTCGTGCGGCTCCACAAGTTCCCACTCGCCATCCAACGGCTGCTCCATCAGCAGCGTGCGCAGCTTGCGGTCGCGGTTCTCGATGCGGTACTCGTTCTCGCGTCGGAGCATGATTCGCTGCTCCAGCACGCCGTTCACGATTTTGACCGAGACCTGCTGCGAGGTCATGTCCTCGCGGTCGCGTACAACTTCCACGCCCAGATCGAGCGCGAAGGTCAGCACGCGCTCGCCTTTCGGCTCCAGCGTGGTCAGTTGCGCGTCGCCGCCGTAGGAGCCGTTCAGGTAGACCGTGACGGGGCCTTCCATTAGCGTCAGGTCGGTCGTGTTCGTGAGCTTAACGCCGAAGAAGGGGTGGCGCGGGTGATTGGCGGGGTTGTAGAGTGAGACCGTCTCCGCCTGCACGGCGCGGCTCAGCACGGGGAGCATTGCCGACTGCTGACGCAGTATCGTCACGGGCTGATCGATTCGGTAGTCGAAGAGCGCGCCGCGCTCCTGCCCGGTCGCCATTTCGATAATACTTTCGCGCAGGGCGGCGTCGGCGTCCGCCAGACCGGGCGGGGTCGGCGCGCCGAAGCCGCCGCGCCCTGCGACGCCTGGCGCCATCTCCATCGCCGCCTGCGCCTCCTGCTTGCGCAGCGCCGCTTCAGGCGCGGGAGGCAGCAACGCCGCATCAATCTGGGGTTCCAAGCGCGGACGCTGGATGTAAATCGGCTCGTACAGGTTCTGAATGAAGCTCACTGGTCTGCCCGACACGAGTTCCACGCGCACATTGCGCCAGTCCTCATCGGTGGTGTTCTCCACGATAGCCCAGCCCTGCAGCAGCGGCTCGCCCTCGCCCAGCACCAGCCGATAGCTCATCTTCCACAGGGGCATCTCGGTCAGGTAGCCCACCAGCACGCGCCGACTGCCCTGCCCGCGAAAGCGCAGATCGACCGTCTTGCGCGTGGCGTCCAGCCCCGTCCCCAGCGCCGCGAGCGCGTCCTGCAACTCTTTTTGGAGCCGCTCGTCGCGTACGCGGAAACTGCGAATCGAATCCAGCCCGACGGAGCGCATCCCATCGCGCGTCATCAGGTTCACGAACGGCTGGTCGACGACCACCTCGCCCGCGGCGACTTTGCGCGTCTCCACGCTCAGCACCGTGCCCTGCAGCGTCTCTTTCTCGATCTGGATCTCCACGGGCGCGCCGCGCAGCCGCTGCATCAGCGTCGCAAGGTTCGGGTTATCGGCGATGTTAATCGCGAACGCGCTGAGCGTGCGGGTCAGCGGGTCGCGCGGGGCGTACTGCACCGGCAGAATCTGCCCGCCGTCGAAGTCGACCAGCACGAGCGACTTGAGCAAATCGTTCATCTGGTGCTCGCGCAGGCTGAGCGTGAGGCTCGTCTCGCCGTTCACGCGCCCCAATCGCTCGATATAGCCCACGCCGCTGCGGAACAGTACCACGCGCGTAATCGGCAACGCTTCCTGCGCCAGTCCGCTCCCTATCGTCAACAGTAAAAACGCTGTCCATGCGTATCGCATCTGTGTCGTGCCTCCGCTATATTATGACGCGCCATCGACGGATAGGGTATAATCCCTTTCGCACGGAGGAACCGCCTTGAGTACGACGCGCACGCGACGCAAAAATGGACAACAGAGGGTCGCCTTCCACGAGCGACTGGAGAAGAGCGATTTAATTGAGATTTATCGCAGGCTGTGGTTTGCCCGCTTGTTTGATGAGGCGTTGTACGATGCGAAGAAAAAAGGTCGCCTGCGGCGCGGGAATGTGTACGGCTCGCGCGGGCAGGAAGCGATTATGGTCGGCACGACCTATCCGCTGCGCCCCGACGATTTCGTCTCGCCCATCCATCGCGATATGCCCGTGTTCGTGTTTCGCGGGATGACCGTCGAGCAGGTGATGTGCCAGGTGTGGGGCAAGGCGGAAGCCCCTACGCGCGGCAAAGACTCGTGGAGCCATATGGGCGATATGAATCTGGGGATTGTGCATTCCACAAGCATGCTCGGCTCCACGATTGCGGTGGCGTGCGGCGTGCTGTGGGCGCAGCGACTGGACGGCAGGCGCGATCGCGTGCTGGTCGCCTACACGGGCGAGGGCGCAACCGCCACGGGACCGTTCCACGAAGGACTGAATTTCGCCGCCGTGCATAAACTACCTCTGATTGTGGTGGTGGAGAATAACCAGTACGCCTACTCCACGCCTGTTGAGCTGGAAGTGCCCACCAAGACCGTCGCCGAGCGTGCATTAGGCTACGGTATTCCGGGCTACAGCATCGACGGCAACGATTTCAACGCGGTGTACGACACGATGTGCGAGGCGTTGGACCACGCGCGCGCGGGCAACGGGCCCGTGATTATCGAGTGCGTGACCTACCGCCTGCAGGGGCACGCAGATCACGACGAGACCCGCGCCCGCAAGTACCGCCCCGTAGAAGAGATCGAGTTGTGGGAGAAGCGCGACCCGCTCGTGCGCTACCGCCAGTATCTGCTCAGCACGGGGCAATTCACTGAAGCGGAGCTGCCCGAACCGCCTCTGGACATTAAAGAGCAGATCGAGCGTGCGATTGTGTACGCTATCAGCAGCCCTGACCCTGAGCCGCATACGGCGCTGGAAGACATCTACGACGAGAGCGCGGGGGTGTCGCTATGAGAGAGGTCACTTTCCTGGAGGCGATTCGGCTCGCGCGCGGGGAAGAGATGGAGCGCGACCCGAATGTGTTCCTGATTGGCGAAGACATCGGGCGGATGGGCGGCGCGTTCGGCGTGACGGAAGGTTTCTATGAACACTTCGGGCCCGACCGCGTGGTGGACTCGCCCATCTCCGAGACAGCGATTATCGCGGTCTGCGTGGGCGCGGCGGCGGCAGGCAAACGCGGCGTCGCCGAAATGCAGTTCATGGATTTCATCTCCTACGGCTTCGATCAGGTCGTGAATGTCGCTGGCACTTACCTGTACCGCTCAGGGGGTAAGACGCCGATTCCTATCGTGGTGCGCGGACCGTCGGGCGGCTATATCGGCGGCAGCCTGTATCACAGCCAGCAGTTCGAGGCGTGGTTCTTCCATACGCCCGGCTTAAAGGTCGTGCAGCCCGCCTTCCCCGACGACGCCTACGGACTGATGAAAGCCGCCATTCGCGACAACAACCCCGTCGTGTTCTACGAACATAAGCATCTCTACCGGCGCATCAAGGGACCTATCCCCGAAGCGCACGAGGACTACATCGTCAAACTCGGCAGCGCGCGCGTCCGACGCTACGGCGAAGACATCACGGTGGTCACCTATGGCGCGATGGTGCATTTCGTCCTCGAAGCGGCGCAACACCTCGAAAAAGAGGGCATCTCGTTAGAGGTCATCGACCTGCGCACCATCAAGCCGCTCGACATGAAGACGATTCTGCAGTCGGTGCGCAAGACGAGCAAGGTATTAATTGTGTACGAAGCGCCGAAGACGGGCGGCGTGGGCGCGGAAATCTCGGCGCGCATCACGGAACAGGCGTTCGAGTGGCTCGATGCGCCGATTATGCGAGTCGCGGCAAAGGACGCCTTCGTGCCCTTTGCCGAGCCGCTGGAGAAGTTCGTACTGCCCAGCGTGGACGACATCGTGTTCGCCGCGCGAGAGCTGGTGGCGTACTGAGGGAGACAGATTATGGCGGTTGCGGTGATTATGCCCGAACTGGGCGAGAGCATTGTGGAAGGCACGATTGTCCGCTGGCTGAAGCAGGAGGGCGACTCGGTCAAAGAGGACGAACCGATTGTCGAGATTATGACCGACAAGGTGAACACCGAGTTGCCCGCGCCTGCATCGGGCGTGTTGCAGCAGATTCTGGCGGCTGAAGGCGCGACCGTTCTGGTGGGGCAGGAACTCGCCCTGATTGCTTCCGAAGCCGAAGCCCGTAGCACGGGCGTCTCGCCCGTGTCGCTTGAGCGGGACGCTCAAGCGACGCCCATCTCCACCCCACCCCCCGTCACCTCCGTCGGCTTCTATGGCGGCGGCGAAGAGCCAGCGACCGTCGCCCCACCCGCGGAACCTGCGCCCCCGCCCACCCCGCGACGCGATGGGCAGACGCGCACGGGCACAGGACGCCCCTTCATCTCGCCTGTCGTGAGCAAGATTGCGCAGGAACACGGCATCAGCATCGAGGAGCTGCAGACCATTCCCGGCACGGGTACAGGGGGGCGCGTGACGCGCAAAGACATCGAGGCCTACCTGCAACGCCGCGCCGCCGCGCCGCAACCTGCGCCTGCGCCAGCGCCTGCACCCGCGCCCCAACCCGCCGCCGCCCCCGTGCAACCCCGCGAAGGCGAGGAAATCATCCCGCTGGTCGGCATGCGCAAGGTCATCGCCGAACACCTTACCAAAAGCTACCAGACCGCTGTGCATGTCACCACCGTCATCCAGGTCGATGTGTCGCGTCTGGTGGAGTTCCGCGAGCGCAACAAAGACTCGTTCCAGCAGCAGTACGGCGTGCGTTTGACCTATACCCCCTTCTTTGTGAAAGCCTGCACCGACGCCCTGCGGGAGTTCCCGATAATGAACGCCACACTGCAGGACGACCAGATTATCGTGCGCCACTATGTGCATATGGGGGTGGCGGTCGCGCTCGGCGCGAAGGGCGAGGAGGGCTTGATTGTGCCCGTGATCCGCGACGCGCACAAAAAATCGCTTGTTGATATTGCCCGCGAGCTGGAAGACATCGCGACCCGCGCCCGCAACAAGACCATCGGCGTCGCCGAGGTGCAGGGCGCAACCTTCACGCTGACCAACCCTGGCAGCTACGGCGCGCTGATTGGCACGCCCATCATCAACCATCCCCAAACGGCTATTCTGGGAACCTACGCGATTGTCAAACAGCCTATAGTCATCAACGATATGATCGCCATCCGCCCGATGATGACTCTTTGTCTGAGCTACGACCATCGATTAATCGATGGGATGTACGCGGGGCGCTTCCTGCAGCACATCAAGCGGGCGATTGAGGAGTTCGAGTTTTTCAGGTAAGCCTTCCATCCGACCCGTCCCCCGAAGAAACCGCCCCGTCTGTCCCCCACGGGGCGGTTTCGATATTACCGTTCGGATGATTACTCCAGCCGCCGTAGCAACACCAGCCCTCCCACCCCAAACAGCAGGTTGGGCGACCACGCCGCCAGCATCGGCGGCAGAAAGCCATAGTTGCCCAGTATCTGGAACAGCAGCAGCGTGTTCCAGAACACGAACACCAGCACGATGGAGAGCAGCACGCCCACGAACCCGCCCGCCCGCGCCAGCAGGAAACTCAGCACCGGCGCGCACAACGCCAGCACCAGACACGCAGCAGGCACTGCCGCTTTGAGATGGTAGCTCACCTCGAGCTGCCGCGTGTCCAACCCCATTTCACGGTTGCGCCGAATCTGCTCGCTAAGCTGCGCCATCGTCTGCTCTTCGGGCGTCGGCGCGGCGAAGAAGTCCTGCAACGCTACCTGCAGATTAATCACCAGACGCGTGGCTTCCCGCACATCGGCGACCTTGCCGTCGGGCTGGTAATAATGCACGCTCGGCTCGTAGAGCGTCCATACGCCGTTGTGATACTCGCCGCGTGGGGCTTTCACCACCAGCCAGCCACCCTGCTCGCGCCGCTCGAACATCAGCACATCCTCCAGCACCACCTTCTCGCCCTGCTGCTGCGCCACGCCGATGCCCACCATGTAGTTCTGCGCCTTGATCACGGCGTTGTTTGTCAGGTTCGGCACAGGCGCGAGCAGAAAAATCTTGTTGCGCAGCTTGTTGAACTGCTGCATCGAAGGGGGCACGAGATACTCGTTCAGCGCGAAGTTCGCGACGGAGAGCAGCACGCCAATTAGCATCATCGGCGCGAAGATTCGGCGCAGGCTCACGCCCGTCATGCGCAGGATGGTAATCTCGCTGTCGCGCGTTAGGCGGTTCACCGTGAGCGCAGTGCCCACCGCCGCGCCCACAGGCAGACTCAGCACCAGCAGGTATGGCGTGTAATACAGCACCATCTGCGCCACCGCCGCCACCGGCACGCCGTAGTTGAAAAACCACGGCGCGTAGTTGAACAGCAGGTTGCCGATGAGCATCAGCAGAATCGCACACACGCCAATGCCCAAGGGGGTGAGCATCTCGCGGGCGATATATCGATCCAGCCGCGTGAACGGAGGCAGCGTGCGGAGTATATTCATGGTTTGCGTACCACCCAGAAAATAAGCGCCAGCGCGGCGGCGAGCGTGAGCAGGATCGCCATCAGCGCGCTCAGCCCCATCAGCTGCTCGCCCCAAATCAGGCTCAGCCCGATTGCGCCGACAGCAATCACCCACACCATCACGGCTTTCTGCAGCAGCTGGCGCGGGATCCAGCGTCCCTGAACGAGCAGAGGTAAGACGAGTTTCCCGCAGCGGTCACAGCGCACCGCGCCCACTGCCTGCCGCGCGCCACAGTGCATGCACGGTGTGTAGCCCAGCCTGTGCGAATGTTTCAGTTCGTCTTGCCACAGCGATAGGCGTCGCTTCTCGGTCGACGCCATCACGGGCGCGGTCTGGATGGCTTTTTTCAGATGGTACACCGCCTGCTCCAGCAGATTGTTTTTATAGCACACTTCGGCAAGATGGATGAGCGAGCCGTAGTTTTTGGGGTCGAACTCGTAAGCGAGGCAGGCGCGCTCGATGAGTTCCGCGTCCATCTGAGCATGCGCCGCGCGGTTCAGATAGGCGCGCAGGAGGGGCAGTCCAATTGCTCCGCCGCCCAGCGTCAGCAGCGAGAACAGCCCCACATGGGGAAACGCTTGCCGCGCCGTCGCCAGCGCCAGCAACAGCGCGACCACCGAACCGATAATCGCCTCCCCTGCCGTCACATCGCCCGTAACCGCCCAGCTCACCAGAAAGAAGATCCACGCCGCCGCGAGCAGCCACACCAGCATGGCGACAAAGACCGTCTCCATCGAGTGCGAATCTTACCTGATTTTGAGCAGCGCGCCTGTCTCGTGGAAGCTAACCCGTGAAACGCGCTGCGGAAACGCAGTAATACCAACTGAGGGTTCAAGTCGCCCAAATCGTCGGCGGGACGCCGACAATTGGCGCTACTTGAACTCGCGATTGGTAAGCCTTTCCTACAAAAAATGATACCGAAAGAGGTTCCTTGCTTCGCTCGGAATGACAACGGTTGTCATTCCGAGCGAAGCAAGGAACCTCTTTCGGTATCATTTTTTGTAGGAAAGGCTTACCAATCGCGAGTTCAAGTAGC
>CALKLF010000125.1 GCA_937992175.1 uncultured Fimbriimonadales bacterium | reverse complement strand
TCGACAGGGGTCAGCGGCTCGGTGTCCAAGTCGGTGATTTGCTTGAACTGGGCGTTGTCCCAGACGCCGACGACGGTGTAGTCGACGCCTGCGAACTGCACGCGAGCGCGTCCCACCTCTTCAGGGCGAATGCCCAGCGCGTCGGCGGCGTTGCGCGGGAGGATAATCGCCTCGCGCTCGCCAGGTTGGAGCCACCTGCCCGCAATCAGCGCTTCTTGGGGGCGCGTCACCTTCGCTTCAGCAGGGGTCATGCCGATGATGGCGCGTGCGCTGAAGCGGCGGTCGGCGCGTTGAAGCGTGATGAACGCCTGCTCGCCAATCTGCGTGCCGAAGAACCACGCGCGCGGAGCCACCGCACGGTCGCGACCGAACTCGTCGTACATCAGCCGATACGCTGACTCGCGCAACGGCTGCCAGTCCACCGTGCGCATCATAATCCCGTTATAGCGCGGCGCGCCGGGCGCGGGCGCCTCGTTGAAGCGCAATACATTCACGATGGAGGTGAACGACAACACGATGAAGGTCACCAGCACGAGCGAGAGGCTGGTGAGGAAGGTGCGCAGGGGGCGTCGGCGCATGTTGGACACGCCGAGATTGAACGCCGCCGCCGCGACGCTCATCCGTCCCACATCCGCCGTGTGTGCGCCAATCACCTGCTTCTGGATGCGTTTGAGCTGCTCCTCGAACTTGCCCGTGATGAACACGCCGACGATAATCGAGAGCGCGCCCATCGTGAAGGCGATGAACACAATCACAGGGTTGCCCGTGATGTCGAACGCGGGGTGGATGTAGCGGAACAGCAGGAACACCGCCACGAAAATCAGCGAGGCGTAGACCAGCTGGCTCTTGAGGTTGGGCGCGCCGAACAGGATGCGCTCCATAAAGTAGGCGAAGGGCATCAGCAGCGCGAGGTAGAAGATGACGCCGTTGACTACATCGTTGGCGGTGGCTTTCACATCGGGGTACGCTCGCGCCGAGTAGCCCCACGACATCCGCGCGTACACATCCAGCGCGGCGTAGTCTTTGTTTTTCAACGCCTGCTGCGCCTTCTCCAGCGCGGCTTTGGCGAGCGCATGCAGCTCGTCCACGCCAGGGTTCACGATGCGGTGTTTGGCGAGCGTGCGGATGCGGTAGTCGTTGAGGGTGTACATATCTTCGGCGACGCGCAGCGCGGTGTAGGCAATCGCGCCGCCGCGAGCAATCAGGTCGCGTTCGGTAAGCGTCTTGGGATCGAAGGTGGGCACGGTGAAGCCCTGCGCCTCGCGTGGGTCGCCCCCCACCAAGTAGCCTTTGCCTTCAGGATTGTCTGGCATGCTGTTGAGCAAGAGCATCCGATCCGCGCCCGGCCCTGCGCCCATCTTAATCTTGAGCCGCGCCCCCGGCTGCGAGAAAATCACCGCTACATCCTCCACATAGCTGGAGAGCGGCACATCTTTAGGCGTGGTAATCATGCCGAACATGCGCGGGCGGGCGTTCGTGTCGCCGTCGTACAACTCCATCGTGGTCAGCGGGGCGAGCGTTTGAGGGTCAATCAGGTCGTAGATGGCGGTCGCCACGCAGCGGAACACGATAATCGGCGTCTCCTTCTCGCCGACCGTCATCAGAATCTCGATGGGGTAGTTCTCCGCCCCTTGAATACCTTGGTCGGGGGCGTACTCGATCGCGCCTGTGTCGGGGTTGAGCTTGTAGGCGTTGATTTCGAAGGTGCGTCGGAAGTTGTAGGCGGTGATGGGCGGGATGCCGACGAAGTTGAAGTACGCCTGCTCGCGTGGGTCGGACGCGCTGTCATCCACAATCTGGAACATATTGCCGCGCACGCCCATCAAGGTCTTCATCCAGTGGCGCACCACCACGATGGAGCCGTTAATCGGCGTGTTGGCGTAGAAGCTGCGGTTCGGGTCAAACAGATACACATTTCCGTAGAGCCTGCCGAAGCCGCCCTGCAAGCGGATACGCAGCCAATCCGACGGCTTCTCGATGGGGAAGCGCAACGCGAAGTCGCCACGCTGGTTCGGGTCGTTGAACACATGATCGAGCTGGCAAGCAATCGTGCGGGTCTGCGTCGCCAAGTTCGCGATGTTGCAGTTCTCGAAAGTATCGAACGGCGTGTCGACGAGCGGGCGCGAGTCCTCGATGGTGGCGAAAGTGACGCCCCACGCGCCAGCGAGCGTCGCCGCCTCGGCGTCGAAGGCGGGTCTGCCCGGAATGTAGGTGCGCCAGTAGCGTCCTTGCACGGCGTTGATGCCGTCGGCGAAGATTTTGTCGGGCGTTGTGCCCAGCACGGGGGCAATCCGCTCGGCGTGTTCGCGCATCACGCGCCCGATGTCGGTGAAGTAGCGCTGGATGTCCTCGCGCATATCATAAAACCAGCCCTTGTAGAACACGCCCACGCCCGTCGAGCGCGTCGCCAAGTCCAGCCCCACGAACAGGTAGATGTCCTGCTTTGCCTGTTTGCGCCCGCCGACGCGCTCGAACACATTCGGTCGGCTCCAGTCGGGCAGGCGTCTCTCGATGAACTGGCGCACACCCTCCAACGCTTGGAAGTGCCCGCTCAGCGCGACGAACATCACGCTGCGTTTCGGCGGGTGCTGTTTGAATAGGCGTGCGAGTTCCAGCAGCGCGGCGATGCCTGCGGCGTTCTCTGCGCCCGGCGCAAGGCTCGGCGCGATGGAGATGGAGTCGTAATACGCGGTGACGACAATCCACTGCTGGCTCAGCTCAGGGTCGTTGCCGGGGATTACGCCGACGATGTTGTATGCCTCGCGCTTTTGCCATGGCATGCGGGCGCGCACGCGGGCTTGGAGGTCGGGTTGGGTCTCGGCGAGCGCAATCAGTCGTGCGGCGTGCTGGCGCGGGAGCCAAAATCGAGGCACATCGAGCGGGATGCCGATGAACTTCGCCTCCGCCTCGCCGCGCTGGGTGGTCTCTGGCTCGATGAACACTATCGCGCGTGCGCCCAATCGCGCCGCGTTCAGCCAGTTCGTGCCGCAGTTGAAGTCCATCAGCACGATGCTGCCTTCCACAGGTTTGCCGCGAAAGCGGATTAACTGCCCGTCGCCGACATAGATAAGATTGCCCTGCACGCCGTCGGGGGGCAGTTGGGAGGTGCGCACCTGATTGGGCCAGAGGGGGAAGACGCGGATGCCCTCACCCCCAGCCCCTCTCCCACGCAGTGGGAGAGGGGAGATTGGCTCCCCCTCTCCCGCGCCGCGGGAGAGGGGGCT
>CALKLF010000124.1 GCA_937992175.1 uncultured Fimbriimonadales bacterium | reverse complement strand
TCATAGACTTGCCCCTCGCTAGTAGCATCCGCCCTTCAGGGCGGGTGAGGATTGAAACACCTCGCGGGGGATCGCGTGGTCTTACTGCGCAGCGTAGCATCCGCCCTTCAGGGCGGGTGAGGATTGAAACGTAGTCGCCCGCGATGCTCACGCGCACGGCGTCGGGTAGCATCCGCCCTTCAGGGCGGGTGAGGATTGAAACGGCAACCTCGAGCACGACGCCGTAAAAGCGATTAACCTGTAGCATCCGCCCTTCAGGGCGGGTGAGGATTGAAACCCTGAGCGCGCAGCGTGCGCACGGTCGCGCCTAACGTAGCATCCGCCCTTCAGGGCGGGTGAGGATTGAAACGGCACGGGGATTGATGTCAGCTGGGGCATTACGGGTAGCATCCGCCCTTCAGGGCGGGTGAGGATTGAAACCAGACGCTCGCCAAGATGGGACTCCCGATGCCGACCGGAGCATCCGCCCTTCAGGGCGGGTGAGGATTGAAACGTCAGCAGCTTGCCCAAGCAGCCCACCAAGTCCGAGTAGCATCCGCCCTTCAGGGCGGGTGAGGATTGAAACGAGCAGGCGCTGAACCGCCCCCCCCTCCAAGTCCCCGTAGCATCCGCCCTTCAGGGCGGGTGAGGATTGAAACGCGCAGCTTGCAGGGGTATTGCGCTGGCTCCGTGCGGGTAGCATCCGCCCTTCAGGGCGGGTGAGGATTGAAACGCGGCGAGCGCGACGAGGAACCTATCGCGATCGGTAGCATCCGCCCTTCAGGGCGGGTGAGGATTGAAACTACCTCGAGTCGGGCGCACCCGTCGACACCACGATCGTAGCATCCGCCCTTCAGGGCGGGTGAGGATTGAAACCTCTGGTACCCGCCGCGCATGCGCGAGTGGGTGGGTAGCATCCGCCCTTCAGGGCGGGTGAGGATTGAAACATCGACGATTACTACATCAGCCTCGAAGCCTACCGGTAGCATCCGCCCTTCAGGGCGGGTGAGGATTGAAACCAGCACGCGTGCGAGATCGTAGACCCACACGGAGTCGTAGCATCCGCCCTTCCGGGCGGGTGAGGATTGAAACGCGTCCAGCGTTTTTCCAGTGCGCTGCGCGAGGCGCTGCGTAGCATCCGCCCTTCAGGGCGGGTGAGGATTGAAACCACGCGGGAGCGGACGACTGTCTGGGTACACTGAGAAAAAGGAGTACCACAAGCGGTTCTTGGTGAAGTCCCCCGAATGCTCTGCGAGCGACGATGGAAGCCCAGCCTTTTAGAGTCGGTATAATCCGGTTATGCCCTACTACGCCCACACGCCGAACGCACAGGGGCAGTGGCACAACCTGGTCGATCACTTGCGTGCGACGGCAGAAACAGCGCGCGCCTTCGCCGAGCGGTTCGGGACGGGCGAGCTGGCGTATTACGCAGGGCTGTGCCACGATTTGGGCAAGTTTCACCCACAGTTCCAACATTATCTGCAAGCATGTGCTGTCGGACAGAAAGCCCGAAAGCAGCCGCATGCCGTG
This sequence comes from uncultured Fimbriimonadales bacterium, assembly GCA_937992175.1. Lineage (GTDB taxonomy): Bacteria > Armatimonadota > Fimbriimonadia > Fimbriimonadales > GBS-DC > GBS-DC. The sequence continues at coordinate 9,681 of CALKLF010000124.1, read as the reverse complement.
TTCGGTGCCCAGTATGTGGCGTCTTATAGCCCTCCATTGGCGTTCGTGATTGAGGGGCATCATGGGGGAATGCGGGATAAGATTGATCTGAAAGCGCGCCTGCAGCCTGACCCTGCGCTGGAGGACATTCGTCGCCGTGCGCAAGCGGAGTTGCCCGAACTGAACCAGCAGCCTGCCATGCCGACCCACTTACCCGCCAACGATGCGCTGGCGTGGGAAATGCTGACCCGCATGCTCTTCTCATGCTTAGTGGACGCCGATTTCCTGGATACGGAGCGGCACTTTGACCCTAACCGCGCCGCGCAGCGGGGTCAGACGCCCGATTTGGCGACGCTGTGGGTGCGGTTTGAGGCGAATCAAAACGCCCTGCTCCAGAACGCGCCCGATACGCTGGTGAATCGCGCTCGGCGTGCGATTTACGAGGCGTGTCTTAACGCCGCCCAGCAACCGCCTGGACTGTTTCGCCTTACCGCGCCCACGGGCGGGGGCAAAACCCGCGCCGCGCTCGGGTTCGCCCTCAAGCATGCGCTCACCCACAACCTGGAGCGCGTCATCGTCGCCCTGCCCTATACCAGTATTATTGATCAGACCGCCCAAGTCTATCGCGAGATTCTGGGCGAGGAGGTCGTGCTGGAGCATCACAGCGCACTGCGCTGGGACGACATCGATGAAGACGCTTTGAACCGTCAGAAACTGCTCAGCGAGAACTGGGACGCGCCGATTATCGTGACGACCTTCGTGCAGCTGTTTGAGAGCCTGTTTTCGAACAAGCCGTCGGCGTGCCGTAAGGTGCATCGCTTGGCGCGGAGCGTGATTGTGCTGGACGAGGCGCAGACACTGCCCGTGGAGCTGCTCACGCCCACCACGCACGCGCTGCAGCAACTGGTGGATTACTTCGGCGCGACGGTGGTGGTCTGCACGGCGACTCAGCCAGCGTTGGAGCGCGTGAGTTTTCGCGAGCCGCCGCGCGAAATCGTCCCGCAGCCTGAGCAGTGGTTCAACGCCCTGCGCCGGGTGGAGTATGTCCTCGATCGGGAGCCGCTCAGCCGTGAGGCGCTTGCCGAGCGCGTCGCCGCCGAGTCGCAGATTATGGTGGTGCTGAACGCGCGGCGCGACGCGGTGGAAGTGGTGCAACTGCTCTCTGAGGCACACCCTGAACTGGAAGGCGTGTACCATCTTTCTACCCTGCTCTGCCCAGCGCACCGCTGGCAGGTGTTAACTGAGATTCGGGAACGGCTGGCGCACGGATTACCCTGCCGACTGATTGCCACGCAGGTCGTGGAAGCGGGGGTGGATCTGGATTTTCCAGTGGTGATGCGCGCGATGGGACCGCTCGATCGCATCGTGCAGGCGGCGGGGCGGTGCAATCGCGAGGGCAAGTTGGAGCGCGGGCGCGTGGTGATTTTCGAGTTGCAAGATGGGCGCGCTCCCCGTGGCGCCTACCGCACAGGCATCGACGAGGCGCGAATCACTCTGAAACAACCCAACGCCGACCTGCACCATCCTGAAACTTACACCGCCTACTTCGCATGCCTGTTTCAGGGCGTCTCACTGGACAAAAACGAGATTCAAGCAAAGCGGGTAGGCTTTCAGTTTGAGAGTGTCGCCAGCGCCTACCGCCTGATTACTCAAGACACGCGCCCCATCGTCATCCTGCGCTACGATGAGCCTGCCATCCAACGCCTGCTGGGGGAAGCGCAGGAACGCCTGCAGCATGGACATCTGCCCTCGGCGCGCTGGTATCGGCAGATTCAGCAATACTCGGTGAGCCTGTACCAGCAGGAACTCACCGCGCTGGAACAGCAAGGGCTGCTGCAATCTGAGCCTGAGCTTGGGCTGACGCTCTACACCGGCGAGTACGACCCCCTGCTGGGCGTGCGGGCGCAGTCCGACCCTGCTGACCTCGTCGTGTAGCGCGCTCAGGTATAGTCTATCCCGATGACCGACTTCGAACGCGAGCTAAGTATCCTCATCAAGGCGCGCTATCCTCTGATATACATTCAGACGGCGGAGGAGGCGCGTGTGGAAGAGATTCTCAAGCACCTCGCGCATCAACGCGGAAAACGGCTGCATACCTGGACCTTCACACGCGGCTACGAACCGCCCATTCCCGCGCCCGCCGAAACCGCCTCGACGCGCCCGCTCGCGCCCGAACTGGAGGCGATTACCCAACTGCTGCGCCTGCAGGACGACGCGCTGGTGGTGCTGAAAGATTTTCACCCCTACCTGAGCGACCAGCGCGTGATTCGCCTGCTACGCGACCTTTATCCCCGCCTGCAGCGCGCCCGTCGCACTGTGATTTTTCTCAGCCCCGTATTGAAACTGCCCCCGGAACTGGAAAAGCAGATTACCGTGCTGGAGATGCCCCTGCCCACGCGCGAGGAAATTGCCCAGAAGATCCAGGAAATCCTGCTCGTTTTGAAGGCGAGCCAGCCCGAAGTACGCACCGACCTCAGCCCGCAGGAGCTGGATGAGCTGGTGAGCGCGGCGCAGGGGCTGACGATGGACGAAATCGAGAATGTGTGCGCTCGTTCGGCGGTGGAGCATAAAGCGCTCAAGGTGGAAGCGATTTTGAGCGAGAAGAAGCAGATTGTGCGCAAGTCGGGCGTGCTGGAGTATTACGACGCGCGCGAGACGATGCGCGATGTGGGCGGGCTGGACCTGCTGAAAGAGTGGCTGCGCAAGCGACGGGCGTCGCTCACCAAAGAAGCGCGCGAGTTCGGGCTGCCCGCGCCCAAAGGCGTGCTGCTGCTGGGCGTGCAGGGCACAGGCAAGAGTCTCAGCGCGAAAGCCATCGCCAGCCTGTGGGGACTGCCGATGCTGCGTCTCGATGTGGGGCGCGTGTTCGGCAGTCTCGTGGGCGCGTCGGAGGCGAATATGCGCACGGCGATCCGCACCGCCGAAGCCGTCGCGCCGTGCATCCTGTGGATTGACGAACTGGAAAAAGGCTTCGCAGGCGTGCAGGGTTCGGGCGTCTCGGATTCGGGTACCACCGCCCGCGTGTTCGCCACCTTTCTGACCTGGATGCAGGACAAGCGCGCGCCTGTGTTCGTGGTCGCCACTGCCAACGATGTGTCGCAGCTGCCGCCTGAACTGTTGCGCAAGGGGCGGTTCGACGAAATCTTTTTTATCGACCTGCCCACGCCACCCGAACGCGAGCAGATTTTCGCAATCCACCTGCGCAAACGCGGACGCGATCCCGAAAACTACGACCTCAAGAAACTGGCGAAGGCGACGGAGGGCTTTTCGGGCGCGGAAATCGAACAGGTCGTTGTGGCGGGTCTGTTCACGGCGTTCGATGCAGGGCGCGATTTGACCACCGACGATATGCTGGAGGAGATTCGCCACACCGTGCCGCTCTCGGTGATGATGCGTGAGGAGATCGAGGAGCTGCGTACATGGGCGCAACTGCGCACGCGCCCCGCCAGCAGCCCGCCGAACGCGAAAACCAGCCGCCGCGCACGGACGCAAAGCGACGGCAAAACGCGCTAACGAAACAGCAGCACCGCCCGGTAGAGCATCATTGCGCCCATCATGAGGGCGAACACCCAGCGCACCTGCGCCCCGCCAAGCTGCTTGCTGGTGAACCGCGCCCCGAAATAGGAGCCGACCACCCCGCCCAACGCCGTAATTGCCAGCATGCCCCTGTCAATCTGCGCTGTGGGAGCGTGATAGAGAAACGCCGTGAGCGATTGCGCCACGACCGCCAACGCATTTGTGCCAGCCGCGCGTTTCGGCTCCATGCCCAGCATAATCAGCGTCGGCACCAGCAGAAACCCCACCCCCACGCCCAGCATCGTGCTGTAAACGGCGATGGGAACCACCAGTAGCAACGCCTTCGCCGGGGCGACCGCCTGAACGCTGGGCTGCACATAGCGCGGATGCACCATCCGATAGAGCAGGTAGCTCACGCTGATAAAGTAAAGCGTCCACAATAGCGTCGGATTCGTGCGCTGCGCCAGCCACACCCCCACAGGCGAGACCAGCCCTGCAACAACCGCTAGCCGCCAGCCCAGTCGCCAATCCACATAGCCCGACCGCCCGAACCCCAGCGCGGCGAACAGCGCGGTTGCCCCGCCCAGCGCAATACTCGACGGCTGCACCTGATGCACCAGATTGTCCAGAAACAAACTCAGAAACGGCACAGCGGCTAACGCCACGCCGAACCCCAGCATGCCTGAAAAGAACGCCAGTACCGCCACGCCGAGCGCCATTAGTAGGCTCTGGATGTCCACAGAATAGGAGTATACCGTTTTATTTCGAGCAGGATTCAAGCGAAACAAAGGTTCTGCTATAGCGCTTGAGAACCCGATTGAAGTAATAAGTGCCTCAAAGATTATGTCGTCCCTTTGCCTGCTGTTCTTTCCCCCCTCCCGACCTCCCCCGTGAACGGGGGAGGCGTCGCGGCTGCCCGCGCGTGCGCTCCCTCCCCGCTTGCGGGGAGGGGTGGGGTGGGCTTAGCGCAGTTGCGTGGGTAAAAGGGACAATCTCACATTTGAGGAACTCAAAAGCAACGGGAGGGCGTGTCTATCGTTTTTCGCTCTCACCCCCTAAACCCCTCTCCCGCCATGTGGGAGAGGCGAACCCGCTGCGCACGCGCTCGGCTCCCCTCTCCCACGCCGTGGGAGAGGGGCGAGGGCAAAAACAGAGGGCGCGTCTCCAACGGATATTTCAGGGCGCTTGAAGCCCAGAGGAAGCGCGCGTTCGCTTCGGACGCTGTGGGGTTGTCGAGGGCGACCTCCGACCCTGAGACGAAGCCTGACCTGTCGTTGCGCCCCCAACTGAACGCCGCGCAGGCGCGAGCAACAACGCCGAGTTGAGTGGGTCTGCTCAATCTGATTGTTCTGCAAAGCGGATTGCCCCTATTCATAGAGTGTTTCAAAATCCTGCGCATGGCGGGGCAGGCTAAGCGCTACCAGCAGTGCAAGGCTCAGAGCTCTTGTAACCGTTTTCAGGGTCAGGCATCGGCTTAGCATTTCGGTTGTCTACCGTTTATAGCTGACGGGGTTCCTCGCTCCGCTCGGAATGACAATCCTATCCTTAACCGGAATATCCTTCATTCCAAGCAGAGCGAGGCTCAGGCTCTCTCACGGCGTTCTACCTCCAGGTAGACTTTCCTGCTAAGACACTTGTGGATACCCTTTGATTGAAGTCTTCTCTTTTCGTAGTCTCTTACCTCCTATATATCCCCTGAATGGTAGGGGTGTGACAGGGTTTTGCGAACAATCAGCGTATTCGAGGTGAATTCTCGCCTTTTCCATGAATCCTTGCGCTGCTGAATCGCCTCCAACCTCATGGAGGGAATATACGATGCAAACCTACACAGAAGTAGGCAGTGCGCCGACCCGCTCGCGCAAGACGATTCGTCAGCGCGTCGTGATTATTGGCGGCGGCACGGGCGGCATTACGGTTGCGGCTCAGTTGGCGCGGAAAGGTGTCCATGATGTGGCAATCATCGAACCCTCGACCCGACATTATTATCAGCCCCTGTGGACTCTCGTCGGCGCAGGCGTCGCCAAAGCTGAGCAGAGCGTGCGCGACGAAGCCCGCTACATCCCCAAAGGCGTGCGCTGGATTCAAGATTATGCCGTCGAGATTGACCCCGAACAGCAACTGATCTGCACGCGCGACGGCGTGCGCGTGCAGTACGACTTTCTGGTGGTCGCGCCAGGCATCGTCTCCGACTGGGACAAAATCGAGGGCGCGGCGGAGACGCTGGGGCGCAACGGCGTCTCGACCAACTACGCCTATGACCTCGCGCCCAAGACCTGGGAGTTCATTCAGGGCACGAAAGAGGGCGTCGCGCTGTTCACTATGCCCAACACCGCTGAATCGGGCTACACAATTAAGTGCGGCGGCGCGCCCCAGAAGATTGCCTACATGGCTGCTGACTACTTCCGCATGATGGGACGCCCCGTGAAGGTGATTTACGCCACTGCGGGTGGACTGCTATTCGGCGTTCCCGAATTTTGCACGGTGCTGCAGGGCGTGTGCGAGCGCTACGGCATCGAGGTATTGACGAAACACGAACTGATTGGCGTGGATCCGGTACGCAAAGTCGCTCGGTTCGCGCTGAAAGACAAGCCGAGCGAGACGCGCGAGATCGAGTTCGATATGCTGCACATCGGTCCGCCCCAGCGCGCGCCAGAGTTTGTGCGCGAATCGCCCATCGCCCATCAGGAAGGTCAGATGGTCGGCTTCGTGGAGGTGGACATCTACACACTGCAGCACAAGCGTTATCCGAATGTGTTCTCGCTGGGCGATGCGGCAGGGCTGCCCACCTCGCGCACGGGCGCGGCTGTGCGCAAGCAAGCCCCTGTGCTGGTGAACAATCTGATTCAGGTGATGAACGGCAAGGAGCCGACCAAACGCTATAACGGCTACACCTCCTGCCCGCTCGTCACCGCTTACGGGCGCATGGTGCTGGCGGAGTTCGATTACAGCAACAATCCAACGCCCACAGTTCCGTTCATCGACACCTGCAAGGAGCGGTTCGACATGTGGCTACTCAAGAAGTACGGCTTACCCTGGATGTATTGGAACCTGATGCTGAGAGGGTTAGCGTAGCGCAAGTAGGGCTGTCCGTGCGCAAACTATGCTCGGACAGGATTGTCTAAGCCACGCTTGCACAGGTGCGACGCTATTCTTAGCGTCGTATACTGTAGCGTCGGCTTTCACTCTTCAGAAATGCACTGCTGCTGGATATACCAAGCGGTCTGCAGAGGTTCTCTCAGCAACTGGAAGATCTGAGAGATGGGTTTAAGCGGATTGTCCTTTGGCAAAGCATCTGAATGATAATACAGCATATCCTGCGTTATGTCCTCGACGATGTTGATCACAAACAGGGCATGTTGTGTATCCTCGCACAATCGCTCACTATCCCCGCTCTTGTAAGCCCCCTCGTCGGTGTAGCATTCGTTCACGAAATCGTGCAGATGCTGAAGACTTCGCGCAACGCACTGCAAATCAATCTCCTCGTCTGAGGATGAGCAGAAATACAAAAAATCTAAACTAAAAGACACCATTGCTGCCTGTTTCAAGGATTTCACCTGATGGACAAAGCTGCAGCACCGCTCTAACCAAGACGAGATTTGTTGCGGGCACCGATCCATCATGCTCAAGATGAAACACGCCTCAAAAAACCCTTCAATGGTTTCGGGCGCTATGGAAAACTCCGCGTTGTTGGCAACCGCTTCCTCGATTTTCGCCTTCAAATCTTCTTGCATTTGTTGGTAGAGTTTGCTTTGAAAATTTAATAGAGCGTTCTTGGCATCTATGCGGTTAATCAGCTCGCCAAGGTCTTGGTCTTCAATTAGTAGCTTCTTAAACTTTTCTGCAGGCACTCTATAAGCTTGCGTGCGCCAAGCTGCTACCTCTCCTATCTTTGCGTTTTGATGAATCCACTCCGCATCTAATAGGGCATATTTCTGGTTTGGCTTGTCTATATAGAGAAACAGCACATCACCTCGTGGAACTCGTTTGCCATCTTTTGAAACGGCGACTTTCGAGATTTTGAAGTCGTAAAACTCAAGCGTCTCCTTCTCTGCGTACTGGAACTCAATTTTCTGTTGCTTATCGCCAATGTAGGCTATGTAATCAGCCTCTCTGGACACGCCGCCCCTGCGCAGGAACCATAAGAATCGGTCGCCTCCCGATTTCTCTACCCGAATGTTTGCCTGCGGATAGTGCTTTTGCAAGATGTTCTTGATCCACGGCAGTGCCTCGAGTTCGGCGATCGCTTTGCGCTTCATATCGCGGCGATACTCCAGGTAAGTACGCCCTTTAATATCACTGGTTTTTGCGTAGGTCGTGCGCGGGTCGTGTCGCATCTAAAACCTCATCGTCAGCTGGGCATTCCTCAGGCGTTCTAACGCGCCTGCAGCAATCTGTGGGTTAATTTCGTAGCCGATGCCGTTGCGCTCCAGCGTGGCTGCTGCAAGCAGGGTCGCGCCCGAGCCAACAAAAGGATCCAAAACCGTTTCACCCACATAACTGTACGCCTTGATAATTCGGTAGGGCAACTCCACTGGAAATGGCGCCACATGGTCACGGTTGTCGCCGCTCCCTTCGGGCTTAATCGTCCAAACATCGCTCTTCTTTATCGTAATCCAGAATTCCTTGTCTAACTTGGACTTTTCCTTCTGTTCAGGCGTTAGATGGGCGTATTTGCTGTATCCACGCGGTGCAGGCTTCTCAAATTCCAAGATGAACTCGTGCATATGATTAATGAGAATGCCGCCCGGATAAGGATAAGTGCCGAAGTGCGCACGCACCGAGTTTGTTTTGTGCCAGATAATATCTCGCTTGAAAACGAAACCAATCGCCTCGCACACATCGATAGTTTTACCCATCAGATTGAGGGAACGGAAACTGCCGTCAGGGGTGCGTACAGGAAGATTCATAATGTTGATGAAGCACTTGCGTCCAGGCTGCAGAACGCGATAGACCTCCTGCCAGACCTGCGCAATCGCCTCCAACCACTCGTCTAAATCGTGGATGTCGCCCAAATCGCCAGGAATAGGTTCGGCTGCGTACATCTTGGCATTAAAATAGGGAGGCGAGGTAATCACGAGGTGGATACTCTCGGAAGCAACCTCCTCCATCGATTGAGCGTTCTTGACATGCAGGGTCTGCACTGTGTGATTCAAATGGACTTTATACGAGCAAAGGCTGGGCGTGGGTTCGGAGACCTTCGTGGGATGCGTTTGACGGGTCTGGCGCAGCTGCTTGAGGTCGTCGAGGTTGAAGCGATACTGCCCGCTCGCAGCGATTTGGGCGGGGAGCACGCCTTCGCTCACCAGTTGGTGAACCGTGCGTGCTGAGACACCGAGAAACTTCGCCGCCTCAACCGCCGAAAGATAGCGCCGCTCGCGATAGTCTGCCGTTTCCATCGGAAGGCTGCCAATTATAGCACACAGCATCAAACAGTCGCACGCGCTGCGGGACGAATCCTTTTGCACCGAAACGCCTCTAACATGTACAAGGGCGTTTGTATATAGCATTGCGTCGGCGTCTCGCCGACAAGAACGCTTGGACAGGATTGTCCAAGCCACTGTGTAAGCACGCTTGGACAGGATTGTCCAAGCCACTGTCCGAGCCACGAGGAGAGCGATGAAACGATTCATGTTGTTTGTAGGATGGTTGGGTCTGCTGATGGGTATGAGCGTTGGTCAGCAGGCGCAAGGCGACGCTTGGCTCCAGCGCGCTCGCGCCGCCGCGGACGCGCTGTTCGTTCGCTTGCTGGAGCGACTGAACACCGAATATCAGCAGGGTGGTGCAGAGCGCGGCGTGCAGGTCTGTGCTAAGGTCGCTCAGTCGCTCACACAGCAAATCGGGCGCGAGCAGGGCGTACAGATTCGGCGCGTCTCGCTCAAGAACCGCAACCCGCGTAATGCGCCCGACGCTTGGGAACGCCAAGTGCTGCAACGCTGGGAACGCGAACTCAAAGCGGGTAAAGAGATTGGCGAGGTCGCCGAATGGCGCACCGAGCGCGGCAGGCGCGTCTATCGCTACATGCGCCCTATCAAAGTCGCCATGCCCCTCTGCTTAGAGTGTCATGGCACGCAAATCAAGCCCGAAGTGCGCCGCCTCATTCGCGAACGCTACCCCAACGACAAAGCGACTGGCTATCAGCTGGGCGATTTGCGCGGCGCATTTTCCGTAAAAATCTCGCAACCGAAG
>CALKLF010000123.1 GCA_937992175.1 uncultured Fimbriimonadales bacterium | reverse complement strand
GCCGACGCTACAAAGTGAGGCGCGTAGCGTCGGCGCACCCGCCGAACTGAAACATCACCACCCGAAACGGGGGGGGCGTAAACAGTGAACAGAGTATCACCGTCAACTGGCTCGCGCTTACTAAGACCGCGTTTGCACTCTTCCCTACCTATGTCAGCCTCGCTTTTGCCCGCTTGCAAGACCCGCCCACCTTTGGCGGCGGCAGCGGCGATGACCCCGTCGCAGGCGATGACGGCGCACTTACCATCGCCGAAGCGAAGCCGATTCTTTTCCCGCCCGCTCCGCTGGGCACGGGCACGCCCTACCCGCGGCAAGGCGCGTTCCCAGTGCCTTACGGTGTGGTGAACCCCGCTAACGGCAATCTGATGCTGAACTTTACCCTCACGGACTGGAGCAGCTAGGGACCCGAGGTCGCCTTCACGCTGTTTTTCAACCATCAGGATACTCGCGCTACCGTACTGGGCACAGGCTGGCGGCATAGTTTCCTTGCATCGGTGCAGGAAGCGGGCACGACGGTCTGGTTCGGGCGAACCTACCGACTGGCACATCTGTACGAACCCGACGGACGCCTGCGCGTGTACTACTGGAAGGGCAACACGATTGGCGGCGCGGGCGACCCGATGCGCGGGGTGGACGATGTGCTGGAGAAGCTGGACGATGGACGCTATCGGCTCACACGGCGCAATCAGATGAAGTGGTACTTTGACACGACAGGAAAGCTCACAGAAATCCGCGACTTGCAGCACCGTGCGCTGACGCTGACTTACAACCCTGATGGGACGCTGCAGAAGGTGTCCGACGCCACAGGGCGCGAGTTGCAGTTCGCTTATGAGAACGGACGCTTGCGCACGATTACTGACCCGCTGGGGCGGGTCTGGACACTACACTACAACGCGGCGGGTCAGCTGGAGCGGATTCAGCTCCCCGACTTGGTCTACAACGGCGTGGTGGAGGCGACGAATGTCGGCTTCCAGTTTGCCTATGCAAGCGGCGTGCTGACGCAGATTACCGATCTGATGGGACGCACCGTGAGCTTCACCACGAGAATGGCGAGTGGAAAGGGTTTGAGGCGTCGGGCGGCTTGACAGGTGGACTGACCCCGTTGACGCCGGGCGGCGGGTGCAACCTGCAGGGGTTTTCGCGGGTGCGCACTTACGGGGCAGGCGGCGCGCAGGCGACCTACGCCTACGACGCCTACGGACGCTTGGCGGTGCTTGCCGACGGCGCGTGTCGACAGACGCGCTTCGGCTGGGACGATGCGACCTTCCGCATGCTGTGACGACAGTCGCCCAGTGGAGCGCGCTGGACTTACGCCTATGACGTACGCGGGAATGTGCGCGAGGTCACTGACCCCGCTGGGCGCACGGTGCGGATGAGCTGGAACAGCCTGAACCTGCTGGAGTGGGTGCGCGACGACCTGACGCCCACGGGATTTGACCGCCTACGCTATATCTACTCGCAGGATGGTCAGGGGCGACTGGAGCGCGTGCGCCAGTTGGCAGGCGTTCCCCATCGCAACGAGCCGCCCAGCTACGCCGAAACGGTGCTGCATTGGCAGGATGGCTTGCTGGGCTATGTGGTGGACGCGCGGGGCAAGCGCACGGCAGACTACGGCTACGACCAGCGGGGTCAGCTCACCAGCGTCAAAGACGCGCTGAACTTCACTGACAGCAGCGTGCGCAACCTTCTGGGCTGGACGACGCAGAATACCGACGCCAACGGTAACACGATTACTTATCACTACGACAGTTGGGGGCGGCTGCGTCAGAAAGATACCTCGCACGGCTCGGTGGTCTACACCTACAACCTGAACGGGCAATGACCTCGATGACCGATGCGTCGGGGCGCACGGAGTGGGTGTACGACGCCCCATCAGGGTTTCTGGTGAGCGCGGATTGCGCTTTCGGTGAACTTGTGGGGAGGCATCAGTTTGCATCTCCACCAAGAAAGGTGAATATTTGCCATGCGACAAGTTTGCACACGAATTGGCTTGGTGAAGTTTCTATCTCTAACGCGCCTGATAAATGACAGGTCGAACTCGCCGCCGATGCGCAGGCGGGGGTCTAACTGCGCCTACCGTGTTGAGGATTTATTGGTATGCAATCCGTCGCCTCACGCGCGTCCCCTTCCTGCTCCCGTGATAGATTATCACCTCGGGCGTTGTTAGGGCTGGGAATCGTTGGAGGGCAGTGAACTTCGCATCTCTGACGACAGGTGGAAGCCTGACCACCCCCTGCATGGTATCCTCTCCCCTATGCAGGTTCGGATTTCAGGTGGGGCGCGCGTCGCGCTCGAGTCGGCGGTCGTCACGCACGGGCTGCCATATCCCCAGAACCTCGAATCGGCGCGGCGGATGCAGCAGGCAGTGCAAGAGTCGGGCGCAACGCCCTGCATCGTCGCCGTTCTAAGCGGAACGCCCTGCGTGGGGATTTCGGACGCCGAGCTGGAAACGCTCGCGCAGTACCCCGCGCCGTCCAAAATCGCGATGCATAATCTGGGAATCGCCCGCGCGATGCAGCTCACGGGGGGTACGACAGTCGCTGCGACGGTCTATCTGGCGCATCAGGCGGGGATTGAGGTCATGGCAACAGGAGGTATTGGCGGCGTGCATCGTGACGGACGCGACCTCAGCGGCGATTTGCCCATCTTAGCCCGCACGCCCGCGCTCGTCGTCTGCTCGGGGGCGAAAGCGATACTGGATTTGCCCGCCACGCGCGAGTGGCTGGAGACCTACGGCGTCCCCATAATTGGCTATCAGACCGACGAGCTGCCCGGCTTCTATACGCCCCACACGGGCTTGCGCGTGGATGCGACGGTTTACGATGTGGATGCTCTAATTGACCTCTGGCGAGCGCACCGCACACTGGGAACGGCGATGCTGGTCGTGCAGTCGCCGCCTGCGGAGTATGCAATCCCTCGCGCGGAGATGGACGCCCTGCTCGAACGGGCGTTGCGTGAATGCGCGGAGGCGGGCGTCATGGGCAGCGCGACCACCCCCTGGCTGCTGAAACGCCTCGCGGAGTTGAGCGACGGGCGCACCCTACGGGTCAATCTCGCGCTGCTTACAGCCAACGCGCGACTGGCAGGGCAGATTGCGAAACGGCTTGGCGTGGCTGGAGAATAAATGCACCCTGCGAAAAATGCCATGGTAATACGGCAGGGAGCAATTGAGTTTCCTCGCTCCGCTCGGAATGACAGCAATCTTCAGGCGATTACGCTTTGTCATTGGGGGCGACCCCCTTCCTGGTCGGCGTAAAGCCTCGCTTGCACATAGTAAAAAGCTGTGCCAATCCCCGCCATAAGAGCGAGTTAATGAGCCGCACAGGTACAATTCAAGCGTATGCCGCCGGATCAGATTATCGTGCAGGGGATTGAGTTCTACGCCTATCATGGCGTGCCCGACGCCGAGCAGCAGATAGGGCATCGATATCGGGTGGACATCGTCGCAGAGCTCGACCTGCGCGAGGCGGGGCGCACGGACGACCTGCGCCATACCGTTAGCTACGGCGATCTGGCGCGACTGGCGATTCAGATTGGCACATCGCGTCAGACGCGCTTGTTGGAGACGCTGGCGGAGCAGATGTGCGCCGCGATTCTGGAGCGGTTCCCCCGAATCCAGCGCGTGGAGCTGACACTTGCCAAACGCCTGCCTCCGACGGGCACGATTACCGAACTCGCCGGCGTCAAAATCACACGAGTACGGCAGGGCGATGCTAACACAGCGACTGATATTGACAGGGAATGAAGCGCACGATGAGCCACTGATTCAGCAGGCGGCGGCGATTATCCACGCGGGTGGACTGGTCGCCTTCCCTACCGAGACGGTCTACGGGCTGGGCGCGGACGCGCTGAACTCGGAGGCGGTGCGACGAATCTTTCTCGCAAAGGAACGCCCCGCATGGGATCCGCTGATTGTGCATGTCGATACGCCTGAAGCCATCCACCGCTACACCCACGACTATTCCGTCTTGACCGAGAAGCTGATTCGGGCGTTTATGCCGGGTCCGCTGACGCTGGTGCTGCCGAAACGGGAGATGATTTCGGATGTGGTTACGGCAGGGCGCGACACGGTGGCGATTCGCATCCCGTTGCATCCGGTGGCGCGCGCGCTGATACGCTCCAGCGGGACGCCGATTGCTGCACCCAGCGCGAACAAGTTCGGACGCCCCAGCCCGACCACCGCCGACCATGTGTTGCACGACCTGAACGGCGCAATCGAGGCGGTGTTGGACGCGGGACAGACGCCGATGGGCGTGGAGTCGACGATACTGGACATGACCACGCAGCCGCCGACGCTGCTGCGCCCGGGCGGCGTCCCGAAAGAGGCGATTGAGGCAGTTATCGGCGCGGTGCGCACGCTGGGCGATCCAATCGAGGAGGGCGAACCGCTGCCTGCGCCGGGCTTGAGCGTGCGGCACTATGCGCCCAAGGCGAAAGTGTTGCTCTGCGCTCCCGAGCCAGCAATTTTCTACGGCGCGCTTAAGGACGCGCTGAGCCAGTATGCGTTTGTGGGCGCGTTGCGTCCTGAGGGCTGGCGCACGCCCGACGATCCGCGACTGCGTGTGTTCGAGTGGGGCAAATGGGGCGACTGGGAGACGCTCGCACAACGGCTGTTTCGCGGACTGCGCGCCTTAGAGCAGGAGCAGACACACGCGATTGTGTGTCCGTTGCCCCCCGAAGAGGGGCTGGCGCGCGCCCTGCGCGACCGCCTGCTGCGGGCCGCGCGTTAGATAATCGAATTGCGGAGAATCCCAATCCCCTCCGCCTCCAGTTCCACGACATCGCCCGGCTGCAGCCACGGGTAAGTGCCATCGGGGTACTCCAGCAGGCAGCCACCGCCGACTGTGCCAGAGCCAATCACATCGCCGACCTGCAGGCGCGTGTTGCGCGCGGCGTGGGCAATCATCTCCGCGAAGGTCCAGTACGCCTCGCCAGCGCTGGCGCGGGTAATCTCCTGTCCGTTCACACGGGCGACAAGCCGCAAATCCCAGCGACTGCCGTGGTCGGGGTCGGGGCTGCGCCAGCCATCCAGCTCGTCAGGCGTGACGACCCAGGGTCCGAGCGAGGTGGCGAAGTCCTTGCCTTTGGCAGGTCCCAGTCCGACGCTCATCTCGCGCAGCTGAAGGTCGCGCGCGCTCCAATCGTTCATCAGCGTAAAGCCCGCAATCGCCGATTCCGCCTCCTGCAGGCTGAAATCGCCCCCCGCGCGCCCGAGAATCACCGCCAGCTCCAGTTCGAAATCCAGCGCGTTCGTGTCGGGCGGTTTGCGCACAGGCTGATTGTGCCCAATCAGGCACGCAGGATTGGAAAAGTAGAACACGGGGAACTCGTACCACGCTTCGGGGGGTGCATCGTAGCCGCGTTTGCGCCGCGCGTTGCACACATGGGCTTCAAACGCATAAAAATCGCGCACGCTAGGCGGCACGAGGATGGGCGGACAGTAAATCGCAGACTCTACAGGGTCGCTTGCCTGCTCCAGTCGCGCCGTCTGCTCCGCTTCAGGCAGGCGCAGCCAGTCGAGGAAGTCGCGGCAGCCTGCGATGCGCCGCCACGCGCCGTCGCGCCAGACCGTCAGGCACGGCGGGGAATCCGGAGCGGCTTGAAGCGTCGCGAAGCGCATGCCTATTTATTAATCTCCAAAATGCGGAAACGCGCCTCGCCTTTCGGCAGATGAACGCTCACCTCATCGCCCACCTTGTAGCCAATCAGCGCGCTGGCGATGGGGGCTTGATAAGAGAGCTTGTGCTGTTCAGGATCGGCTTCGGTCGCGCCAACGATGCGGAACTCGCGCTCCTCGCCCGTGTTCACATCCTGAATCTTCACATACGAACCGATGCCCACATAGTCTGTGGGGACATCTTCAGGGCGGATAATCGTGGCGCTCTGCAAAATCGCGCGAATCTGCTGAATGCGCGACTCGACATACGCCTGGTCGTTTTTCAGGCTCTCCAGCTCCGTATCTTCCGCGCTGAACTCCCCGTGTTCTTTGTGGGCGCGGAACGCCTCGGCGATGCGCATCCGCTCGACGGTCTGCAAGCGGCGCAACTCCGACTCCAGATGCTTAAAGCCCTCCTCCGTCAGATAGATTCGATCGGGTTCAAAGTGCGTCATCGCAGCTCCTCCTAAAAACTCAAGGGCAATCAGGGTTTATGGCTAATACGCAGATTGTTCCACAAAGGTTCCCCTTCGAGGCTGAGAGAGTTCGGGGTAGGGGGGCGGATTCCTGCAAGTTAATCATAACCCGATTTGCTACCTGTGTTGAGATTGCTCGCCTTCGGCTCAGAATGACAAGTTCGTTTGCGCCCAAACAGCCCTGTCATTCCGAGCGGAGCGAGGAATCTCGCCCGCTCAAAATCAATAGGTCACAACTTGAGTTAATCATACAGCGCGTCCAGATACCGTCGCAGCACCTCGTCCACCACGCCCCGAAACGGCAGGGAGTTCGCCATGCCGTAAATCGGCGCCATCTCACCCTTCTCGTCGGGGTGCGCCTTCACATAGTCGAGCGCAACGCGCAGGTCGTTCAAAAACGCCTCCGCCACGCTCGGCTGCGCATGGCGAATCGTAACGGCGATATGCACGCCCGGTGGGCGTTGCAGGGCGTTCAGTCGCCAGCCACGCTGCGCCATTTGGTCTAACACCTGATAGATATCCGGTTTCTCCTGCGCGCTGGTGAACGCAATCAGAAATAGCGGCTCGCCCATCAATTTCAGTTCGGGCATCTGCTCGATGCCTTTGCGAATCTGTTTGGCGGTCTCCATAATCTGGCGGGCGCACTCTAAGTAGCCTTGCCTGCCGATGGAGACCATCGCCGCCCAGCCCGCAACGCTGAGCGCGCCCGGACGACTGCCCGGCAGCGTCGGGGAAGCGTACAGCCCGCCAGGCCACTCCGTCGCCGTGAAATACTGATACCGTCTCAAATCGCGTCCGCGATACAGCACGACCGACAGCCCCTTCGGCGTGTAGCCGTACTTGTGGGGGTCTACGGAGATGGAGGTCACGCCGTCCACGCGGAAGTCCCACGGGGTCACGGGGTAGCCCAGCATCTCGATAAACGGCAGGATAAATCCGCCGAGGCAGGCGTCCACATGCATGCCGATTCCGTACTGCTTCGCCAGCTGCGCGATTTGGGGGATAGGGTCGATCACGCCGTGGGGGTAGCCCGGCGCGGAGCCAACCAGCGCAATCGTCCGGCGCGTAATGGCGTTGTGCATTGCCTCTAAGTTCGCTTTGAAGTCGTCGCCGACAGGCGTGCGGATGAGCTTGATACAGAACAGGTGCGCCGCCTTGTCGAAGGCGGGGTGCGCGGTTTCGGGGGCGACGACTTCGGGTTCCGTAATCCCTTTCTCGGCGCGCGCCCAGTCGCGATAGGTCTTTATGGCGAGCAGGATGCTCTCTGTGCCGCCCGAGGTGGTGGTTCCGACCACCTGCTGCGACGGGTCGTCGGTGGCGGGGGCGCTGAGCAGGCTCGCCGTCATGCGCACAATCTCCGCCTCGAACTTAATCGTGCTGGGGAACAGGTCGGCGTGCAGAGGGTTGCTCTGGGAGTGGAGCGCGTAGACCTGGCTCAGGAACGCGCTATGCTCCTCGCCGCCGTGGTAGACCGTGCCCGACACACGCCCATGTTTCCATGGGGGCACTTCCTGCTCCCGCAGCTGCTGGAGCCAGTTCAGAATCTGCTCGCGGGAGATGCCCTGTTCGGGCAGGCAGGAAAAATCGGGCAGGGTTTCGAGTTTCGGGCGCATTTTGGCGCGCACCATCTGCTCCACCTGCGCGTATTCGGTTTCCAGCCGCTTCTGGACAGCCGGGATGCGTTGCGCCGCCTTCTCTGCGCCTTTCAACACGCCCCGCCACATCCGCTTCAACCCCATAGCAGAGGGGATTGTACCTGATAAGCGTCAAGAGGCACGGAAAATTTCTTCCAGCGTAAAGCGTGTCTTTGGTAAGATATGCGCCTCGAGATATACGCTGAGCAAAACCGCGACCGCCTCCTCCACGGATGGTTAAGCAACAGACGAATGTCTTGTTCATCTCCGCGTCGGGAGGCTAAAAGTTTGAGCATGAGTAAGTAGCGAGGCGAAGCGACCTGAACACGCACTCCAGGTAAGTTCAACACGGGGCGCGGTTCAGGGTCTTCCCCGCGCAAATACAGTTGCACCGCGTCGAATCGCCTGTGCCGTTTCGCGCAGCGTGAGCGGCTGGTACATTCGCAGCGTCGATTGTACCTGATAGCCCCCTTGACGCGCGGGTTAACCAGCGGGTATAATACTCCTGTCTAAGGACGGCGAAGGAGACGCGCATCAGTGGAGGAACGGCTGAACGCAATCTGGATACTCACGCAGACGGGCATCGGAGCGCACGTGCCACCGCCCGTTTTTTCTGTGTTATCGGGCATCGCGGCGCTCGCGCTGCTTATTTTCGCCCTGAGCGCCACCCGCAACATGCAAAAACGCCCCGGACGCCTGCAGAACCTCGCCGAAATCATCTACGAATTCTTCGACAACCTTGCGGTGAGCGTAGTGGGCGACCATGGGCGCAAGTATGTTCCCCTCGCAGGCACAATTTTTCTGTTTATTCTATTTTGCAACCTGATGGGTCTGATCCCGCCAGGGATCGCTCCGACCGCGAGCTTGAATACCACCATCGCGCTCGCGTTGATCGTGATTCTTTATGTGCAGTACGAGGGGATTCGGGCGCGCGGGATTGGCGGCTACTTGAAACACTTTGCACGCTGGGGCGAAGTGCCTGTTTTACTCTCGCCGCTGCTGTTCGTGATTGAAATCGTCAGCGAGTTGGCGAAGCCTGTTTCCCTTTCCATTCGTTTGTACGCCAACATGTTCGGCAAAGAGCAGGTGACGATGGCGCTGATCACCGCGCTCGCGATGCCTGCGTTCAAGGCAATCTACTTGCCGTTGCCGATTCAGTTCCCCGTGATGCTGCTCGGCTTGCTCGTGGCGTTCGTGCAGGCGTTCGTGTTCTCGATTCTGACATTAATCTATCTTGCGTTGGCGACCGAACATCACGAAGAGCATCACGGTGAACATGCCCACGCGCATTAGTGGCTTGGACCTTAGTCCAAGCAAGCGCACGGACAGGAATGTCCGTGCCACTGTGAGTGGCTTGGATTTTAGTCCAAGCAAACGCAGGGACAGGAATGTCCGTGCCACGATGAGATTTCCTCTCGGCGCGAGAGGAGACCCTCCGCACGGAAGCGCGGAGATAGAAATAATAAACCAAGGAGGTAAGGAGACATGCAAATCGATGTTGGTGCAGGACTCTATCTGATGGGACTGGCGCTGGCAGTCGGACTGGGGCTGCCACTGGCAGTGATCGGCGCAGGACTGGGTCAGGGACGCGCGGTGGCGGGCGCGATGGAAGGGATGGCACGACAGCCCGAAATGGCAGGACGCATTCAAACCGGTATGATTATCGGTCTGGCGTTCATCGAGTCGCTCGTGCTGTTCTCGTTCGTCATCTTCTTCCTGCTGCAAGGACGCCTACCCACCATCGGTCAGTAAGCGATTGGTCGGGGGCGGCTCAGTTCGCCCCCGCAGGAGGTTCATAGACAATGCTCGATTTGTACGCGCATCTACCGAACCTGCTCGGCGCAGCGGAAGGCGAAGGCGGCAGCTTGCTCAAGCTGCTCGGAATCGACTTCAACATCCTGATTATCCAAATCGTCGGGTTCCTGCTGCTGCTGTGGTTGATGACCAAGTTCTTCTGGAAGCCACTCAACGCGATGCTCGAGGCGCGGCGACAGGACATCAACGCCACTTACGATAAAATCGAAGCCGACCGACGCGCGATGGAGCAACTGCGCAGCGAATACGAAGCGCGACTGGCGCAGATTGAAGCCGAAGCGCGCGAGCGCATCCAGCAAGCTGTCGGCGAGGCACAGCAGCTGCGCGACCAAATCATCGCCGACGCCCGCCGCCAAGCCGACGAAATCGTCGCACGCGCCCAAGAACAGGCGAAACTGGAAAGCGAGAAACTGCGCAGCGAACTCCAAACCTATGTCGCCGAGCTCACCCTGCGCACAACCGAACGCCTGCTGCGCGAGGAGATGACCGACGAACGCCACCGCAGGCTCGTGCAGGAGTTTATCCAGACGGCGGAGGTGCGCTAAATGGTCGATATCCGAGTCGCCCGACGGTACGCCCGCGCCCTGTTCGAAGTCGCGCTGAAGCAGAATCGGCTCCAGCCCACTGCCGACGACCTCGCAGGGCTACGCACGCTATTGGAAGAGTCGGCGGAGCTGCGCGCCTTCTTCTATAGCCCGCTCATTCCGCGCGACCGCAAAACCCAGCGGCTGCGTGAAGCGCTCCAAGCACAAGTGCAGCCCCACACCCTGCGCCTGCTGGAGCTGCTCGTCGAGAAACGACGCGAGAAGTTCTTCGAGGCGGTCTGCGAGGAGTTCCAGAAGCTACAGGAGGCGCATCAGGGCATCGCACGGGCGACCATCGAATCCGCCGCGCCGCTGACCGAAGCCGAGCAAGACGCCCTCGTGCAGAAACTCCAGCAAAGCACAGGCAAGCAAATTATCCCCACCTTTGAGGTCAATCCTCAGCTGATTGGCGGCGTGCGCGTGCAAATCGGCGACTATCAGATTGACGGAACCCTGCGCGGCGCGTTAGACCGCCTGCGCGACCACATCACGCTCGAAATCGAGCGACGCGGCGCACGCGCCGTCCGCACAGAGTAAGCGAGGTGCAACCATGGCAATCCGACCCGAAGAGATTACGAGCATCTTAGCGAAGGAAATAGAGACCGCCGACGGCAAGCCCGTCGCAGAGAGCGTCGGCACAATCCTGCAAGTAGGCGACGGTATCGCGCGCGTGTACGGACTGCCCGACGCGATGATGGGCGAGCTGCTGGAGTTCCCCCACGAAGTGATGGGCATGGTGCTGAACCTCGAAGAGGACAGCATCGGCGCGATTATCTTAGGCTCCGACGAGGAACTCAAGGAGGGCGACCCTGTCAAGCGTACAGGACGCATCGTGGAAGTACCTGTCGGCAAGGCGTTGCTGGGGCGCGTGGTCGACGCGCTCGGACGCCCGCTGGACGGCAAGGGACCCATCGTCGCCGAAGAGTATCGCCGCATCGAGGTAATCGCACCTGGCGTAATCACTCGCCAGCCCGTTAAGCAACCCCTGCAGACAGGCATCAAAGCCATCGACGCGATGATCCCCATCGGGCGCGGACAGCGCGAGCTGATTATCGGCGACCGTTCCACAGGCAAAACCGCGATCATTCTGGACACGATTATCAACCAGAAATACACCCACGAGTCGCCCGACGAGAAGCCCGTGTATTGTATCTATGT
>CALKLF010000122.1 GCA_937992175.1 uncultured Fimbriimonadales bacterium | reverse complement strand
CAGCACGATGCCGCCGATTAGCTGCACATCGAAGTGGCGCATGTTCAGCGTGCGCCGCGCCGCCTCGCGACACGCCGCGAACGCCTCAGGCAGAAGATCGTCCAGCGTTTCGCCGTCCTGTAGTCGCTTCTTGAATTCGTCCGTACAAAGCAAAAGCGCGCCATGTGAGCTATAATTAAGCCATGAGCCTCACTCGTCGGGAGTTCTTGAAGCGCAGCGCGATTGCAGCGGCGACGGCGTCGTTCAGCACGCTGATCGCCCGCGCAAATTCGCAGGAGAAGGTCAAGGTCGGCGTCATCGGCACGGGGGCGCAGGGGCAGAACCTGTTGCGCCAGCTGATGAGCATGCCCAGCGCAGAGGTCGTCGCCGTGTGCGACATCTACGCGCCGAACCGTATTCGCGCCGTGGAACTGACCCGGTTTCAGGCGCAGGGCTACAGCGACTATCGCGCCTTGCTGGAGCGCAAGGATATTGAAGCCGTTGTGATTGC
The DNA here is from genome assembly GCA_937992175.1 of uncultured Fimbriimonadales bacterium. GTDB lineage: Bacteria > Armatimonadota > Fimbriimonadia > Fimbriimonadales > GBS-DC > GBS-DC. The sequence continues at coordinate 2,510 of CALKLF010000122.1, read as the reverse complement.
AACCCCGCTCCACCTCCACGCGCCGATGACCATCGACGCGCTGCAGGTGGGCAAACATGTGTTCTGCGAGAAGGCAATCGCCTATAACCTCGACGAGGCGCGTCAGATGGCGCAAGCCGCCCAGCGCACGGGCAAACTGCTGCAAATCGGGCACCAACGCCACTACAACGACACCTACAATCAGGCGTACTGGCTCATCAAGGAAGGCGCAATCGGCAAGGTCACCCATGTGCGCGTGCTATGGCACCGCAACAACAGCTGGCGACGCCCTGCGCCCGACCCCAAGTTCGAACGCCTACTGAACTGGCGGCTCTATAAAGACTACTCGCACGGACTACTCACGGAACTGGCGAGCCACCAGCTCGATGTGGTGAACTGGTTCTTAGGTGCACTACCGATTTCGGTGATGGGCTATGGCGGAATCGACTACTGGAAAGATGGGCGTGAGGTGTACGATAATGTGGAGCTGATTTTCCACTACCCCGAGGGGGTGCGCGTGATGTATACCAGCATCACGAGCAATGCCTACGACGGCTACGGCGAGTGGTTCTTCGGCGACAAGGGCACGCTGGTGCTCACGAACGAAACCTCAGGCTTGCTGTTCCGAGAACGCAACGCGGAGAAGCTGGAGTGGGAAGACGACGCCAACACGGTGCAAGTGGACGGGCGCCGCGCAGTGGTCATTGAACCGACGCCCACGCGCCGTGCCCCCCAACGCGGCGAGCAACTCGCCCAGCAGGGGCAGCGCAACGCCTACTACGCCGAGCTGGAGCATTTCCTGCAGTGCGTGCGCACGGGCGAGCAGCCCAAATGCACCGCCGCCGACGCCCTGCCCGCGCTCACCTGCATCCTCGGCGCAAAAACCGCCATCGAAACCGGCGCACGCTACGATTTCCAACCTGAGGAGTTTCGGCTGGGTTAGACCCCCGCTCGCGTTCTCCCCTCTGGGCAATCTCAAGGGACGCTGCCCCTAAATCCACTGGAACTTTCACGGGGCACTGTGCGTATTATCCTCTCGCCGCCAGAAGGGGGGACGCATGAGTTACGAACTTAACAATACCATCTATATCACGCTGGATAATGCGCACCTGCGCCTGAGCAACGAGAATCTGGTGATCGAGCATCCCGATTCGTCGCTGCGCCATGTGCCACTGCACCATCTGGAGGCGATTGTGCTGCTGGGTAACATCCAGGTCAGCACGCCGCTGATTGCCTATTGCGCCACTCACGGCATCGCCCTCGTGTGGATGGACGCCTACGGACGCTTTCGAGGGCGACTTGAGGGCGTGGAGAACGGCAGCGTGATGCTGCGTCGGGCGCAACACCTCGCGCTCTCCGACCCCGAGCGCACGCTTAGCCTCGCCCGACAGTTCATCACAGGCAAAATCCAGAACCAGATACAAGTGTTGAGCCGCCATATCCGCGAGTACCCGCAAAACGCCGCGCCGCTGGAGCACGCGGTGGAACAGCTCGGGCGCTATCTGGAGCAAATCCCCGACACGCGCACGCTCGACGACCTGCGCGGCGTGGAGGGCGGCGCGTCGCGCGTCTACTTCGGACACTTCGACCTGCTGATTCGCACGCAGCGCGAGGCGTTCCGCTTCCAGGGACGCAATCGCCGCCCCCCGCAAGACCGCACGAACGCGCTACTCTCGTTCCTATACACCGTCTACAGTCAGGAATACTGCAGCGCGCTGCACGCCGTCGGACTCGATTATCAGGTGGGCTACCTGCATGCACTGCGCGCCGGACGCCCTGCCCTCGCCCTGGACCTGATGGAGGAGATGCGTCCCGCGTTCATCGACCGCTTCGTCGTCAGCCTCATCAATCGCCGACAGGTGCAGGAAGACCACTTCGAGTCGCGTGGTCAGAACGCTATCTATCTCAATCCCATCGGGCGACGCCTCGTGCTGCAGGCGTATCAGGAGCGCAAACGCGAGACCGTGCAGCACCCCGACGCCGCCGAGCCAGTGCCGTGGGGACTGATCCCCCACCTGCAGGCGCGCCGACTCGCCCGCGCCCTGCGCGGCGACGCGCCCTATTACGAGCCGTTCATCATCCGCTAAGTGGAGGGAACCCGATGCGCCTGAACATTCTCATCTGCTACGATGTAGAGACCGTCACCCCACAGGGGCGCAAACGCCTGCGCAAGGTCGCCAAAGCCTGCGAGGCTTACGGACAGCGCGTGCAAAAATCCGTGTTCGAGTGTCGCCTCACCGAAAATCAGCTCAACACGCTCAAACTCCGCCTGTTGCAAATTATCGACCGTCAGGCGGACAGCCTGCGCTTCTACCGCCTGCCCGGCGACCGCGCCCAGTGGGTAGAGACCTACGGACGCGATACCTATGTGGACTACGAACAGCCCCTGATTATTTAGCCACGCTAAATAGTGCGCGAACCTCCCACCCACTTGAACTCAAAACAAATGTCTACCGAGATTCGCGCAGTGTTTAGCTACGCTAAGTAAATGAACCCAAACCACCCCACACCCCCGCCCGCCCCTTCCCCTC
>CALKLF010000121.1 GCA_937992175.1 uncultured Fimbriimonadales bacterium | reverse complement strand
TTCGAAAAATCGGGGGCGTCAGTGTTTGAGATGCCTCGCTCCGCTCGGCATGACAAGGGGCACTCGGAGCGCACCCCCTGTCATTCCGAGCCGAAGGCGAGGAATCTCCACCAACTCGAAGCGTTTTTCGAACACCCTCAGCGTAGCTTGGCACCGAGGCAGTTTGCCATTCGCTATCCGAATGGCAAACTGCCTCAGTAAGAAGTGGGCATTACGGAAGAACCTGCGGGATTCAGGAACATCCAGTGCCGAAGCTAAAAAGCACAAGGAGTGAATCCGCGTCGTCCACCACGCCGTCCTCGTTCACATCGGTGGGAATACCCGCGCCTGACCGTCCAAACTCGAACAGCCTGAGACCTGCCAGAATCTGATTGTGCGACCAGACGAGAGCAGGTAGCGTCCGTTGGGGGAAAACTCCACATCCGACACGGTTTCGGAGTGACCTGTAAGGATACGCATCGGTTGCCCACTAAGCGTATGCCAGATCACTATCGCAGTGCTGAGATTATTGCTTGACCAGGGATGACCTGTGGCGAGGTAAAGTCCGTCGGGAGAGCGTGCAGGATTGAACGCAGTCGAAGCGCGCCCTATCGATGAGCAGGTCATGCCGTGTTCAGCAGTGAGGGTAAAATAGGCGCGTGTCCGAGAGTGCTGGGACACCACGATTTCCGAACTGAGATGACGCGAATGGGTGTTTTAGCGTTGCAAGGTGACTTTGCAGAACACATGGCGATGCTCGCGCGAATTGGCGTCGAGTCGCGTGAGGTGCGCAAGCTCAGCGACCTGGAGGGCGTCGATGCGCTGATTATCCCCGGCGGCGAAAGCACGACGATCGGCAAGCTGATGGCGCGCTACGAGCTGGATAAAGCCATCCGCGCCCGCGCCGAGCAAGGCATGCCAATTTACGGAACTTGCGCAGGGATGATTCTGCTTGCAAAAGAGATTGAGGGCAGCGCGCAGCCGCGTCTGGGGCTGATGGACATCGCCGTCGTGCGCAACGCCTTCGGCAGGCAGATTGAGAGCTTCGAAGCCGACATCCCGTTCAAACCGACGCCCGAACGCCCCGTGCGCGGTGTGTTTATTCGCGCGCCGATTGTCTCTCAGGTGGGCAACGGCGTGGAGATCCTCAGCGAGTTCGACGACAAAATCGTCGCCGTGCAACAGGGCAACCTGCTCGCAACCGCTTTCCACCCCGAACTGACCGACGATGAGCGCGTGCATCGGTACTTTCTGGAGATGATTGAGGGCTGATGGAGACGCATTCGCGTGACTCTCTATCTTATTCCTGTGCCGTATCATCGGATGCACGGCTGCGTGTCGTTCGCCAATAGTACCAGTACGCGCCCAGCACGGCGAGCAGCAGCGCGCCGCCTACGGGCGCAGAGACTGGCAGTGTGTCGGGTAGCACAAACAGTGCAAGCGGCGTGAGCAAGATGCCCAGCCCACTCAGTAAGACTCCTATCGCCGCCCATGCGAGCGCGTTCCCGCCGCCCTCCACCCCTGCAAGCAGAACGCCAACACCCATCCCGATCACGAGACAAGCGAGGAGCGTCCGACTCAGCAAAAGCGCGAAATCGGCATTCCGCACGATGAAAATGCCTGCTAGAATCGCTGCAGGAATCGCCGTGATGAAACCCCCGGCGGCGCCGATCCCGAACACCATCGAGTATTGCCCGTCGCGAATCGCGTCGGGGTTGTCGTAGACCGTCAGCCCGTTGATCAGCTGCGCCGTCGTCAGCGCGCCCGTCAGCAGCGTCAGCAAAACACCGAAGGTCGCTATCATCCAGCGCGGGTAGGGCAGGTTCATCCCACCTAGATTCTACCTCTACGGGTATTCTAATAAACGCCATGTGTCGCGCGTGGAGCCGTGCGATCTTCGCCCTGACGCTGATGGGCGTCGCCTATGGTCAGATTGAATGGAGAGTGGAGCCTCTCACGGGAACGGAGGCGATTCCGACACGGTTGCCTTTGCGAATTCGGGCATATAACAAGGGAGCTTCGCTCGGAGGGGGAGTGGAGTTGCGAATCGACGAATCCCTGTCATTCTGGCTCCCCTTAGAACTGCCGCAGGGCGCGCGCAAAGAGGTCGTAATTCCAATTCCCTACGATTTGTGGGACCCACAGGCGTTTGAGAAAGCGCAAGACCCCGCCGTCGCCTTGCCCAGAGTGTTTTGGCGTGCGGAAGAGGAACGCGCTAAAGAGTTGCGGGCGTCGTTTCCACAGCCCAGCGCACCGCCCGGCTCCATCCCCGAAAGTATTTCGCACCGCAACCTGCCGCTTTTAGTGGTCGGCGACGCGGTCGGCGGGCTGGAGCGATGGCGTACCCCGCGCTCGCTTTATGCGACGGTAGAAACCGCGCGTCGCCGCGCGCAAACTGTGACCGTCAGCTACGCCTGGACGCCTGTCTGTCTCCGCCCGGAGCAACTGCCCGACGACCCGAACGCGCTGTTGGGCGTTCCCGCCATCGTGCTCGCGGAAGGGGCGGAACGACTGCGTGAGGCGCAGTGGGACGCGCTTACTTACTGGATGCTATGTGGCGGGCAGTTGATTGTAGCGGTCGGCTCGATGACGGCGTTGTCTGCGAACACGCCGATAGCAGCTCTCGCGCCCCGCTTTCAGGAACGGTTCACAATCCGCCTCTCTGAACCGATACGGTCGCCTGCGGGGCTGGAGATTCCTGCGCCGAGGCGTTCTGTCGTGCTAACGCGCGTGGCGTCTACACAGGGCTGGTCTGTGTATGCAAGCGGCGCACAGCCAATCGCTCTGCAAACACAGGTGGGCGATGGGACGCTGCTGTTCTTTTTGGGCGATCTGTTTGCGCTTGCCTGGCGCGAAGACATTAGCGCAGAGTCGTTGGTTCATCAGTGGCTTCGTCCTGAGTCACCTGCGTTGCGTCTAACGGCTCGCGCGCCTGCGATTCCGCCTGCGCCAGGGTTTAGTGCGTTGCAGGCGCTGACCGTTACTGCGTTGCTGGGAGCGTATTGGTTCTGGCTTTATGCTATGCGCCACCGCTTGCGTCAGCGCGACCTGTTGCGCCGCGCGCCGCGCTACATTACCTTGCTGACGGTCGCCTTTGCGCTTATGGCGCTTGTCCTATCGCCTGAAGCCGCTCCAGAGCCGCCGCCAGAGACGATTGCCCTGCTACGCGATGCTCGCTTGCCTCACTCTGTGGAGCTGCGTCGCTATCAGTGGGTCATCCAGGGGGGAACACGCCGTCTCGAACTGCCTGAGACCGAGGTGCTGTTCCAGACACGCGCGGAATCGGCGTTGCCCGTGCGAACGGTACTGTATTACAAAACGCCCCTCGAGATTGAGTTTCAGGCGGAAGCCCATACGCTCGCGGAGCTGCAAACCCTGCGCTATTTCAAGGAGTTAAAGCGATGAGCTGGCGGGAACGCTGGGCGCGCTGGCGCGAGGAATATCTGGAAGATAATCCTATCGCATGGCTGCTCGGCGTGCCGGACTGGAAACGCGCAGTTCGTCGTTCGCTCCAACATGCCTATGAGCAGGCTATTCAGACTTATCAGTCGCTTCCTGAGGAAGAGAAGGACGCCAAAACACGGGACACTCTAAAGGCGATTGAGGAGGTGCGTCAATTACAATCGGCTTTGTGGCTTCGCGAGCCGGTCTGGCGACTGACACCGCTGGAGCGGCGGTGGCTGCCCATCTATTGGGGGGTTGCGCTCATCCTGGCGTGGGTCGCGCAGGCGTTCAGCTCCGTAGTGACTACCTTGACGCATACCCCGCCGCTGAACCTGATGGTGATGTGGCTTGCGCTGGCGCTTTGCGTCATTCGCGGTCTGTTTGAAGGGCTGTTGACGCTAAAGGACGCGCTCACGCCTACTGGCGGTTTGTATGTGGGGATGACTCGGCTGACGGGCGCGCATGTGGCGTATGGCTTAGTCGCGGAACGGCTGCCGCGTGGAGCGCGTTCGCTGCTGTTCTACATCGTGCCGATGCTCTGGGTGTTGGGCGCAGCGGTCAGCGGGAGTGTTGCGCACGGATTATGGTACGCGCTGGTCTGTGCGATCTACACGGTGGCGCTGATGCCGTTGTTGCTGGCGATGTCCGCGTCGAGTCTGGTGCGAGCGTCGGAGGAAGGATCGTCGCGCTCCCTCGCCGACTGGCTGCGACTAATCGGACTTACGCTGGCTGGCGCGGTGCTTTTTGCTCTCTTACCCCTGTTGGCGTCTGGTAGGCAGATTGGGTTGCCTGCCAACCCCCTAGAGTGGCTCAGCCAGCTGGTGTGGTGGGTGAGCCTGATCCCGCCGCTCTTTATCGCAGCCACGCTCTGGGTCGAGGCACATCCACTCTGGGGCGTTCCACAAATCGGGCTGATGGCGTATCTCGCGTGGCACGCTACGCAAAGCCTGAGCCTCTGGATGGAGCGATTCCGTCGCCTGCATGAGACCCCTCAGGCAGCACTGAAAGTGGGAGAGAGACCTGGAGAATGGGACTAATCGAGGGAATCGGGGCGGTCGTGCGGTTCGAACTGCTGCGCTTTTTGCGCTGGCGGCGATACTGGCGCTTGCTGCTGGGCGGGGGCGCGGTGTTGTTCACACTTACGCTGAGTGGACTGTGGGTGGTCGTACTGGCGCAGCGGAACGGCGACGCGACGCCCGCCGTTCAAGTGGTTCTGGCGATAACGCTTGCCGCGCCCGGCGCGATGGGGCTTTGGACGATTATCCGACTCGTTCGACGCATCTTTAGCGACCAGACCTCACGCGGCGAGCTGTTCGACCTGTACCTAACTGCCCTGTGTCCGACCGAGATTGTGCTGGGGCGTCTCATCGCGGCGTGGCTGCTAACGGGGCTGAGCATGCTTGCCGTACTACCCGCGCCGTTGCTTTTTGCTCAGCTGGTGAGCGTGTCTCTCGACCGGGTCATCATAGGCGCATTGACAGCATGGGCTGCGACACTGCTGTGGGGCGCGATCGAAGCGTGGACATGGCTTTTCGGTCAAAAGGCTCCTCCCTCCGACTCGCGGAGCGGGATTTCGGACTTCTATTTTCACTTCTGGATTGTCTACGCCTACATTATCTATCTGTTGCGAGGCAAGCCACTGGGCAATGCGGGTTCACTGATTTTGGGGTTCTCTCCTATCACGGCGGCTCTTGAGGCGGGGGCGCGCTATCGGCTCAGCATCGTTGAATTCTCCGCCTACTGGGCGATTGGGGCGTTGACGCTCGCGCTGAGCGTGCCCATCGCCGTTGCTGTAGCAGTGCGTTACGGCGAGTGGACGCTGGAGGCGCGGCGTTTCGTGCGAACGGTGGGCGGCGGCGTCTACCTACTCCTGATTGCGTTGCTAACGGGACTAGCAACGATGCACGCGGTTCGCGCTCTGTCGGACGCTGAACGGCTTGTATTCTGGTTCACTGCAGTCGGTGGGATGACGGCAGTCGCATGGGGACGATCCACCTGGGGGCTGTGGACGCTGCCGCGAGTATTGCCCGCACGCGGGCTGCGCCCGCCGTGGGACGGCATCATGTGGGAAGGAGCGATGCTCTGGGGAATTGCGCTCTTCGCCTGGTTCATCGTCGGGTTAATCTCGGGTTTTTGGGCTTCGCCCATGCGCTTGCTGCTCTCAACAGGCTACCTCTGGACGCTGCTGACGCTCATCCACGCGCTTGAAGCCCCTCGCTTTCTCGAACTCCCGCGCGTCCTCGCTTCCTGTCGCGGTACCATCCCCATCGAGGTACGACGCGCCTGGGACATCAAGCTCTTTGAGGGATGCCTGATTCCCCCAGTTATCCTGATTATGTTCCTCGCGGCTTCCGCTACGCCGAGTTGGTCGGCACGGCTCCAGTGGTTGCTCATCGCGGCGCGGTTCACGCCGCTGGGTGCGCTGACGGTTGCGCCACTAAGGGATTACCTGCTATATGGCGGCTACGCCCTTGTGGTCTCTGGATGGCTGTTCTGGCGTGCGCGGCGTAAAGCTCTGCGGGAGCAGGGAGCATTGCCTGAAGACAAGGGATACTCTGCTGGAGGGTATGACCGTGGAACTGAACGATGAGGCGCGCGAGGTTGCGGAGCGGTTCATGCGCCTGCCCACCCATCTGCGTTCGGCGGTGCTGGAGCTGCTGCGCGCCCTGACCGAACCGCCGAAGGGCATTTCAGGCTGGCGGAGCTGATTGGCGAGGGTGTTCTGACAGACGAGGAAGCGACCGATCTGGAGCGGTTCCTGTATGAGTACCGAGCAAGCACCATCCGCGCAAAGTAAAAGCGTCCTGTTGGACACCAGCGTATTGATACCCGTGCTGCGGGGCGACTGGAGCCTCCTGCAAAATGTAGTGCGGTTGCTCTTGCTTACATCTGCCCGCCAGGGCTTGCGGAACTACTGGTGGGCTTGGAGCAACGAGGGAGACCTGTAGCTCAAGAGAGAAGACCGAAAATCCTTCTGCAGATGACCCAGTTGCTACCCTGCGATGAGCAAACCGCGCGCCGCTATGCGGAACTGGAGACCACGCTGCGCCAGCAGGGGATGCCCATCCCGCCCAACGATGTGTGGATTGCCGCCGTCGCGCGGCAACACAACCTGACCCTCGCCACACGCGATTTGCACTATCAGCACATCCCAGAAATCGATATGGAAATGTGGTAAGGTATCTTTATACTTATGCGAAACGGATGGCGCATCACGATACTGGGATGGTTGGCGGTCGCGCTGACGCTTGCCAGCTGCACGCAGGCGCAAAACAGCGCGTTCAAGTACGACCCCGACCTGATTTTCGGCTATGACCGAACCTTGCCCCTTAGCCCGCAGGAGACCCTCGCGGAGGAGACGGCGCAGTATTTGGTTTACAAGATTACTTACCGCAGCGCGCGCGACCAGCGCGTGCCCGCGTTTCTCATTCTGCCCAAGAATCGGGGCGAGGAAAAACTGCCCTGCGTGATTCTCATGCATGGGCTGGGCGGCGATAAGCGGATGTTCCAGATGCTCTGGGGACCGCTGACTCAGGCGGGCTACGCGCTGTTCGCCATCGACGCGCAGTATCACGGCGAGCGCAAACCCAGCGATGATATCCCGTTTTTCGGGATGTATCCGTATCGCGCCCGCGACGCGCTGATTCAGACCGTTATCGACCTGCGGCGCGGGGTGGACTACCTGCAGAAGCGCAAGGAGATCGACCCCGACAAAATCGGCTACATCGGCGCGAGTATGGGCGGGATTATCGGCTCGATGTTCGCCGGGGTGGACGAGCGCGTGAAAGCCCCCGTGTTGCTGGTGGCGGGCGGCGACTGGAAGATTCTGATGGAGAAGAGTACCCTCTCGATGTGGCGCGACGCGGCGAAAAACAACCCCAAGCAGATGGAAGAAGCGTTGCGCGTAATGGATGTGGTGGATCCCGTGAACTGGGTGGGGCGGATTGCGCCGCGCCCGGTGCTATTTATCAACGGCGACGCCGATGATGTGGTGCCTGTCGAGTCGAACAAGGCGCTGCACAACGCCGCGCGCGAGCCGAAGAAGGTGGTCTGGTACAAAGGCGGGCATGTGCCGCCGCCAACCGACTGGTTTACCGTGATTGGCGAGGTCACGCGCTGGCTGGATACGCACCTGAAAGGCAAGCAGAACGCTTGGGGTTGGCGCAGCTGGTTGCCCCGTATGCGTTCGTGGCGTGAGTTCACAGACTGGGCGGCGTCCTACGCCCCGCTGATTGCCGCCTTTTTCCGCGAGTTGACCGCCTCGTTGCGGGCGTCCCTCGCGCCGATGACCCGATGAAAGCCCTGATCCTAGCTGGGGGTAAGGGCACACGCCTGCGCCCGATTACCTTCAGCATGGCGAAGCAACTTGTGCCCGTCGCGAACAAGCCCGTGCTATTTTATGGACTGGAGGCGATTGCCGAGGCGGGCATCCGCGAGGTGGGCATGATTGTCGGCGACACGGCGGCGGAGATCCAGCACGCTGTCGGCGATGGCAGCCACTGGGGCGTCCAGGTGACCTATATCCCCCAACCCGAACCGCTCGGACTCGCGCACGCCGTGCTGACCGCCGAGCCATTTCTCAAAGACGAGCCGTTCCTGATGTATCTGGGCGACAACATCGTGACCTCCAGCGTCAAGCCCCTCGTGGAGGCGTTCGAGACGCGCAAGCCGAACGCGCTGATTCTGCTCGCGGAAGTGCCCAACCCGCAGGAGTTCGGCGTGGCGGAGCTGCAGGGTGAGCGCGTCGTGCGCCTGATCGAAAAACCCAAGCACCCACCCAGCAACCTCGCGCTGGTGGGCGTCTACCTGTTCGATAAGCACATCTTTGAAGCGGCGCGCGCCATCCAGCCCTCCTGGCGCGGCGAGCTGGAGATTACCGACGCCATCCAGTATCTGATCGACAGGGGCTACACAGTCGAATCGCAGCAGATTTCGGGCTGGTGGAAGGATACAGGAAGCCTTGACGCGCTGCTGGAGGCGAATCGGCTCGTGCTGGAGGATTTGCAACCGGCGAACGAGGGCGTTCTGGAAGACACGCAGCTGCACGGGCGCGTGGCGATTGGCGCGGGCAGCGTGCTGAAACGCTGTACCGTGCGCGGACCCGCGATTATCGGCGCGAACTGTCATCTGGAAGACTGCTACATCGGCTCGTTCACAGCGATTGGCGACGGCGTGCGCCTCGTCGGGTGCGAAATTGAGTACAGTATCGTGCTGGAGGGCAGCAGCGTGGAGAACATCGAGACGCGCATCGAGGGCAGTCTGCTGGGCAAGAATGTGTCGGTGCGCGGCGGGGCGAAACGCCCGCGCACCCTGCGCCTGATGCTGGGCGACAGCAGCCTGGTGGAGATTCCGTAAGAGGCACACCTCCTGTTTTCAGGTACAATACCCCGACTTCGCGTCAAGGAGGCAGAGCGCGTGTCCACGAAATATATCTTCGTCACGGGCGGCGTCGTGAGTTCGATTGGGAAGGGCATCGCCGCCGCGAGTCTGGGCAGGCTCCTGCGCAGCAGGGGCTACACCGTCGCCCCCCTCAAAATGGATCCCTATATCAATGTCGACGCGGGCACGATGAACCCCTACCAGCACGGCGAGGTGTTCGTCACCGACGACGGCGCAGAGACCGACTTAGACCTGGGACACTATGAACGCTTCCTCGATGTGAACTGCACGCGCCACTCGAATGTGACCACAGGGCGCATTTACAAATCCGTCATCGACAAGGAGCGTCGGGGCGACTATCTGGGCGCGACGGTGCAGGTCATCCCCCACATCACCGACGAAATTAAGGAGCATATCCGCCGTGTGGGACGCGAGCAGCACGCCGACATCGTGATTGTGGAGGTGGGGGGCACGGTGGGCGACATCGAGAGCCTGCCGTTCCTGGAAGCCATCCGCCAGTTCCGCAAAGACGCGGGCGCGGAGAATGTGATGTATGTGCATGTGACGCTCATCCCCACCGTCGGACGCTGGGACGAGATTAAGACCAAGCCGACGCAGCACAGCGTGATTAAACTGCGCGAGATTGGCATCACGCCCGATGTGCTGATTTGTCGCACGCGCATGCCGCTGCCCGACGAGGTGCGCGCCAAAATCTCGCTGTTTACCGATGTGGCGCAGAACGCCGTCATCGAATCGCTCGATGCGGACACAATTTACGAGATTCCGCTGCTTTTTGAGCAGGCGGGGCTGGCGCGATTGACCTTGCGCCGACTGGGACTGCCCGACCTTCCGCCGAACCTCGCCGAGTGGGAGCAGATTGTGGCGCGCCTCAAGCATCCCCAATACCGATGTCGCATCGCGCTGGTGGGCAAGTATATCGAGAACCGCGACTCGTATATCAGCATTGCGGAGGCGTTCCACCATGCGGGCGCGGCGAACGACGCCTCCGTCGAAATCGATTGGATCGACTCGTCCGAGCTGGAGCGCGGAGACGCCGCGCAGCGGCTGCGTGAGGCGGACGGGATACTGGTGGCACACGGCTTCGGCGGGCGCGGGGTGGAGGGCAAGCTGAACGCCATCCGCTACGCCCGCGAACACGGCGTGCCGTTCTACGGCATCTGCTACGGGATGCAGATGGCGGTCATCGAGTTCGCGCGAAATGTGGTCGGGCTGGACGGGGCGCACACAGAGGAAGTTGACCACGCCACGCCCCATCCAGTGATTCACCTGCTGCCCGAACAGCGCGGGGTCGGCGACAAGGGCGGCACGATGCGCCTCGGCGCGTACCCATGCCGACTGCGACCCGACTCGCTGGCAGCGCGACTCTACAACGACACCGTAATCTACGAACGCCACCGCCACCGCTACGAGGTCAACAACGAGTACCGACCGCTGCTGGAGCGACACGGAATGGTGTTTAGTGGCGTCTCGCCTGACAACCGCCTCGTGGAGATGATTGAACTGCCCGACCATCCGTTCTTCTTGGCGGGTCAGTTCCACCCAGAGTTCAAATCGCGTCCGAACCGCCCCCATCCCGTGTTCGTGGGGCTGGTGCGCGCGGCGCTCCAACGGCG
>CALKLF010000120.1 GCA_937992175.1 uncultured Fimbriimonadales bacterium | reverse complement strand
GAGATTCCTCGCCTTCGGCTCGGAATGACAGGGGTTGCGCTCCGAGTGCCCCTTGTCATGCCGAGCGGAGCGAGGCATCTCAAACACTGACGCCCCTGATTTTTCGAACACCCTCACCATGTGAATCCGAAATTAGAGTGTGGATCGGCAGGAGGCTGCGAAAAACTGGTGTATAATAGGCTGGGCGGCGTACGCCCCCGAATCTCACTTGTGGAGGTCAACGATGATGATGCGAAAGGTGCTAACTTTGGGCGCGCTCTGCGCGGCGGCGATGACGGCAAATGCTCAGATTGTAACCAATCTGCAGCAGGGCAGCAAACTTTACTGGAAATTCAACAGTGGGCAGTATGATATTACAGGCGGTATCTCTCAAAGCGGCAGTATCTCTGCATCCGACCCTATCGAGCTCACATTACAGGATCTCAACAACGACGGACGGGCGATCGATATTCAACTGCGTCTTCAAGACCTGTTCCCCACTCTCGGCATCAACCGAGAACTGAACCTGATAGGCACGGTTGTTTCTGAAACCCCTGGCGAAGCCATCATTCGCTGGGAAGCGGAGGATCAGCCGAACCTGTGCATTGAACAGATCAATGTCGGTGGCGTTGAGATTAACGCCTATATCACGCTCCTTGCGGGCAGACTGCAGGCGCGCGTCACGCCGATTCCGTGTCAGAACAACCCCTACAATCCGAACTGGCAAAAGGTGACGCTGCGATTCGAAGAGAACGGTGGCGACTCTTACAACTCTCTGATTGTGCAGGGTTATGTTTTCTGTTTAAAAAATCCCTTTACCTTCACTACTGCGCAGATCTCCAGCATGGACTGGGAAGCCTACGCAGGCGGTTTCACGGGCGTGTTCGGGAATGTGAACGGCGATAGTGTGGTGGACGACGCCGACCTGCTGGAGGTGCTGTTCAACTTCGGCTCGGAAGGCGGTCGGGCAGACGCGAACGGCGACGGCGTGGTGGACGACGCTGACCTGCTGATTGTGTTGTTCAACTTCGGCGCGAGCTGCGGCGGGTAACTCGTATCTCCCCCAATCAGGAGACCCAGCTCCGCCTCAACTCAGGGATTAACGCCGGAGATGTGCCTTTTATCCCCCCTCTTTGTTTAAGGAGGGGGGGGAGGGCAAAATGAATCCCTGGCGTTTTCCGCTTCCTTAACCACCCCTTAACAACCCCGCAGGTTTAATCCCCTCGCTCCTACTCGGAGCAGGAGGTTAACTGAAATGAGAGGTTCTTTGATTGCGCGCGCGTTCGTCGCGCTGAGTGCTTTGTCTGTTACGCTCGGTATCACACAGGCGCAGCCTGTGCAACTCGCATTCTGGGATTTCAACGACAATGACACTACCGTGGATGCTGGTGTGAACGGCGGCACAGTCGCGCTGGTCGGCGGCACAACGGCGACTTTTGCTACTGGCTCCCCACTGGACAGTGCTACAACGAACCGCGGCTACAACACCACGAACTACCCCGCTCAGAACACGGGCAACCTGACGGCGGGCATCGTGTTCAACACGCCGACTACGGGCTACATGAACATCACGGTTCAGTTCGATGTGCGCTGGAGCAACACCTCCTCTAAGTATCTGCGCTTCCAGTACACTTACGACGGCGTGAACTGGAATAACGGTCCGCAGCTGGTTGCGCCCGGCGGCGACCAGTGGTGGAGCGGGCAGAACCTCGCCAATCCCAACGGCAACTTCCGCTACTATGTGAGCTTCTACGCCGACACCAGCGCCGACAACAACCCGAACTTCGCGTTCCGCATTCTGACTGAGTTTGGTCCGAGCGGTCAATACGAAGCGGCTCGCAGCGCGAGCTCTTATGGTACCACTGGCACCCTCCGCTACGACCTCGTGGAGGTGCGTGGCGAGGTGGTTCCAGAGCCAGCTTCCATGCTTGCGCTGGGCGTGGGCTTGGCGGGTCTGGTCGGGCTGCGCCGACGCGCTCGGAAGTAATCCCCCCTCTCTGTGGATGTGCGCTGGGCGGGCGGGGCGGCGGCGCTTCGCCCGCTCTATCTTAGAATCCCCTGCAGTCGCTCAATCACCCGCTCGGGGCGCACGCTGAGCATGCACTGATGCCGCTCCAGCAGGCAGTCAGCGTTGCGGAAACGGTTCTCGTAGCACTTGCTGCACGGCTCCTCAGGCAGAATCGGGTGCAGATGGGGCACGGGGGGCGTCCACACCATCCACGGGCTTGCCCCGAACAGCGCAATTGTGGGCGTGCGCACGCTGTAGGCGATATGCATAATCCCGTTGTCCACCGAGACGCACGCCTTCGCCCGCTCCAGCGCGCCCGCGACCTGCGGCAGGCTGAACCGTCCGCGCAGGTCAATCAGCGGCGTGTTCGCCAGCAGCCACGATTCGGTGTCCCCCGTATGATACACCTCGCTCTGGCGCTGCGGCTTGTCGCCCAGCAGCCCCACGCGATAGCCGTGCGCGAAGCACCAGTCGATGACCTGCTTCCAGTAGTCGCGGATCCAGAGCTTCGCGCTGCGCCGCCCGCCTGTGGAGATCAGCACTTCGGGAATCTCGCACTCAGGGTCGCGCGTGGGAACCTCCGTGCGGTAAAAATCGGTCTCCACGAACGCCAGCCGACACCAGATTTCGCCGATGTAGGTGCTGTTCAGGATGTCGCCGTAGCGTTGCAGGAGGTCGGGCGCGCTCCAGAACTCGTCGTGCAGACGATGCCGCTTATCGGGGTGTCTGGGCACTTCCTCGCGCAGGTCGCGACCGAAACATTTGCCTACCACATAGCGCGGCTGCAGCATATGCGCTACGAACGCCATCGTGGGGTGGAAGTCGCAGTTGATGACCAGGTCGTACTCGCCCGCGACGGCGCGCCGCTGCTTAATGAACTCAGGCAGCTCCTGCAGCGCGTTCGGGTTGCCGAACACCGAGAATCGCGCGTCGATGTATGGCAGGGCTTCCTCCAGTTCGCGCGTGCGCTCACCGCTGAAGTAGTCCAGTGTGCAGTCAGGATACTTCTCCTTGAGTCCACGCAGCAGGGGCGTGACGATTACGAAATCGCCCAGCGCGTCATAAAACAGCACGGCGATATGTGGGCGCGTACGCAACGGCTGGTCGTTGAACCATTCCATAGCGGTAATTCTACCAGAGGGGTGGGGTTCTGTCGGCGGGGACGCCGACAAACCTACTGCCATAAATCGTCGCCTAAAGTCCCTTCATATAACGCCTTACCGACAATCACGCCTTCCAGCGTGGTGGACTGCGCTAGCGCGTTCAGGGCGCGGATGTCCGCTTCGTCGCGCACGCCGCCCGATGCAATCACGGGAACCGAAACGGCTTTGAGCAGTTCGACGAGCGGCTCGAACGCCACGCCCTGCAGCGTGCCGTCCAGTTCGACCTGTGTGAAGATGATTCGGGGCGCGCCGCGCGCCGCCATGTGACGCGCGAACTCCAGATAGGGCGTTCCCGACACGCTCTGCCAGCCGTGGGTCGCCGCCGCGCCCGATTTGACATCCAGCGCGAGGGCGATGCGCTCCCCGTAGGTCTGGAACATCTGCGCGGCGAAGTCGGGGTCTTGCACGGCAATCGTGCCGAGGATAACGCGCTCTGCGCCTGCGTTCAGTAGTCGCTCGACATGCGCTTCGCTGCGTATCCCGCCGCCAACCTGCACAGGGATATCGACGGCACGGACGATGCGCTCAATCAGCTCCGCCTGGACGGGTTCGCCTGCCCGCGCGCCGTCTAGGTCCACGAGGTGCAGGCGGGGCGCGCCGCGCTGCGCCCAGTGCTGCGCGACGGCGATAGGGTCGTCGTGGTAGCGGGTCTCGCGCTCATAATCGCCCTGCCACAGGCGCACCGCATAGCCCCCACGCAGGTCAATCGCGGGAATGACCTCCAGCCGCTTCATCAATCGCCAATTGTACCGAAGTTGAACAGCACCATCAGCAGGTCGGCGTCGTCGACAGTTCCGTCGCCGTTCAGGTCGGCTTGCGGGTCCGCTGAACCGAAGTTGAACAGCACCATCAGCAGATCCGCGTCATCGATCTGGTTGTCGTGGTTCGCGTCGCCGTTGATGAGCGTCCAGTTCGCGTTCACCACGCCGCTGCTGCCCACAGCGAGGGTCTGCCGGCGCGCGAGCCAGCCGGGTACATAGACGCGCGCCTGTACGGTTCCCGACAGCCCAGTTTGCAGGCTATACGCGCCGCCCGCGCCGAGCGTCACAACCGCCGAGTCGGTTTGTGAGCCGCTGGTCAGGGTAAACTGCGCGGTTTTCCCTGCAGGGCTGGGAATATAACTTTGCAGGATGACCTGCCCGCTGAGTGTCGGGGGCGGGTGAATGCGCCAGACTCCTGCGCCAGCGATGTTCTGCGTGCCTTGGTTCACGGTGGCAATCGCGTAGACGGCGCCGTCGGGTGAGGCGACGATCAGTTCGGGCGTCTCGTCGGCGGCGCTGAGTGGAGGCAGGTAGCCCTGCGCCATGAGTGTTGCGTCGGGACGCAGCCACTGCACGGCGGGCTTCCAGCGGTCAGGGCTGGGGAACAACTCGCCAACCAGTTGCACGAACGCGCCCGACGCGGTACCGACGCCCGCAACTGGACGATAGACGCCTTCCAGAACCTGTGCGCCAATCGTTGCGCCGCTGGGCAGTCCCATCACGCTCGCCATGCCGCGCGTTGTAGCGGTCTCCCAGCCGCCGCTGGCGAGCCACACGGTTCCGCTCACGGCAAGCGTGTCGGGAATCGCGTCGCCCGCTGCTGCGCTCAGGTTCCACTGTCCCAGCGTGTTGCCGGTGGACACATCCACGCGGCACATCCGCAGGCGCATCTGCCGCGACGCCGTGTCCCAGTAGTCGCCCAGCAGGTAGAGGCTGCCGTCGCTCGCCTGCGCAAACTTCTCGGTGCGCAGGGGCAGCACGCGCTCATAAAGCGTCGCGCCCGCGTTGTCGATGGCACGGAGGTAGGTGTGCGAAAACGACTGGAGTTGTTCGTTTACCTCGCCGTCCACAAAAATAATTAAAGTTGCGTTGGCGTTCAGGCGCAGCATGCCCACAGGCGTTCGGTTCGCCAGAAAAGTGGTGGGCTGTGGAAACTGATGCGCCGCGATTTGAGCGCCGTTCGCGTCGTAAATCAGGCGCGCGAAGCCGATGCCGCCGAGGCCCATCGTGTGCAACACCTCCACGCCGCCCTCAGGGCGCGCCGACAACTGGCGAATGACATCGTAGGCGCTCAGGTCGACCGTTGCTGACCAGAGCAGTTCGCCGTTCGCTGACCAGCGTTGCACGAAGGCGACGGAGTTCGTGTTCGCGCGGGTAATCGCCAGGTAAAACGAACCGTCGGGCGCAACGGCGATCGACTCGGCGTATTCGGCTTCCGTGAGTTCCCCGAAAGTGCGCGTCCAGAGTAAATCCCCGTTCGGCGCGTATTTCACAATCGCGACGCTGTTGAACGCCTGCGTCTCGTGGATGTACCGTCCCGCCACGAGGAGGTTGCCCTGCGAGTCGGCGGCGGCGACCTGCGGCAGGAAGCCCCGTGAGTTCGGCTGCAGGTACAGACGGCTCCACGCCACGCTCTGCGTGCAGGCACAGGCGACAACGAGAACAAGTCCCCAAACTACCAGCAACAAGCGCATCGAATCTATTATAGCACAAGCCTGCATGATGCAAATCATCAGTTACCCAGATAACTTCGAGGGCGGTTAACAAGCCTATCAAGATATTCACAGAGGGAATACCTAGACGGCTCTGTACCAGTGTAAGCGTTTCCACCAGCACATACGCGCGCCTGCTGTTCCCACACAGCGGCTTCCGCTTCGTCCAGCTCAAGAACAATCTGCTTGCTCACATCATGATAGTTTTACCTTGTTCCCCAGCATCTCACAACGCCACATCCCCCCGATAATGCATCCCCTCGAAATGGATCTGCTGCACGGCGCGGTAGGCGGTCTCGCGCGCATGGGCGAGCGTGTCGCCCAGCCCGACGACATTCAGCACGCGCCCGCCTGCCGTGACCGTGCGTCCGTTCTCGATGCGTGTACCCGCGTGGAAAATCAGCACATCGGGCCACTGGCTTGCCTGTTCCAGCCCCTCGATGGGCAATCCTGTGCGGTATTCGTGGGGATAGCCGCCCGACGCCAGCACGACGCACACGGCGGCGCGCGACGCGAAGCGCATCGGAGTCTCGTGCAACCTGCCCTCGATCGTCGACAGCGCGAGTCCCACGGGGTCGCTCTCTAGCAAGGGCATCAGAACCTGCGTTTCGGGGTCGCCGAAGCGACAGTTGAACTCCAGCGTGGAGGGCTGGTTATCGTGAATCATCAGCCCTGCGTATAGCACGCCCCTGTAAGGGGTTCCACGCCGCGCCATTTCGCCGAGAACGGGGCGCACAATCTGGTTCAGGGCGGTCTCGATCAGCTCAGGCGTCGCGTCAGGCAGGGGGGTGTAGCAGCCCATGCCGCCCGTGTTGGGACCGCGGTCGCCGTCCAGCGCGCGTTTATAGTCGCGCACGGGGGGCATCGGCTGGGCGGTCTGTCCATCAGTCAGGCACAGGAGCGACATTTCGCGCCCATCCAGGCGGTCTTCGATGACGATTCGCGTGCCCGCCTCGCCCAGCCCACGCTCCACCATCAAAAATTCTACAGCGTCCAGCGCGTCGCTGAGCGTTTCACACACGAACACACCTTTGCCGAGCGCTTCGCCGTCGGCTTTGACGACGCAGGGACGCTCCAGAAACCGCTCGCGCAGGTAGGTCTGCGCCGCGTCAGGGTCGTCGAACACGGCGAAGGAGGCAGTGGGGGCGTTTACCTCCGCCAGCACCTGCTTGGCGAACGCTTTACTCCCCTCCAGTTGCGCCGCCGCGCGTGAGGGACCAAAACACGGGATATTCGCCTCCTGGAGGGCGTCGGCAATCCCTGCAATCAGGGGCGATTCGGGACCGACCACGACGAGGTCAATCGCGTTTTGTTTGGCGAAGTCGACGAGTTCGGAGACGGCTTTAGGGGCGATGGGGACGCACTCGGCAAGTTGGGCGATGCCCGCGTTGCCGGGGGCGGCGTAGAGCGCACTGCAGTGCGCGCTCTGGCGCAGTTTCCACGCCAGCGCGTGCTCGCGTCCGCCGCCGCCGACTAAGAGGATGCGCATGGCTTTTCGTGGCTTGGACAGCCCTGTCCAAGCCTGTAGCACGGACAGGAATGTCTGTGCTACGAACTTAGCGCTTCACGAACTGGAACCCGCGGCGTGCGCCGTGGCGTCCGTACTTCTTGCGCTCTTTCTCGCGTGCGTCGCGCGTGAGCAATCCGTTCTGTTTCAGCACGGCGCGGTATTCGGGGTTCACCTGCAGCAGGGCGCGCGCCACGCCGTGTCGAATCGCGCCCGCCTGCCCCGACAGTCCGCCGCCGCGCACCGTCGCGCGAATGTCGTACTGCCCCTCAATGCCCAGCAGGCGCAGGGGCTGCGTCACGATGCGCTCCAGAATCGGGCGGCGCAGGTATTCAGGCGCTTCGCGCCCGTTGATGGTGATTTTCCCCTCGCCGGGCATAAGCCACACGCGCGCCGAAGCGGTCTTGCGTCGTCCCGTGCCGTAGTATCGAATCGGTTCCATAGCGTCACTCCTTACAGTTCATAGGGCTGAGGCTGTTGCGCCGCGTGGGGGTGTTCCGTGCCCTGAAACACGCGCAGCCGCTTAAGCATGCGCGCGCGCAGCCTGTTTTTGGGCAGCATGCGGCTCACCACGCGCGTCATCATCTTTTCGGGCTTCTCGGTCATCATCTTGCGGCGCGTGTAGGCGCGCAGCCCGCCCGGGTGCATCGTGTGGTGGTAGATGACCTCTTCCAGCTTGTTGCCTGTAAAGATGGCTTTCTCCGCGTTCAGGATAATCACATGGTCGCCCATATCCATATGGGGCGTGTAGGTGGGTTTATGCTTGCCCTGCAGCAGGCGCGCGACTTGGGCGGCGACTCGCCCGACGGGCTTGCCCGCCGCGTCGACGACCCACCATGTCCGCTGGATTTCGTCTTTTTTCATCGTATAGGTGCGTTGCAACATAATCGCTGCCTCCTTCGCTTGTAGCTTGAGCGTCTCGCTCAAGCTCAAAAGCCGCAACCGCCCGCACGGGCGAGGACACCCGTGCCACGCGAATTAGTATTTTACCCACATCAGGCACAATCCTTGCGCGGGCGCCATATGGGTCGCCTGCACTCCGCCTTCCAGTCGCTCGCGCAGGGAGGCGATACCCTGCTTCCCCTCGCCGACGCGCACAAGCTCGCCGACAATCAGGCGCACCATGCCGCGCAGGAAGCCGTTCGCCTCTAGCTCGACGCGCACGCCGTCGCGCGTCGGCTGCACGAGCCCGCGATACAGCGTGCGCACGGTGTTCTTCCCGATCGGTATCTTCACCGAGAACGAGCGAAAGTCGTGTTCGCCCAGAATCCACTCCAGCGCCGCCTGCATCGCCGCGCAGTCCAGCGTATGCGGGTAGTGCCATGCATACCGTATCTTCCACACGGAGGGGTGCGCCCCCGTGTAGATGCTGTAGCGGTACACGCGGCTCTTCGCTGAGAATCGCGCGTGGAAGTTCGCGCTGACCTCCCGCGCGCGAATCACTTTCAAATCCATCGGCAGGCGACGGTTCAGAATCGCCGTCAGCCGTTCAACGGGCACGGGGCGACTGGTGAAAAAGTTCACCACTTGCCCGCGCGCGTGGACACCCGCGTCGGTGCGACTTGCGCCGATGACCTCGATCGGTTCTTTCAGCGTCGCCTGCAGAGCGCTCTCTAGCACGCCCTGCACGGTGCGCACGCCCTGCTGTCGGGCAAAGCCGTGAAAATCGGCGCCGTCGTACTCGACCTGCAGGCGCAGGTTGCGCATGCGCTACTCGACCAGTTCCAGGATGGCGGTTTCCACCGCGTCGCCGCGTCGGACGCCGACGCGCACAATTCGGGTATAGCCGCCGTTGCGCTCCTTGTAGCGCGGCGCGATATTGTCAAAGAGATGTTTGACCAGGCTCTCATCGCGCAGGAACGCGCGCGCCTGACGCCGGGCGTGCAGGGTGTTCTCCTTCGCCAGCGTAATCATCTTCTCCGCCAGTCGGCGGGTCTCTTTCGCCCGCGTGACGGTCGTCTCAATCTTTTCGTGAATCAGCAGCGAGCGCACCTGGTTGCGCAGCATGTGCATGCGGTGGTCGCTGGGGCGTCCTAATTTGCGATAGCCAGCTCCGTGATTCATGATGAACCTCGCCTCCTTCCCCCTTTCATCAGGCTCAGTCCCATCGCGCTGAGTTTCTCTTCGACCTCTTTTTTGGCGGTTTCGCCGAAGTTGCGCAGGGTGAGCAGTTTCTGTTCGGGGGTGTTGAGCAGTTTATAGAGGGTGTCGATGCCGCCGCTGCGCAGGGCGTTCAGCACGCGCGTAGACAGCCCCAAATCTTCCAGCGGGCGGTCGGGCACGGTGACACCGGGCGGCGCGGGCACTACCGCCGCCGTGTCTAACGCGCCTTCCTCGCCGCCGAGCGCCATCAGGCGACTGAACTGGTCGCGCAGGATGGCTGCCGCCTGAAACACGGCTTCCGAGGGAGTAATCGCGCCGTTCGTCCAGACCTCCAGGATCAGGCGGTCGTAGTCGGTGCGCTCGCCCACCAGCGTCGGCTCCACGAGGAAGTTCACCTTCGTGACGGGGCTGAAGAGGGCGTTCGTGCGGATTTCGCCGACCGAGCCGCGCCCGCGCTCGCGCTTGAGCGCTGCCACATAGCCGCGTCCAATCTCCACCGTGATGTCGGCGTTGATGCGCGCGCTGGAGTCGCTCAGCGTCGCCAAATAGAGTTCGGGGTTCACAATCTCCACATCCGCAGGCGCCTGGATATCCGCCGCCGTGACGCGTCCCGATCCCTGCACCTGCAGGCGCAGCGAATATTTATCGCGCGGCTGCGACGAGTGGATGCGGATCGCCACATTTTTGAGGTTGAGCAGGAAGTGGATGGTGTCTTCCTTCACGCCGGGCATCGGCTCGAACTCGCTCAGCACGCCTTCGATGCGCACGCTGGTAATCGCCGCGCCTGGAATTGATGAGAGGAGTACCCGGCGTAGCGCGTTGCCGAGCGTCACGCCGTAGCCTCGCTCCAGCGGCTCCATTTCAAACTTGCCGTACTTCGGTTCGCTAACGAGGGTGCGAACCTCTGTTTCTACCATCTGGACTGTCATAAACGGTACGCGCCTCCTTAGCGACTGTAGAACTCGATGATTTTCTGCATTTCGACGCGGGTGTCGATCTCGTCGGCTTGGGGCGCACGGAGCACCTTGCCTTGAAGTTGGGTCGGGTCATATGCCAGCCAGGCTGGGGGCGTATGTTCGGCAGCGCGCGCGAAGGCGTCTTTCGCGAGCGCGGTAGCGCGTTTCGACTCGTGGATGCTAATCACATCGCCTTCGCGCACCTGATAGTAGGGGATGTTCACGCGCTTGCCGTTGACGGTGATGAACTTGTGCGAGACCATCTGTCGCGCTTGTCCGCGAGAGTTGGCAAAGCCAAGCCGAAAGACGACATTATCGAGGCGCATTTCGAGTTGGCGCAGAAGCACCTCGCCCGTGACGCCGCGGGCGCGTTGCGCCTCTTCGACATAGCGGCGGAACTGCGCCTCGCGCAGTTGGTACATCTGGCGCAGTTTCTGCTTCTCGCGTAGCTGCTCGCCGTACTCGCTCAGTTTCCGATCGCGCGTGCGCGGGCCGTGTTGCCCGGGCGGGTAGTTGCGGCGTTCGAGGGCGCACTTTTTGGTGTAGCAGCGGTCGCCCTTCAGGTAGAGCTTGACGCCTGCGCGTCGGCACATGCTACATTTCGATTCCCAAATAACCGACATCCTTACTTTCCTCCTTGATTACACGCGGCGGCGTTTGGGTGGGCGGCAGCCGTTGTGGGGCACGGGGGTCACATCTTTGATGCTTAGGATTTCCAGTCCTGCGGCTTGGAGCGAGCGGATGGCGGTCTCGCGTCCTGGGCCAGGACCTTTCACCATCACATCCACTTTACGCAGTCCGTGTTCCATCGCGGCGCGGGCAGCGCGTTCGGAGGCGAGCTGCGCCGCGAACGGCGTGCCTTTTTTCGTGCCCTTGAAGCCGACCGAGCCACCACTTGCCCACGAAATCACATTCCCGTTCACATCGGTAATCGATACGATAGTGTTGTTGAAGGTCGCGTGGATATGGGCCACGCCATGCACGATGTTCTTGCGTTCCTTCTTCGGTTGTGTGCCAGCTCGTGTTTTACGCGCCATCGTTACTCTCCCTGATTACTTCGCCTTCTTACGCTTGCCCGTGCTTACGGTCTTTCGGGGACCTTTGCGCGTGCGGGCGTTCGTGCGGGTGCGCTGTCCGCGTACGGGTAGCCCGCGTCGGTGGCGCAGCCCGCGATAGCAGCCGATTTCGATCAGGCGTCGAATGTTCATCTGTTGCTCGCGCCTGAGGTCGCCCTCGATAGTGTAGTTCGTTTCAATCTCCGCGCGCAGTTTGGCGATCTCCTCTTCGGTCAGGTCGCGCACGCGCTTGTTCGGGTCGACACCCGTCGCCTGCAGAATCTTGCGCGCCGAGGATAGCCCGATCCCGTAAATCACGGGCAGGGCGTACTCCACCTTCCGGTCGCGCGGTAAGTCCACTCCAGCAATACGCGCCATCCTCTATTTGCCTCCTAACCTTGACGCTGTTTATGTTTCGGGTTCTCGCAGATGACCCGAACCACGCCTTTGCGCCGAATGATTTTACATTTGGCGCACATCTTCTTCACCGATGCTCGTACCTTCATCGATCTCGCCTCCGAAGGGCGGGTGCATGAGTATACCCGCTCGCGAAGGCGTATTATACCTTATTGTCGCGTTGGGGATGCAAGTAGCCCCCTTGCCACGACGCTTTTCAGGCGTCGCTCAGAGCAAACGCGCGGCGTCACCGCCGCTCAGCTGCAGAGGTATCTAACTCTTGTAGCGGTACACGATTCGCCCGCGTGTTAAGTCGTAGGGCGAGAGCGCGACCTTCACGCGATCGCCAGGCAGAATGCGAATAAAGTTAATCCGCATCTTGCCCGATAGATGCGCCAGAACCGTATGCCCGCCCTCTATCTCCACCTTAAAAGTTGTGTTCGGCAGGCACTCTACAACCGTTCCCTCGACCTCGATGTCCTTGCCTTCGGTCTTCGCCATGGCATCACCTCCGAGAGAATTTTACCTGATATAGTCCGATATGAGGGTGTTTGAAAAGCCTCCCTGCAGGGGGAATGGGGAAACATCTGCTTGCTCTCGGCTGATGTGGTCATTTGCCGACAGGAACGCCAACACTACGGGCGTGGCTTGGACATTCTTGTCCAAGCGTTGCTCGTTGGCGGGACGCCGACGCTACGCGGTGTGGCTTGGACATTCCTGTCCAAGCGTAGTTCGTCGGCGAGGACGCCAACACTACGG
>CALKLF010000119.1 GCA_937992175.1 uncultured Fimbriimonadales bacterium | reverse complement strand
CGCGAGGTAGTGCGCGTGGTGGAGAGCGCGGAACTGACCGCAGAGCTGGCGCGTCAAGCAGAGCTGGAAGTGGTGGACTGCATCCATGTCGAACTGCAGAAGCAGAACACCGTGGCGCGCCCGCGCTCGCTCGACGCCTACTACGAGACAGTCCTCCTCCTGCGAAAAGGCTAAGGAGGAATCGTCGCGTCCAGAGCAAAATAGTCGCTACTTGGGAATGGACGCCTACATCGACTCGTTTTTGGACTACTTAGCGCGGGAGCGGCAGGTCTCGGCGCATACCGTAAACGCCTATGCGACCGACCTCGCGCAGTTTTGCGCCTATCTCAAGCGAGCGCGACGCACTGACCCAAGCCAGTGGGACTCGTCGTTGTGGGACGGTTTTATCCACTACCTGCGTCGCCGTTCGATGAGCGAGTCGAGCGTCGTGCGCAAGCTCAGCGCGGCGCGGACATTCCTGAAGTATCTTTATCGGCGCGGCGTGCTGGATGCCGAGCCGCCCGACGCGCTGACTACGCCGAAGCCCCACCGCGCCCTGCCCGCAACGCTCACTCCCCACGAACTGCGCCGCCTACTCCTGCAGCCACCGCTGGACACCCCTCACGGGCTTCGCGACCGCACGATGTTGGAAACGATGTATACCACAGGCATGCGCGTCTCGGAGCTGCTTAGCCTTACGCTGGAGCAGTTGAACCTCAGTGAACAGCTCGTGCGTGTGGAGGGCAAGCGCGGGCGCGAACGGTGGCTCCCCCTGCCCGACAGCACTGTCTACTGGCTCCAACGCTATCTCAGCGACGCACGCCCCAAGCTCGCCCACCCCAAACGCCCCAACGCCATCCTGTTCCTCAACGATCGCGGCGACGCGCTCAGCCGAATCGCGTTCTGGAACAAGGTTAAATACTACGCGGCTTGCGCTGGCATCGAGAAAAATATCTCGCCGCACACCCTGCGCCACTCGTTCGCGGTGCATCTGATTAATGGCGGCGCAGACCTGCGTGCCGTGCAGGAGCTGCTGGGGCACGAGGACATCAGCACCACGCAAATCTACACGCAGGTCAGCCTCGATCGGCTCAAGGAGGTCTACAAAAAAGCGCATCCCAGAGGGTAATAGGTACAATTCCCGTGTGCGCTCCGCTGTAGAGATTGGCTACGAGTTATTGCAACAAGGCAGGTATACGGAGGCGTTGCCGTTTTTGCAGCGCGCTGTCGCCGAGCAACCCCGCGAACCGCGTGTCCATCTGTACCTTGCGCTTGCCTATGCCCACGCAGGCAGCAACGCGAACGCGGAAAAGCACTTCGCGCAGGCAATCGCGCTCGATCCCCACGACGCCTACACCTTCTACAACTGGGGAGCGTACCTCCATCGACAGGGTCGGCTGCAGGACGCGCTCAGAGCCTACGAGACCGCCTACCGTTTAGACCCGACGCTGATTGGCGCGAAGCAGGCGGCGGATTCGCTGCGCGGTGGGGCGTCTGCCCATCCAGCCTATCCCTCGCCCCAGCCGTTGGGGAACGCTGCGCCAACCGCCTCCACTGCACAACCGCCGCCCGTGACGCCAAGCGATCTCTACACGCCCTCCGCTCGACGCTCCCGAAGTGCACGGGGATGCATCACCGCAGGCGTCCTGCTGGCGGTGTTCGGGCTGTGCGTTCCGCCTGTCGGCTTGCTCGGCGGGCTAATATGTGGCGTTGTGGCGATGCTCCGCGGCGCGTACGCAGGCGGGCTGGTGGTAATCGCCATAGCAATCGTGCTGGGATTGATGGGCAACTGGATGTGGCAAATACTGCTTGAGTTAATCCGAACGGTTTCCACCACCTCATGAGGCGACCTGCACGCCCCTTTCACCACCGAGCGTGCCCTTTCCAACTGCCAACGCCGACCTCCACCCCTATCCCACACGCCCACAGAGAATCGGCTTGAAGACCCGCTGGGCTTCAGCATCGGCAAACGCCTGTTCGATGGCGTCAAACTCATAGGGAGCAATCAGGGGGTCAAAGATGAGGCGGTTCTCGTGAACCAGCTGCAGCGCATGTTCCCAAGCGTGGTTGCTGGAGCGCGAGCCGATTACCGTGAGCTCTTTGATTAAGATTTGATACCAGTCCACTTGCACGGGTTCGGGACGATAGCCGAACACGATGATGCGCCCTGCTTTGCGGGCGACGCGCACGCACCAGTCGGCGGCGTCGGGCGAGCCTGCGGCGTCGATAACCACCTCCGCGTACACAGGTTCCGCCTGCCACTCGTGAGGGCTGAGAGGCGTCGCTGCGCCAATCTGTCGGGCAACTTCGCGCCGCGCAGGGCGAGGCTCCAAGGCGAACACCTGCTGTGCGCCCCACAGCCGTGCCAACTGCGCGTAGACCTGCCCGAAAAAGCCCAGCCCAATCACCGCGAGGGTCTCATGGGGTTGCGGATTTGCCAACCGCATCCCCGCAACGCAGGTCGCCACAGGCTCCACCAGCGCGTAGCGCCACAGCGTCTCGCGCGGCGCAGCGTCAGGAACCTTGTAAAGATTACGCACCGGCGCCACAAGATACTCGGCGAACCCGCCATCCACGCTCAAGCCGAGATGCTCCAACCGATCGCATAGGTTCAGACGCCCGCGACGGCAATAGAAACATTCGCCGCACACCCGCTGCGGATCGACCACCACATAGTCGCCTACCTGTAGCCCGCCAGCATCGCTCAACGGCAAGCGAACCACCTCGGCGACAATCTCATGCCCCAGCGTCAGGGGCTGGTCTTTCCAGTAGTAGTGCCCGCGCGTCTTGAGATGGAGGTCTGTGCCGCATAGCCCGCAGGCGACAACGCGCAGCAACGCCTCGTGCGCCTGCGGTTCAGGCACGGCGACCTGCTCCCAGCGCAGTTGGTTCGGCGCGACGAGGCGGTAGGCGCGCATTCGCTCAGGTACGGTAGTGGGCGTTGATTTTGACATACTCGGCGGTCAGGTCGCTACTCCAGAACCGCGCGTTGCCCTCGCCCGCGTGCAGCTCCAGCGTGATGGTCACTTCGTCGGTGAGCATCTTTTCTGCGAGGGCGCGCTCATCATAGTCGGCGGGCTGCCCGTTTTTGAACACCAGCACGCCCTGCAGGGACAGTTCAGCGCGGTTCACATCGATGGGGACGCCCGCGCGTCCTGCAGCGGCGATGATTCGCCCCCAGTTCGGGTCGCCGCCGTGAATCGCCGTTTTCACCAGCAGCGATTCAGCAATCGTGCGCGCAATCTGCAGCGCGGCGGCGTCGTCCACCGCGCCCGACACGCGCACCTCAAAGATTCGGCTTGCCCCCTCGCCGTCTTTGACGATGCGCTTGGCAAGATATTCGCAGACCTCGTAAAGCCCTGCCTCGAACGCTTGCAGCGACTCGCCCGAAACCTCCACGCCCGACGCCCCGTTCGCCAGAGCGACGACCATATCGTTCGTGCTGGTATCGCCGTCGACGGTAATCCTGTTGAAGGTTCGGTCTACCACACGCTTGAGGCAGAGGTGCAGGTGTTCGGGGCGGATGAGCGCGTCGGTCGTGATGAACGCCAGCATTGTCGCCATGTTGGGGGCAATCATGCCCGCGCCTTTCGCAATCGCACCCAGTCGCACGGGGCCTGCAGGCGTCGCTACTTCCAGCGAGGCGCGTTTGGAAGCGTTATCGGTGGTCAGAATCGCGTCGGCGGTTGTGCGGTCATCGCCGTCGCTGAGGCGTTCGAAAAGTAGCCCGACCCCCGACTCGATAGCGTTCATCGGCAGGGGCACGCCGATGACGCCCGTCGACGCCACAACCACCTGCGTCGGCTCGCAGTTGAGCCGTTTGGCAACCAGTTCCGCCATGCGTTGGGCATCGCGTTCCCCCTGCTCGCCCGTCAGGCAGTTCGCGTTGCCGCTGTTGACGATAATCGCGCGCGCCCTGCCACCCGCAACCACCTGTCTCGACCAGCGCACAGGCGCCGCGCACACCTGATTCGTCGTGAACACCCCTGCAACACTCGCCTCCGTCTCCGAAACAATCAGCGCAAGGTCTAACAACCCCGGCTTTTTAATCCCACAGTAGACGCCCGCGCTTTTGAACCCACGCGGGAAATTCACGCCCAAATGACTGTTCAACGCCGCCATCGAGCGGGTATTGTACCCGTCCCAACGCGCAAGACCGCTGAGAATGCTCGAAAAGTCGGGCACTGGAGGCGAGACGCCCCGCGGCACTCGGCACAACAACAATCGCGGATTGTCGTTGCGCTCACGCTGCCCACATCCCCACAATGCCCTCCTACTTGTCGGGTACGCCCACGGCACAAGCGTCGCCGCGCCAGCCACCTCCGCACCCAGCGCACTGCACGGTCTTGCATACGTGGCTTCCGGTCTTGTCTACGCGGCTTCCGGTCTTGTCTACGCGGCTTCCGGTCTTGTCTACGTGGCTCCCGGTCTTGTATACGCGACCCCTGGTCTTGCATACGCGATTTGTGGTCTACTGGGCGCGGCGCAGAGGGGTGGGGTTCGATGGGCAAGAATCGGACGCCACCGTTTTATGGGGGGCATCCTGCCAGACGGTTTTCCGAACCTCCTCAAGACCGCTTGCACAGAGGTTAGGGGATGGGGTATAATACCCTCGCGAGGGAGAGCCGACATAGCTCAGCGGTAGAGCGGCGCACTCGTAATGCGCAGGTCGTGGGTTCGAGTCCCACTGTCGGCTCCAGTACGCGCAGCCGTGACAATCCTACAACGCATTCTGGAGACGAAACGCGAGGAGCTTGAGACGCGCAAACGCAAGTTTCCACTGGCGGAGTTGAAAGCCCGCCTTGCCGATACGCCCCCCACGCGCGGTTTCCATCGCGCACTGCGCCAATCCCCGAACCCGATTGCCCTAATTGCCGAAATCAAACGCGCCTCCCCCAGCAAAGGGGTAATCCGAGCAGAGTTTGACCCTGCCGCAATCGCTCAACGCTACCACGAAGCAGGGGCGGACGCGCTCAGCGTGCTGACCGACGAGCCTTATTTTCAAGGCAAGCCCGAAAACCTAACTATCGCTCGTCAACACACGCCTTTGCCTGTCCTGCGCAAGGACTTCCTCATCGAGGAATATCAGGTTTACGAGAGTCGCGTGTTGGGCGCCGATGCGCTCTTGCTGATTGTCGCCGCGCTGCCCGACAGAGCGCAACTCCACGACATGCGTGCGCTCGCCGAATCGCTGGGCATGGACGCGCTGGTGGAAGTCCACGACGAGTGGGAACTGGAGACTGCCGTCGAATCGGGCGCGACGCTGCTGGGCATCAATAACCGCGACCTGCGCACTTTTGAGGTCTCGCTGGAGACCACTTTTCGGCTGCTACGCTACCTCCCTGAAGAACTCACGCGCGTCAGTGAGAGCGGGATTGAAACCGCAGAGCAAGTGCGGCGGCTCTATGAGGCAGGCGTTCACGCGCTCTTGGTGGGGGAGACGCTGATGCGCACAGAGGACCCCGCGGCGATAGTCCGCGAGTGGATGGATGCATGCCGATGAGGATCGCCATCCTGCACACCAACGACGCACACAACCACTGGAACGAGGCGTTCGTGGCACGCCTGCGCGAACTCAAAGCGCAGTATGACGCGCTCATGTTGGACTCAGGCGATTGCATCCGTTCAGGCAACATAGGGGTTCCCCTGCGTCCTGAACCGGCGTGGGCGTGGATGCGTCAGGCAGGCTATAACGCGATTACTATCGGTAATCGAGAGTTCCACATCACCGCGGCAGGGTTTCTGGCGAAGACGCGCGGCGCACCCTGCCCCCTGCTCTGCGCGAACATCCGTTCTAAACAGCCCGAAAAGCCTCCGCCCGTGCAACCTGTGTGGCAAACGGAGCATCACGGCGTGCGGGTGGCGGTGCTGGGGCTGACCGTGCCGATGGTTACACCGCGCATGAAGACCGCTGCGCTGAGCGCATACTTGTTCGAACCTCCGCTTGATACAGCGAAGCAGTGGGTTTCGCGCCTGCGCCCCGAAGCTGACTTGCTGATAGCGCTGACCCATCTCGGCGTCGTCCAAGACCGTCGGCTGGCAGAGGCATGCCCCGAACTGGACATCATCTTAGGAGGACACTCGCACACGCCCGTCTGCCCGCCTGAACAAGTAAACGGCGTGTGGATTAGCCAGTCGCCGCCGTTTTGTAAAGGCGCGACGCTGCTAATTCTGGAGCGTTCGGGCGAACGCTGGCGTGTGGAAGCGCGGTGCGATAGGAAGACAGCGTGATGGCGGTTGGGCTAAATCTGAGCCACTCGTCTTGTGAACACGCTCAGCTGCGCGTAGCGTTGGTGGGACGCCGACGCTACGCGCAGCTTGATCTGTATTCAGTTCCGATCCTCTTGCGGACCCCACTCGTAGCCCCAGCAGTACCAAGTGTAGACTGCCGCTGGGTCAGGGTCGCTGCAGCTCGGCTCGGAGTAGTTCGCTTGCCCCCGATCGGTGGGGTAAAGCTTCTGGTACTGGTACCACTTCGAGTGTCCGTCTAAGTGCAGTACGACGGAGCCTTCGCTGTGGCGCCCCTTGAAGCTGCCCCCGATTCGGCTGGTCCAGAACTGGGGACCCGGCCACTGCATCCGGCTGGGAGGCAAGTCAATCATCGCCACAGCGCGCGAGGGGCGCGTGACACGCCCAGAATCCACGGCAGAGGGATTGTAGTTGCAGTCGTACAGTCCATACCCGCCCAAGCCGTTATGCACGAGGTAATCCATCGGCGGGTAGATGTCGTCGAAGTAGTTCGTGCGACCGCGTTGCGAAACACCCAAGCCCACCTGCGGATGGTTTGGGGCGCGCATATAGTCGCCGAAACCGTTATCGCGCTGAATGAGCTGCGCGGCGCCCTGACGGAACGGCGAGGAGGGGCATCGCAAAATATCGCGGTTTTTCATATACGGCTGGATGCGTGCGCCGAACTGGTAATACTCGGCGAAGCAGAAGATGGGCGTGCGATTGTCATAATCGCTGGCGTACATGAGCAGGGCAGTGCCCGTCTGACGCAGGTTGTTGATACAGGTGGTCTGACGCGCTTTCTCACGCGCTTGCGCAAACACAGGGAACAGAATCGCCGCAAGGATGGCGATTATCGCGATGACGACCAGCAGCTCAATCAAGGTGAAGCCGCGTCGCTGTAGAGCCTTCATTGTGCATTACCTCCTA
>CALKLF010000118.1 GCA_937992175.1 uncultured Fimbriimonadales bacterium | reverse complement strand
GCCGATGTAGCGTCGGTCTAACCGCACGCACGCAACCGCCGTAGTACCCGAACCCATAAACGGGTCTAACACGACATCGCCGGGCTCGGTGAAGAGTTTGATGAACCATGCTGGCAGCTCCACAGGGAAGGTCGCCGCGTGATAGCGGTTGTAGCACTCGGTCGCCATGTGCAGCACATTTGTCGGGTAGGCTTGTTCGCGTCCAATCCAGTTTGCAACGCGCTTGCCAAACCCACTGCCCGCACGCGAGTTGAAGCGATACAGGTCGTTCGGATTGAGCTTTTTGAGACGCTCGTGACGCCACTCGCCCATTGGAACCATCACGGCATCTTGAAACATTTTGAACTTACGCTGCTTCGTGAAATGGAGGAGTCGTTCCCAAGCATCGCGAAATCGGTTGGGCCACTTGCCCGGGTAGCAGTTTTTCTTGTGCCAGATGTATTCCTCTGTCCAGAGCCAGCCCTGCTCGCGCATCGCCAGTATCAGATAGAGCACATAGGGATGCCGCTCGCCATTCACTACGCGCTCCTTGATGTTCAAAATGAAGGAGCCTGTCGGTTTCAGAACGCGCTTGAGCTCAGCAGCGATGGGCATAAACCATTCCACATAGCGATCGGGGTGAACCCCGCCATAGACATCCTTGCGCTGGTCGGCATAGGGCGGCGAGGTGACGATTAGATCGACGCAGTCATCGGGCAGCTGCGTAAGCACCTCACGACAATCGCCGTGGATGATGCGATTCAGGAACGCCTCCATCGTCTACAGAGTATACCCCTGCTATACTAAGCTGCTTGCGCATGCTCGCTTTGTCCCCTACACGGACAGGCATATCCACACTTCTAAGGAGCGCTGTAGGCAGGATTTTTTGAACCTGCGCCATAATAGACGGTATGCGCCGAGAGCTATTCGCGTGGGTGCTTGGAATGCTTAGCGTCGCGCTGATGTGGGCAGACGCGCCGCAGGTGCAGGCGCGCGCGGCAGTGCTGATCGACGCCGAAACAGGGCAGACGCTCTACGCTCGCCGCGCCCATCAGCAGCTGCCCCCTGCCAGCCTCACCAAGATTATGACCGCAATTCTCGTGCTGGAGCAGTGTGCGCTGGACGATGTGGTGACAGCATCCCAACGCGCGGTGGACACGAAGCCCAGCTCGATGAACCTCCGGGTGGGCGAGCAAGTAAAGGTGCGCGATTTGCTGTACGCGCTGATGCTCCGCTCCGCGAACGACGCCGCCGTCGCCTTAGCCGAGCATACCGCAGGCTCCGTCGAGGCATTTGCGAAGTTGATGAACGAGAAAGCGCGCGAACTCGGAGCGAACAACACCCGCTTTGTGAACCCACACGGCTTGCACGACCCGCGCCACTTATCCACCGCCTACGACCTAGCGCTCATCACCCGCTATGCGATGGGGAACGAGACCTTCCGCGCGATTGTCAAGACGCCGTATTACATCGTGGAACGCTCGCACAATCAAGAGGATTTGTGGATGGCGAACAAGGCGAAGTTCCTCCGGGAGTACGCCTATGCCGAGGGCGTCAAAACGGGCTACACGAATCCTGCTGGTTTTTGCTTTGCGGGGTCAGCGATGCGCGACGGGCGACGGCTGATTAGCGTCGTGCTGAACAGCCCGCGACGGGAAGCAGACACGATTGCACTGATGGAACACGGCTACAAGGACTGGGAGCGCGTCGAACTCACGGCGGGCGCAATCGTGGGCATGGCGCAGGCGAAGAACGGCGATCCCGAGCAGGTTCCGCTGCGTCTTGCCAAGTCGCTGGTCTGGATTGCGCCGAGAGCGCAACGGGCGCGCTACCGCTGGACAGTTCACGCGGAGCCGCTGAACGCGCCCCTGAAAGCAGGCGACACAGCGGGCTGGCTGGTGGTCTATCGCGACGAGAAGCCCCTGCTCAAAGCCCCTGTGGTGATCGCCCACGATGTGGCGCGTCGACTCGATCTGCCTGCAACGATAGGCAGGATGATTGGGGTAGGGTTGATTCTGGGAATCGTCGGCTGGCGACTCCGAACGCGCCGCCAGCGACTTGCACGGGTATACCGTCGACCTATACGCAGCTGGTAGCACGACGGCAGCGCACCGCCAGCCCGCCAACGCCTGCAAACAGCAACAGCAGACTGCTCGGCTCAGGTACAACATAGAACTCCAGCCCATCCAGCACAAACCCGTTTCCTGCCGCGCTGGTGTTGAGATCGACGATAGTGAGAACTGCTTCGGCACGGTCGCCGCCTTGCCATTCGTAGTACCAGTTGTACCAGACGCCTGGACGAGGCGTTTCGGGGAAATGGTAAACCCCGATTTCCTCATCATTTACAGTGAAGCGCAGCGCAGGAGGCGAGCTGCCAGTCCACACGGAAATCCAGCCCGAGAAAGCATACGCTTGCCCTGGATCGACAGCAATGATTTGCTGCCACACAACACGGTTGGGCACAGTCGCGCCCTTGACCATCAGCATTAGTCCATCGCCTGTTGTGAAGTCGCCGAACGAATGCGCGTCGGGATGATGGTTGCCTGGGTTCGCGGTTAGCAGGTACTGTCCAGAGGTCAGCATGGAAGGCGTTCCAGAACGATGAGCAGTGGGGTTATAACTGTATTCAGTGAAGAAACCCTCGTTGCCCAGCTCAAAGTCTGGGTTGTAAATCAGGTTCGATTGAGCGGATAGGCTGCTTATGAACGCCGCCAAGGCGAATAGCGACAGCGCACGCAACCAGAGTCTCCCTTGAGAACTAATCCAGTCACTAGGTCGCACGATTGATCCTCCCGTTGGCTGTTGCAGCAACTTTCGTGCCAAACCTCGCAAATTTCGGGAGAAATTGCGAGAATAGCTCAAACTTTCGAATTTGGCTCTCGCATACCGAGAATGTACGCTAACAGCGCGGCGAGCGCAACTGTGCCCCAGAGGAACTTCGTCCAGCTCGGAAAAGCGTAGAACGAGAAGAACGCCTCTGTGAACGCCGCGATAAAAATCAGCACCAGCGAGCCGGCGAGAATCCAGAAGGCGTCGGGCGCGACCTGCCGCACGGCTTCTGAGCGCGTCAAATCGCCCGGCGCAATCATCGCGCGTCCCAGCATCAGCCCCGCCCCGCCGCACAGAAACACTGCGCCCAGCTCTGGCACGCCGTGTGGGTAAATCGAGACCAGCAGGAAACCCAGCTTGCCTACATGGTACATCTCCCCTGCCAGAGTCCCCAGCAGAAAGCCGTTAGTAATCAGCAGATAGACCGTCGGGATTGTCCAGAACACACCTAGCCCGAACGCCAGCATCGCCACGCGCGAGTTGTTCACGAAGTAGAAACTGCTCATCACGGAGGCGAAGCCTGTCTCGCCCGGCTGATACTGCTTGCCCGATTTCCAGTGTTCGAACACGGGACGCCACTGTGGATCGACCAGCGTCTGCGCAATCGCAGGGTTCGCCAAAATCATAGTGAAGGGGATGAGCGCGCCCAGCAGGGTCAGCGCGATTGCCAGCCACACATAGCGATGGCGTCGGCGCACGGCAGCGGGGAACGAGAACCAGAACCGCTTCAGCGCGTTTGGGACGCTGCCGCGCTTCGAGCGATAAAAGATCCCATGCGCGCGCCCCAGCAGGCTGTTGAGATATTCCACCACGCTGGCGTCCGCGCCCTGCTGCCGCGCATAGGCGAGGTCTGCCGCCGTCTGCCGATAGAGCCTACCCAGCTCGTCTAACGCGGCACGATCCAGCCCCGCGCCCCCCGCCCAGCGCAGGGCGTCCAGCAACTGCTCAAACCGCTGCCACCGCTCCTTCCGACGCTCCACGAACAGACGGACATTCATACGCGCTTCTCACACAATCCCCAGCTGCTCCAGCACATCCCACACGGGCGGACGCTCCCATAACCAGCGCACCTCCAGCCAGAACCCCTCCAGCACGCGACTGCGATAGACACCCTCCGAGCCGCTCGGGTACGGTACGCCCCGCTCTCGTCCAGCTGAAAAAACTCGGCGTACTGACGCTCAGGGTCAATCACCCAGTATTCTGGCACGCCCGCCGACTCGTATTCCTCAAATTTTGTGAGTCGATCCACATTCCGCCGTCTCGGGCTGACCACCTCCACAATCAGGTCAGGAACGCCCTCGAAGTATTGCTCCGTGAACGCGCCCGGATTGCTGTTGAGGATGACCACGATGTCAGGTTCGCGCGCGACGCGCTTGCCGTCAGGCGGTGTGAACTTGACCAGCAGAGGCGGCTGATAGGCTTTGCCCCGCTGAGCGCGTGCGACCCATGCGCTGATAAGAAAGTGAAGATAGTTGTTTACATCCCGATGTTCCACAGAGACTGGCATCTTCAGAATTACCTCCCCGTCGACCCATTCGGCGTGGGTGTCCTCGTCGAGCCACTCCAGAAACTCCTCGAACGAGACCTTGCCCTGCGGCGGCGTGCGTGTCTCGGCGTAGATTGTCTGTTTCATCGTTCTCACCCTGTGAAAGGATACCCGAACAGGTACAATCGTGCGCATGCAACCCCTATCCCAAATTGACCGCGAAGCGTGGCGGTTTATCAATTCAGTCAGTATCGTTACGGTGTCGGTCGACGGCGTGGTGAACGCGATGAGCGCGGAGTGGTGCGCGCCGGTGTCGCTCAAGCCGCCGCTGATTGGCGTGTTTATCGGCGAGGAGCGATTCACGCGCCCTCTGATTGAGAAAGCCGCGACTTTCGGTGTGTGCCTGCTTGCAGAGGATCAGGCGTGGATTGGGCGCGTATGCGGCAGGTATTCGGGGCGCGAGGTGAACAAAATTGCCGAATTCAACCTTCCCCTTGAACCTGCGCAGTATATTGACGCCCCGCTGGTTGCAGGCGCGGCGGTGCAGTTCGAATGTCGCGTGCTGGATCGGCGCGTGTATGGAAGCCACATGCTGGTCGTCGGCGAGCCGCTGCGGGCAGTGGGCAACTCTGAAAAACGCCCGATTGCCTACTCGCGCGGGCGGTTCTACCGGCTGGGCGAAGAAGTCGAGGGATAATAAGCCCTTCCCGCAACGAAATATCTCGAAAGAGAGATCCCTCGCTTCGCTCGTAACGACAATCTTTGTCATTCCGTGCGGAGCGAGGAATCTCGATGTTTCCTGCCGCGTTTCAGAAGCATTTTTCTCGGGAAGCACTTACCCACTGAGGTTTCAAGTAGTACATATCGTCGGCGGGACGCCGACAATTTTATAAAAACGCAGGGGAAAGATAGGCGTCTACCCCCTGCAAGAGTTTTTCTGATGCGCCAGAGGTTAGGTATTCGGCGTGCCGCCTGGAATACCCGAGAGATCGCACGGCAGGGTGTAGGTGTCCACCTCGCCGCTGCTGGTGGGCGAGCGTCCCGGAATTTTCGCGTCGCGCCGGTACCACTTCGCGTGCCCGTCCACAAAGTTGATATTGATTCCGTCCTTGTGGCGTGGGTCGCCGGGGAAGTTGTCCCAGCCGAACGGGCCCACCGGGCGCGGACAGCGGGGATCGATGGGCGGGTCGCTTGCACGCTTGTACACGGAATCGTAGAACATCGTGGTGTTCACGGGATCCTGAATCGCGGCGAGCGGCACCACTGGATCCTGATCAAACAGACCCGGCGGCAGTGCAGGGTCCTGGAACAGCGCAAAGTTCATCGCATACGACGCATAGCGGAAGTTACCGCTCGTGCGCAGCCCCAAGTTCTGCAGAATCGTCCCAAAATCGATCCCAGGACGGTTGGAAGGGCACACGATGATGTCCACATTCTTCATGTATGGGAACACCGCGTCAAACACCGTGAATACGCGGTCGCCCGAGCCAGGGTTCAGAATCGCCCGATCCATGCTGTACACGCTCTGAGGGAACAGCTCGTCGTAGTCCTGCACATAGCCCAGCGTCGCCAACGCGAACTGGCGCAGGTTGCTCAGACACGAGGTCTGGCGCGCACTCTCACGCGCCTGAGCAAACACAGGGAACAGAATCGCCGCTAAGATGGCGATAATCGCAATCACGACCAGCAACTCGATTAGCGTGAAGCCACGCCGCAACGAATTCGACTTGCTCATAACAGGGAAAGAGTCTACTGACTCGTAGGTTAAGAAGAGGTTATAAGTACCCTGTCTGCAAAAGGATATCGAGAGCGATACCTCGCTGCGCTCGGAATGACATCAATTGTCATTCCGAGCGCAGCGAGGTATCTCAGTCAGTTCCGTGCGGATGCGTCACCCCTGCTGCAGTGTTGGGTATAATCCCCACTCGGAGGAACACACCTTGCGGTATATTCCGAGCATCGGCATGGAAGTCCACGCGCAGCTCCTCACGGAGAGCAAGATGTTCTGCGCGTGCCCCACGCGCTTTGGCGACCTGCCCAATACGAATGTGTGCCCTATCTGTCTGGGCATGCCGGGCGTGCTGCCTGTGCCCAACAAAAAAGCCGTGGAGCATGTGATTTGCACCGCGCTCGCGCTCAACTGCCAGATTGCCCCGCTCACGATGTTCTACCGCAAGAACTACTTCTATCCCGACCTGCCCAAAGGCTACCAGATTTCCCAATACGGCGAAATTCACCCAATTGGCACGCGCGGCTACTTGGAAATTGAAGTAGAGGGCGAACGGTTCCCTGTGCGCATCCGCCGCGTGCATTTAGAAGAGGACACGGGCAAGTTGTTTCACTATCTGCCGAGCGAGAGCGAGGTGGACTTCAACCGCGCGGGCGCGCCCCTGATGGAAATCGTGACCGACTTCCCGCCCGATTTGCAGTCCGCCGAAGCCGCCAAAGAGTACCTTGTGCAGCTCCGCGCCGTGTTGACTTACTTGGGCGTGTGCGACGGCAAGATGGAGGAAGGCTCCCTGCGCTGTGAACCCAACATCAGCGTTGCGCCTGAAGGCAGCGACCGACTCGGCGTGAAGACCGAACTGAAGAACCTCAACTCGTTCCGTTCCGTCGTGCGCGGCATCGAGTTCGAGGTGGAGCGGCAAATCAAAATCTTGCAAGAGGGCGGGCAGGTGGTGCAAGAGACGCGCGGCTGGAGCGAGGAAGGCTCCTACAGCTTCCCGATGCGCACTAAAGAGTTTGAGCAGGACTACCGCTACTTCCCCGAACCTGACATCGTGCCGATTCAGATTACCGAAGAGTGGCTGGAGCAGCTGCGGGCGACGATTCCCGAGCTGCCCCTCCAAAAAGCCGACCGCTACCGCAAGGAGTATGGGCTGGGCGATGTCGAAACGCGCATCCTGACCGCCGACATCGACACGGCGACCTATTACGAGCAGTGTGTGGAACTGGGCGTGGAGCCGAAAACCGCCAGCAACTGGATTACGGTGGAGCTGCAGGCGCGGCTGAACGAGACGAATACCGCGATTCGCGACTCGAAACTGCAGCCCGCGCACTTAGCCGATCTGATTGACCTGCTGCAGAAAAATGTGATTTCAGGGCGTATCGCGAAGGAGTTGTTTGATGAAGTGTTCCAGACGGGCGAGATGCCCTCGAAGATTGTGCAGGAGCGTGGGCTGGTGCAGATTTCGGACGAGGACGCCCTGCGCGCTGCCGCCCGCAAAGTGATTGCCGAGAACCCCGATGTGGTAGAGAAGTACCGCGCGGGCAAGACCAGCGTGCTGGGCTTTCTGGTAGGGCAGATGATGCGCGAGACGCAGGGGCGCGCGAACCCGCAACGCGCTCAGGAACTCCTGCGCGAGGAACTGGGGTAAAACAACCATGGGCACACGCAAGTTTTTAAGATACGGCGTCAGCCTTTTGATGATTGCGCTGGGCGTCGGGATTATCTATTACGAATATTTTCTCTACCAGCGTCCAGAGGGGCTGCTGCTGGGCGGGTTGCTCATCCTCTGGGCGTTTGTGCGAATCTGGGCGTTCCGCTACTTCGTGGAGCGCCGAATCCGCTGAAACGACGAGGTTGAGAGCGATGGAGCTAAAACTGTTTGGCTGGAAGAAGACGAAGCAGCAGGCGCAGGAGGCGGCGCCGCCGAAACGCTTGCTCATGCCGTTTAGCAACACGCCTGACGACCGTGAGGCGTTGCGCTTCGCGTGCGAGATGGCGCAGGTGTTCGACGCGCATCTGACAGTGCTATGCCTGGTGGAGACTCCGCGCTCGGTCGGGCTGGAGAGTTGTCCCGCCGCGCGTTTACAGGAAGGCGAGTTCGCCGCCGCCGCCGCGCGCGAAATCGCGGAAGAAATCGGCGTCGGCGAGTGCGAGACCGTCATCCGTCCCGTGCATCACTGCGGCTACGCGATTGTGAACGCCGCCGAGGAGTCCCAGACCGATTTGCTGTTTATCACGGCGCGCTATCGCAACGGGCGTGCGCGTCCCGTGCTGGACGACACCGTTGAAGTCGTATTGCGCAGGGTGCGCTGTCAGGTCTGGCTCTATGGCGCGCCCCAGGAGGGGGATTGACGATGCGAATTGTGATTATGGGTTGTGGACGCACTGGCTCCACACTGGCGTTATTGATGAGCTGCGCAGGGCATCAGGTCACGGTTATCGAGAAATCTCAGGACGCCTTGCTCCGACTGGGGAAGCGCCACAATTGCAATGTGGTGGTAGGCGA
The DNA here is from genome assembly GCA_937992175.1 of uncultured Fimbriimonadales bacterium. Classification (GTDB taxonomy): domain Bacteria; phylum Armatimonadota; class Fimbriimonadia; order Fimbriimonadales; family GBS-DC; genus GBS-DC. Next base: position 7,952 of record CALKLF010000118.1, on the reverse strand, counting down.
CGGACTGGACGAGGACACCCTGCGCCGCGCGGAGGTGGATCAGGCAGACGCCTTTATCGCCTGCACAAACGGCGACAACACGAACCTGATGGTGGTGCAGATGGCGCGGGAACTGTTCGGTGTGCAACGCATCGCGGCGAAAGTGAACGACCCCGTTCGGGCAGAAGCCTATCGGGAGTACGGCATTTTTACCGTGACCAGTGGCTCGCTGCTGGCAGGCTACCTGCGCGACTGGCTGCTGGGCAATCCGACGCGCAATATCGAGGAATATAATCAGTTCTACCCCGAGCTGCGGCAGCTGCTGGAGGATTGAGTGCTGCAAGGGAGTACGATCTATGAGATTCCTCGCTTCGCTCGGAATGACTAAGATTGTTTCGGGGGAAAACGCCTGTCATTCCGAGCGAAGCGAGGAATCTCGGTTGCCAAGGGTTTCTTTTTTCGTGGCTCTCCTGCTTATCTCCGCCTGTCGCAGCAGCGACGCGCCCCCAACTGAGCCGTTCCAGTTTCCGATGGCGATTGCGATTCAGGGCAAGCGCAACGACTTCTGGGACGCCGTGTTGCGCGGGATGGAGAGTCGGCTTAATCTACCAGGCGTGAAGCTGGAGACAGCGTTTTTCACAACCGACGAACGCGAAACGATAGCCCAACGATTGAAAGAAGGCGATTGGCGTGGAGCGGCGTTATGCCTTCCGAACGATGAGTGGGCAAGGCAAACGGTGGACCAGACGATTCAAGCGGGCGCGCCGGTGGTGCTGATGGGCGCAGACCTGCCTGACACAGCACGGCTCGGCTATGTGGGAACCTACTACTACGATGCAGGGCGACGCGCGGGGGCATGGTACGCACGGCGCATCCCCTCAGGCGAGGTCGTGGTGATTGCGGGACACCCCGTGCCGCGCGCCGTCTCGGAATTCTGGGAAGGGTTCCGACACGGGCTGCTGTTCAATCGGCGCGTGCGCGCGCGGCTCATTCCTCTCTCCGACAGCCGAAATGCGTCTTCAGCGATTCAGAAGCTCGTGGGAGAGGGACGGGTTAAGGGTATTTTTCTGATGGGCGCGGAGGTCGCGCAGCAGGGAATCGGCGTCGCGCGTCTAACGAATGTGGGCGTCCTCAGCTGGCGCGAGTTGGCGAGAGATTGGTATCGGTCGCGCCAGATCGATGTGTTGATTCTGGAGCGACCAGAAGAGATTGGCGTTCGCGCTGCGAATCTGCTGCGCAATCTTAGTCAAGGGCGTGGCGCGGATCGGCAAATCGTTTATGTGCCCTATGAATGGCTCGCACGCTGAGTCGCGAAAACTCGCAATTGTGCTGTGACGGACTATGAAACGACTGGCGTATACTACTATAGAGAAAGGACAGGCGGAGGCGCGGCGTTGAGTCCGAAGGCGCTGCATGTGCTGGAGAACGCCGTCGCTGCCGTACCTGAGAGCGTGTCGCGCTGGAAGGGGGAGCGCGAGCTGTTCATGCGAACCATACACCATCTCATACAGCCGATTCGCGTATGGGTTAACCCTGACCATACAGTTGAAACGGCTTTGGTGCTGTTGCGGGGGCATCGTCTGCACGGGTTGCCCGTGTACGAAGGCGGGCGTGTGCTGGGCATCGTAGAGCCAGAACTGTTGCTCGGCGTCCCGCCGGAGACCCCTGTGCGCGAGGTGATGACCATCGAATTGATGGTCGCCACGCCGCAGACGCCCTTGCGCGCCGTCGCCGAGTGGTTCCAGCAACATCGTCAAACTGTTATGCCCGTGATGGAAGGCGACCGGCTCGTCGGGCTGGTTACGGTTTTCGACCTGCTCTCCGAGATTGGGCGCAGCTATGACCCGATGACAGGGCTGCCCTGGTCGGATTACCTGCGCGAGTGGAGCATCGAGCAACTTTCGGAAGGCAACGAGATCACGATTATCTTTTTCGATCTGGACAACTTCGGCGTGTTTAATAAACGCTATGGGCATGTGGTCGGCGACGAGGTGCTGCGGCGCGTGGCGCAGATTCTGCTCGCGGAAATTGACCCCCAGACGGATGTGGTGTGTCGCTGGGGCGGCGACGAGTTCGCGATTGCGACATTGCGTCGGCGCGAGGAGGCAGGGCTGCTCGCCCACCATTTGAGCCGCCAGATTGCAAACATTCACCTGCCCGAAGTCGATGTCCCCATCTCGGTCTCCTATGGGTATCAGGGCGGCAAGCGCACGCGCGAACGGGAACAGGTGCATTACGCCGCCACCGTCGATAATCTGGTCAATCTCGCCAGTCAGGAGTGTCTGATGATGAAGGGGGTGTCTTTGCGCGCGGCGCAGGGCGGGCAGCTGCAGCTGCCCATTCAGGCGGTTATCGAGACGCCGCCCGCCGAAAAACGCATCAAAATCCAGAGCGTCTCCTACGAGCGCGAGGGGCGTCGGGCGAAGGCGCGTGTCTATTTGCAGGTGGAGAATCGCGTGCTGGAAGGCGCATCGGAGGGCGAGGCACAGCCCCATCGCCTGATTGCCGAAGCGACGCTCAACGCGCTCAAACCGCTTACCCCAACCTCCGTCCAGATCAGCCTGGTACACATACTTGAGAGTGCGGCAGATGCTAGACCTGCAATCGTCAGCGTAGTTATTCTCTGGGAAAACGGCGAACACCGTCAGGAACTGGTCGGTAGCGCGATGCTACGGGAAGACCCGAACCGCGCCGTCGCCGCCGCCGTGCTGGACGCCCTCAACCGCCCCCTTGGGCGTATGCTCGATAATCTATAGCGTGGGGCTTGGGCGTCCCCGCCCAAGCAAACTGTCAGGGCGCGTGGCTTGGGCGTCCCCGCCCAAGCAAGGCTAAGGCGACGCTCGACCGAACCCGTTTTTTGAGGAACGCCTGTACGCTTACAACGCCGCCATCTGGCTGCGCTATCGCCACCAAGTTTTAACGCTCGCCATCCTGACAGATTCGAATCCCGACTGGCGTCCGACGTGCTACGAGTGCAGCTTCGGTAAGTATCGTCTCGTTTTTGAGTTTCACACGCTGAAGGTGCTGGATTTGGACGAACCGAAACTGTTAAAGGACGGCAATCCTGCAGGCTTAAGCCTGGCGGCGTTCAGGCGATCGATTCTAATACCGATTGGGTTTCAGGTGTCGTAATTCTGCCCTCACCCCTTAACCCCCTCTCCCGCGACGCGGGAGAGGGGGAACCAGCGGCGCGGTGTACGCGCTCGGCTCCCCTCTCCCACACTGTGGGAGAGGGGCTGGGGGTGAGGGCGAAAAACAGCGGGCGCACCTCCAACGAAGGTTTCACGGCATTTGAAACCCCGATTAGTATAACTCTGAAAGCGTTTCGCGAGAAGCTGGATGCCTTGACGCGCGAGCAGACGCTGTCGTAGCCTACAATCGTTCCTGAATCAAGCGCAGGATTTCGGGGTCGCCGCTCCGTTTCGCCGCGTCCAGTACGGTGTCGCCTAACGCGCTCTGCGCTTTCGGGTCTGCGCCGCGTTCCAGCAGCAGTTTCACGGTCTCCCTGTGCCCGTTTTCCGCCGCCATCATCAATAGCGTGCGCCCATTGCGGTCGCGCAGGTTGGGCGAAACGCCTTTATCGAGCATCGCCTGCAGTACGCGCGTCCTGCCGTAAATCGCGGCGTAATGCACGGGCGAGTTGCCGGGGTGGCGGTTCTCACGGTCGCCCGATTTGTCGCGGGCGTCTAAGCTTGCGCCTTTCTCGATGAGCAGCAGGGCAATCTCGTTGTAGCCGCGGATGACGGCGACGCTGAGCGCAGTCAGCCCCGACTTCGTGCGGGCATTCACTACTGCGCTGCCCGTCAGCACACGCTTCACCTGCTCAATATCGCCCGATTCCACTGCCTGCAGCAACTGCTCGTTACGCTCCAGCTGCGCTGCGCGCACGCCCCAAAACCAGGGCGACGCCAGCACCAGCACTGTTAGCACAACCGGCGCAACGAACAGTGCAAGCACCAGCAGTTTGGACGCCCTGCTGTCGCCGTCCGTGTTCACTTCACTTGTGGAGCGCATACTGCAACGCCTCGATGAACCGCTCGTTTTGCTCAGGTGTGCCCGTATTCACGCGCAGAAAAGTCGGCATGCCGAACACCTCGCCAGTGCGCACTAAAACGCCCTGCCTGAGCAAGCGTTGCTGGATGCGGGCACACTCACAGCCGACCTCGATCAGCAAAAAGTTCGCCTGCGAGGGCACAGAGCGCAACCCAAGTCGCTCACACGCTGCCTGCAGTGTCTCCAGCCCTGCGCGGTTGAACGCCCGTGTGCGCTCGATATGCTCGCGGTCAGTAATCGCGGCGGCGGCGGCGACCTGCGCCAGCGTATTCACATTGAACGGTTCGCGCACTCGCTCGATGGGGTCTAACAAATCAGGACGCCCGATTGCATAGCCGATGCGCAGCCCCGCCAGACCGTAGGCTTTGGAAAAAGTGCGAAACACTACGACATTCCGCCCTGCTCCCACATAGTCCAGCCCATGCGGGTAGTCGGGATGGTCTACATACTCGAAATACGCCTCGTCCAGGATCACCAGCACATGGTCGGGAACGCGCTCCAGAAACCGCTCCAGCTCGTTGCGATAGACAATCGTGCCCGTCGGGTTGTTTGGGTTAGCGACATAGAGCAACTTGGTGCGGGCAGTGATGGCGTCCGCCATCGCCTTCAGGTCGTGGCGAAAGTCGGGTGTGAGCGGAACTTGCTTTAGAATCGCCCGGTTCAGCTGCGCCGACGCTTCGTAGCGCACAAACGACGGATGCGCCATAATGAGTTCGTCTTCTGGCTCCAAATAGGCGACGCCGAACAGGTGAATCAGTTCGTCGGAGCCGTTGCCGAAGGCGAAATGGTCGGGGGGCAGGCGATAAAACTGGCTGAGCGCGTCGCGCAGAATCGTGCAGTTGCCGTCGGGGTAGAGGTGGATTTTGTCCAGATACTTCACAATCGCCTCTTTTGCGCGGGGCGACGCGCCGAGCGGATTCTCGTTCGCCGAGAGTTTGATGAGTTCGCTCAGCCCCAACTCGTGCATGAGTTGCTCAGGCGTCTTGCTAGGACGGTAGGGCTGCATTTGATACACATGGGCGCGCGCACGAACTGGCATGCCCATATTCTACCCGAAGCTTCGCCTACTCTTTCTGGGTGAACTGCTCGATGCGCTCCATGAACTCCTGCAGCAGGCGTTCGGCGTCTTGCTGTGTGCGCGCCTCGACAAAGAGGTGGATTAGCGGCTCGGCAGCGTCAGGCAGCACCAGTGCCCACGAGTGATCGGTATACACTTTCAAGCCGTCGATGGTCTCGATGCGCCCTTTGACCTCGTGGCTCAACAGGCGCATCACGCGCCCCTTGAGTTCCCACGGGCAGGGAATCGCCTGATAGAGCGTGTAGAACGGAGGTATCTGGTCGTAGATTTCGGAAAGGCAGCAGCCGAGCCGCTGCGTGGCTTCGAGCAGGCGCACGGACGCGAACATCGCGTCGAATCCGGGATGGAACTGCGGGAAGATGAACCCGCCATGTGTGTCTCCCGCGAAACAGAGGGCGTCGGCGTGTTCGGCGGCGGTGTTCATCAGCGAGCGCACATCGGCGCGGGTGCGAATCACCTGCACGCCGTAGGGCGCAACGACCTCCTCGATCACTGAGGGCGCGTTCACAGGCACGGCAATCTGCTTGCCAGGACAGGTCTCCGCCATCAGCCGCGCGAAGGTGGTCAGCAGCGCGCCGCCGCTAATAACGCGCCCGCGCTCGTCGACCACTGTGAGCCGCTCACCTTCATTCTCAAACATCACGCCGCACTCAGCGTTGAGGCTCTGCACCACCTGTTTAAGTTTTTCCGCAAAAGTATCATGTTCGGCAGGCGTGCGCGGCGAGCGACGCGGGTCGGGGTAGGCGTTCAGCGAGACCACATCGTAGCCCAGTTGCCCCAGCATCGCGGGGAAAATCGCCGCGACGCGGCTGAACGCGAAGTCTGCCACAAGGCGCATGGAACGCGGGGGTTCGGTCAGCTGCGTTAGCCGCTGAAAATCCGCCTGATACTGCTCTATCGCGCGCGAGGCGAAATGAATTTCGCCCACCTCGTCGGCGTCGCAGCGGGCAAAGTCCTCGCGGAAGAAGCGATTCTCGATCTTCCGCTCGCCTGACTTGGGCAAGTAAACCCCGCGTCGATCGAAAAACTCGATGAGCGTCATGCGCACATTGCTGGGCGCGACGCGCACGCTCACGCCCCCCACCGCGCCCGACGCGCGAATATAGTGGCGCGTGATGGGGATGGGCATCGCCCGCAGGTCAGACACATCCACCCCTGTCGATAAAACGCCTGACATGAAGGCGTGCTTAATCATCCGCGAGGCTTTGAAGGTGTCGCGCGCTAGCACAATCGTCGAGCCGCGCGGTAGGGTGGAGGCATACGCCGCGCCGAGTTTCGTCGCCAGGTCGGGCGTCATCTCGATGTTCGATAGCCCTGCCACGCCGAGGTCGCGAAACAGCGAGCCGCGCCACTTCGCGCCCCAGATGAGGCTCATCGTCACCGTCGAGCCGCCTTCGATATACTTGTCGGGCCACAGTTTTACGCGCGTGCGAATGATGCTATCGCTCTCGATATGGCAGCGGTCGGCGATAACGGCGTCTTCCTGCACCTGCACATTGTCTTTGATGGTGACTCCGGTACCCACAATCGCGCCCTGGAGCTGACTGCCTGCGCCGATATAGACACTATCCCACAGAATCGAGCGCACCACCATCGCATTCGGCTCGACGATACAGTTGTCCCCGAGCGTCGCGTAGGGTCCCACCACCGCGCCCTTTTTGATGCGACAGTTGCGTCCAATGCATACGGGCGGCACAATCTGCGCGTCGGGGTCAATCGTCGCACCTGCGCCCACCCAGACGCTGGGGATCTTCTCCTCGCCCGGAATGCTGAGCTGCACCTTGCGGTTGAGTAAGTCGATATGCGCCTCGCGATACTGAATCAGCGAACCGATGTCGCTCCAGTATTCGCTCATCACATAGCCATACAACGGCTTGCCCTCGCGCAGCAGCAGGGGAAACAGGTCTTGACTGAAGTCGTACTGCTTGCCGGGTTCCATGTAATCGAAAATCTCTGGCTCTAAAATGTAGATGCCTGTGTTGACCGTGTCGGAGAACACTTCGCTCCACGAGGGCTTTTCCAGAAAGCGCGTGATGCGCCCGTCTTCGCGGGTAATCACCACGCCGAACTCGAGGGGATTGGGCACGCGCGCGAGTACAAGCGTGGCGGTTGCGCCGTTTTGTTTGTGGAACTCCAGCGCGGGTTTGAGGTTGATATCGGTCAGAGCGTCGCCGCTGATAATGACGAAGGTTCCATCGCGCAGGTGGTCTTCCGCCTGTTTCACGCTGCCCGCTGTGCCCAGAGGCGTATCTTCCAGCGAGTAGTGAATCGCCATGCCCCAGTCCGCGCCGTCGCCGAAGTAGCCCTCGATGTGATCGGCAAGGTAGTAGACGGTCGCGACCACCTCGCTGATTCCCTGCGCTTTGAGTAGCAGCAGGATATGCTCCATAATCGGGCGATTGGCAATTGGCGCAAGCGGCTTGGGACGATTCGCTGTAATGGGTCGCAAGCGCGATCCTTCCCCTCCTGCCATCACAACGGCTTTCATGCGGAGTCCTCCTGTAGATATGGCGATTAACGGTTCGACCTGAATGAAGATGTTCCTGCGCCGATAATAAGTGCCTCAAAGACTAAAGTGTCCTTTTTTGTCTTTACGCCTGCCGAAGCCGCCTCCCCCACCCCGACCCTCCCCGCTTGCGGGGAGGGAGCGCACGCGCAGGCAGCCGCGACGCCTCCCCCGTTCACGGGGGAGAAAGAACAGCAGGCAAAGGCGACAATTTCATCTTTGAGGGACTTAAGTGCCTCAAAGGTTAAAGCGTCCCCGAAACGCGCGAAGCGCGCTTGGTGCGACGGCATTCTTGCCGTCGCATGTTGAGGATACCCAGGCGACACGACGGCAAGA
>CALKLF010000117.1 GCA_937992175.1 uncultured Fimbriimonadales bacterium | reverse complement strand
AGCCGAGGCGCGCCGTCCGCTTGCTGCAGCGCAGGCGTTGAACAATCTGGGCGTTGCTTGGTATAACGCAGGCGTTCTGATAGTGGCTCAGCAGTGCTATGAGCAGGCGTTGGCGCTTTGTGAACGCCTCGCCCCCAACTCGCTGGATGTGGCAACCACGCTGAACAATCTGGGGAATGTGGCTGCTGATCGGGGCGACTTGGCGGGGGCGCAGGGGTATTTGGAGCGGGCGTTAGCAATCCGTGAACGCCTCGCCCCCAACTCGCTGCAGGTGGCAGACACGCTGAACAATCTGGCGCAGCTGGCTCTTACTCAAAACCAGCCTCAAACGGCTCTGCAGCATAGCCAGCGCGCCGTCGCCATCGTCGAGACCCAACGCCAGAATATTCAGGATACTGAAACCCGCGCCCTGTTCGCCGAACGCTACTTCCGTCCCTACCCGCTGCTCGCGCTTGCCTACCTGCAGCTCAACCAGCCTGCCCAAGCCGCCGAAGCCCTAGAGCGCAGTCGTGCCCGCAGCCTCGCCGAAACCCTCCAGCAACGCCAACTCGCCTTCGCCGACAACGCCCCCAAGCCCCTGCGCCAACTCCTGCAGCGACAACAGCAACTCAACGCGAAACGCCAGCAAGTTTACCAACAACTGCAACAGGCTGAGGATAACGCGGTGGAACAGCGCGCCCAGCTGCAACGCGCCCTGCTCGAACTTGACCAGCAACAGCGTGCGCTGGACGACCGCCTGCGCAAGGAGTTTCCTGATTATGCCCGCCTCATCCTGCCCGAGCCGCTCACGGTTCAGCAGATTCAGCAGAGCTTAGACGCGGGGACCGTACTGCTCTACCACGCCCTTGCCGAAAACCACCTGCTGATTGTCGCTGTCTCGCGCACCCAAGTCCAAGGCGTCGCCCGCAAGGTGGACGGCGAGCAGTTGGAGCGGCTGGCGCAGAGTCTGCGCACTGCGTTGAGTAAGCCGTTAGTCTTCCGAGATACTGCGGAGCGCGGGGCGTGGCAGGCGTGGGGTCAGCAGCTCTACGCCCAGTTGGTCGCCCCTGTGCAGGGGCTGCTGAAAAACGCCCAGCGGGTGCTGCTGTGCCCCGATGGCGTGCTGAGCCAGCTGCCGTGGGCGGCGTTGATTGTGAAGACCGAGAACGGCAAGCCGGTGTATTGGGTGGAGCGCGTGGCGTTGCACCTGACGCCGTCGGTGGGCGTGTATCGGCAGGCGCGTGCGGTCGAGCCTGCCCCGCAGGGCGTGGCGATTGCGGCGGTGTGGCGCTACACCAACGGCAAGCCGATTGACCTGGCGCAGGCGCGCCGCTCCGAAGTGGCGACGCTGTTGCGCCGTTCGGGGGCAGGTACGGTGTTGACGGATTTGCCGAGCGTGCAGGGGGAAGTGCAGGCGTTGCGGGGGCTGTTCGGCGAGGGGGCGCGCGTGGCGGTGAACGCGCAGGCGACGCCGCAGTGGGCGCGTCAGTTGGCGGCGAGTGCGCGGGTGGTGCATTTTGCCTGTCACGCGCGGGCGGATAATACAGACCCGCTGGGTTCGGCGTTGTTGTTGGCGCCTGCGGGGTCGGATGTGGGAATGTTGAAGGCGGGTGAAGTGTTGCTGAGCTGGCGGTTGCGGGCGGACTTGGTGATGCTAAGCGCGTGTGCGACGGGCGTGGGCGCGGCGCGTCGGTATGAGGGGGTGTATAGCTTGGGTCGGGCGTTTTTGGTTGCGGGCAGTCGGAGTGTGGGGATGAGTTTGTGGGAGGTATCGGACGAGGCGACGGTGGCGTTGATGAAGGGGTTTTATCGTCGGTATGTGCAGGGCGTGGCGAAGGATGAGGCGTTGCGGGGGGCGCAGTTGGAGTTGCTGCGTAATCCCAAGTATGCAGACCCGTATTTCTGGTCGGCGTTTGTGTTGATGGGGGACTATCGGCAGGCGTCTCAGGCAGGGCGGCGTGCGGCGGGAGGCGTATAAATAAGCGCTTCCCGCTCGCTACTCACTAAACTCAGCGATTCGCGCGTTGATGCGCGTCTGGATAACCTGACGCCACTGGCTGACTCGCTCATCCTCAGGGTATTTCTGAGCCGCGCGCTCGATGCAGCGCAGCGCGTCGGCGTAGCGGTCGATCTGATAGAACACGGCGGCGCTGAGCAGGGGCACTGTGTCGGCGCGCTGGCGCGCCCACTGATACATCCGCTCTTGCTCGGCGTCGAGCACATAGAATTTTCGGCGCAGCGTGCGCGCTGGCTCCTCTGAGGTCACTGTAGAGAGAGCAATTTCATACAGTCCTGCTTCCAGCGGTTCATGCAGCGCATACTCGGTTCGTTCGGCGTTCAGGCTCGCTTCCGCCACGAAGTCGCCGTCCGCGCGGCGCAGCACGAACCGATAGCCCTGTGCGTCGGGCACAGGCGACCACTGGAACCGAAGCGTATCGGCAGAGATGGAGGTGTTGCGCTGCAGGTCGGGTTGGATGAACTCCAGCCAGGGCGCGGCGGAAGTCGGCGCGGAGCGTGTGGCGAAGGCTGTCGCTTGATTGAGGAGACCGACCGCCTCGCGCACGAACGCGGGCATTTGCTGCGCCAGCTGTAGTTCGCGCTGGCTGGACGGCGGCGCGGGTGGGGTCGGCTTGCGTGGACGCGCAGGCGTGTCAGGGATCGTTAAGCGCGTATCAGCAGTCCGTGGGTCAGAGACGCTGGGACGAAAGCCGCCTGATAGCGCGTCGGGCGACTGCGAGGATACAACGGACACCGACGGCTCGCTCCGCGTGTCTGTAGGGGGCAGGCTGGCGATAGTTTGCTCGCCGCCGCGACCCTGCCACAGGAAGAAAGCGAGCGCGATTGCCGCGACTCCACTGGCAGGCGCCCACACCAGCGGACGCGGAAGCGACAGCTGGCGCAGCCAGCGCATCCAGCTCGGACGCTGCGCCTGAATCAGCGCACGCGCCTGCAGCACCATCTGCCGACACGCAGGACACGAAATCGCATGCAGCATCTGCTCATGGTAGCCAGGCGCACGACGCCCCCGCCGCGCCAGCGTGACGACCTGCTCAAACAACAAACATTCACCAACCGGCGCGTTTCTCAGCCGTGCCGCCAATCGCCGCTCAATCGGCGTGAGTATCTCCTGACCCTGTTCGTGCACTCTCATCATCGCTAACTCACTCACGGGGCGCACTGTCTATGCTTGCCCATACCTATATACAGGCGCGCCGCCGCCGCTGTGACAGCGTTTGCCCGCAATCGAGCCAATTCTCGCATTTTTACGGTTCCCCGCGTCAGGGTGGGTTCAGTTGGTATGGCTCGGTGCGCCCACATCCAGCAGGAACGCTTCCCTGCGCTCGCGCTCGGCGCAGTAGCCCTCGCCCACGATATAGCGTCCGTTCGGCGAGACGCCGTAGGCGCACTCCAGCATCGAGTGGAGGCTTAGCCACGGCGCGAACAGTTCGTTCAGATCCTCGACGCCCGCATTGGGCGTCCATAGAAAGGCGTGCATCCCGCGCTCGCCCAGCATTTTGCCGACGATGCACGCGCCGTCTGCCGAGACGTCGTAGGCGTGGCTGAAGTCGTCCTCGTGGAGGCGCAGGGCGACCATGCCGTCGCGAGTCGTCCAGCGGAAGGCGCGGTCGTCGCTCTTGCCCACGACCACCTGCCCATCCGCCGAGACCGCCCATGCCTCCGAGCAGCCGCCGTAGAGTGTCCCCAAAGGGCGTGGCGCGCCTGACGCATCCCATAAGCACGCTTTGTGGTGGGTGTGTCCCACGACCAAAGCGCCGTCCGCTGAGACGGCGTGCGCCGCGCTGGGGTTCTCGCTGGACAGGAACTCGGTGACGCCGTTTCGCCAGCGCACAGCGCGCCCGTCCTGCTGTCCAACCAGCGTCTCGGCGCGAGCGCACGCGCCGCACACGATACCGCTGACTTCGCTGCACTCGACGCCGTGTGCGCGATCCCAGAGCAATAAAACGCGGTTATTCGCTGCGACGATTCGGTCGCCTTCGGGCGTGATGAAGCAGCGCGGCTCGCCGCCTTCGCCCAGCGCGCCCAGCTCTTCCAGCATTCCGTCCTGCCAGCGGAAGGCGCAGGCGCGGTAGACACGCTCCTCGCCGCCGTCCTCGCGCGGGCGGCGCTCTTCCGTGAATGCGACGCCCGCGACCGCGCCGTTGTTCGCCACGCTATACGCTGCGCTACTATGGTCTGAGGGACGGGGCGCGCCCAGCCACTTCAAATCCATCCCCAACGCCTGCGTCAACGCGCGGCGTCCCGCCTCCGACGCGAAAGCGTCCCGCACCTTCTGCTTCGCCTGCAGTAGGAGCCGCTCCACCTCGCTCACCTCAAAGCCGTCTGCTGCGGCGACTTCCGCTGCGGACAGCCCATTGATGACGCACTCGTAGTACACGGTGAACTCATCAGGCGTCAGCGTCTGCAGCAACCACTCGATGAGCTGGTGTTCGCCCTCGGTCAGCGAGCGCGTCTCCAGCAGGCTCAGCGGGTCGCGCGAGAGCGGGGCGTCCTTACCTAAAACGGCGTTGTAGGCGAAGGCAATCAGCGTCTTGCCGAACCACTGGGCGCAGGTCGCATCCGTCGGCGCATAGCGCGCGACCAGCAGCGACAGGTACTTGAGCGTCGTCTCGACGATCTGCTCGGCGCGACGCGCGTCGCCCACCAGCTCTCGCGCCATCGAGAGCGCAATTGGGCGCAGACGCGCCTGCAATCGCTCATAAATCGCCTGACGCTCCGACTCTGCTCCGCCCGTGCGTTCCAGCCGCGCCGCATCCGCATAGAGGCGCTCTACTTCGCTCCAATTGTGTTCGCCCATCGCCGACACATTAAATATACCCCTATTTCCTGCTATTCCAGCACATAACGGAGCAGTTTACGGCACGCTTGACGGAACTGGAGAATCCGTCGCCATCCAGGCGGTCGGCGCGCGCCGCCCGTCAACAGCGTCTCCTGCAGTAGTTCCACCTCGCAAGGGGGCAGGGGTTCTTCCGAGCGTTGGCAACGGCGCAGGGCGTACTCGATCTCGGCGTCGCTCACAATCTCAGGGCGCAGGAGAATCGCCGCCGCCAGCTTCTGACGGACGCGCGTCAGCGTCTGCCGTACCCAGCTCTCGCTACGCCCCAGCAACAGCGCAACCTCCTGATACGGCGCGTTATTGACCGTCTGCTCCAGCCATACGAGATAGTCGTCGGGTGAGAGCAGCTGCCGCGCCAGCGCGAGAATCCGCTCCAGCCGCTCGCGCTCCGATAACCGCTGAACCATTTCGGATTCGAGAGTAGGCGTCTGATCCAGCCCTGCGGGCGGTTCTTGCTCGGCGTCCGTTGAGGGCTGATCCGCTTCACGCAGCTCATGACGGTACAGGCGCACCCGCTGCTCTAGCGCGTTATAGGCGCAGTTCAGCGTCACCTGTGAGAGCCATGCCCGAAACGGCGCAATCGTGGGGTCGTAACTGGGCAGCCCGCGCCAGACGCGCAGCAACGCCTCCTGCGTGATGTCTTCCACAGCGTCTGCGTCAGCACACACCCCGCGCACCAGCTGTCGCACGCGCGGGCGTAGCAACGCCAGCAGGCGATCCGCAAGCGGGTCTTGATAAGGCGCGCCTGCCTCCTCCCGCAGCCGCCCAACCAGCGTCTGTATCTCGTCCCACTCCGCGCGCTCCTGCTGCGCCTCCATCCGCCATAGGATACCTCGTTCCGCCCGAAAGGACAAAGCCGTTTTGGTGCAAGTAAACCTGTCATTCCGAGCCGAAGGCAAGGAATCTCAGCTTAGGTAGCAACTGGGGTTTGAGTAAATAATATGTGCTTCCCGCGAAAAATGCTACCAAAACGTGACAGGAAACGGGAGAGATTCCTCGCTCCGCTCGGAATGACGGTGGGGAGGGGGCTTCGTCGCAGGCGTCGGGGTAAAAAGGGATGATTTCACATCGGAGGCGCTATTGAAGGAACCCCCTCCCTATGGTTCCCCCTACGGCGTAGGAGGAACCGAACCCTGCACGGTTCCCCTCGCGTAGCGTGGGGAACCTTATGGAGGGGAGCCGAGCGAAGTGGAAGAGGATGATTTCACCTTTGAAGGACCTAAGCCCCTCAAAGATGAAATTGTGCCTATGCCTGCTGTTTTTTCTCCCCCCTCCCGACCTCCCCCGTGAACGGGGGAGGCGTTGCAGTTGTCCGCGCGTGCGCTCCCTCCCCGCTTGCGGGGAGGGTTGGGGTGGGGGGTAAAAGGGACGATTCCACATTTGAGGTACTTACCAGTCGGGTCTTCAGATGTCGTGTGTCGTCGGCGTCCCCGCCGACGACACCCTCGAAACCCTGATTAGCGCACCCGAATCACGCGCCTGTCGGTGAACTCATCTCCGAACAGGTTGCGCACACGCACCTCGATGATGTGGAAGCCGCGCGGCAGCTCAGGCGGCAGGTTCACTCGCCACAAATGCACGGCAGGATTAATCCCAGGCAGGGGTCTGCCAGGCAGTTTGAACTCCTGCTCCTGCTGTTTGAGCGCGGCATAGGCGGGGTCGGGCGCTTCGATGACCTGTTGCATGTGAATCCACTGCCCGTTCCCGACGCGCATTTCGACCGTGCAACGCTCCGAACCGAAGAAGAAGTTCACCAGCACGGGCGTCTCGCCCGTTTTCGCGCGTTCCACCTCGTCCAGCGTGTAGATGTGCATCTGATAGTCGGCGGGACGGCGCGCCGCCTGATAGCGCACGCGATAGCGATTGCCGCTCACATCCAGCCACAGGTAGCCGTTGGGCGTCCCGTCGCGCATTGTAGTGTGCGGGATGCCAATCGGGTCGGGCGCACCCGTCCACCAGCTGCCGCAGACCGTCACGGCGTTGATATGGTGATGGGGCGCGCGCCCCTTCCAGCCCGTATCTGCGCCGAAGAATCGGTGCATCTGCACATGGGTATGCGCGGAGAACGAGAGCGTGTTCGGGAACGGCGCAAGCAGCTCAAACACCTGTCGCCGCTCCGCTTCGGGCCACTCCCACATCGGGATATGCATCAGCAGCACGATGAAGTCGTTGCGGTTCACATAGCGCAGGTAGTTGCGAATGAACTCGATCTGCCGCTCGCCCAGCCCTGCGACATACCGCCCGCGCTGCCCTTCCCGCGCGCCCTGCCACACCACATCATCCAGCACGAGATAGTGTGTGCGTCCCCACTGGAACGCATAGTAGTTCGGACCGAAGTGGCGATGCCATGTCTCGTCGCTGTGCTGGTCGTCGGGCGAGTCGAAGTTGAGGTCGTGATTGCCCAGCACATAGTAAATCGGGACGCCAATCTGTCCCATCATTTGCGTCAGCGCGGGAATGACATTCAGGTCATCGAACACCACATCGCCCAGCACGACGCCGAAGGCGGCATCTTTGGTTCCAATCAGTTCGCGCACGACATCGCGCCCGATGTAGAATACCTCCGTCAGGTCGCGCGGCTGCGTGTCGCCGAACATCAACGCCGTGTAGCGGTCGGACTCTTTTTGTGGGTAGAGCGGGAAGTCCACCGAGGGGGGTAGCGGTCCCGTCGGCGCGACGCCGCCGTAGCGCACGGGAATCGAGCCGTTCGGCTGATGAACGTAATAAAAGCGGGGGACATTGGCTTCCGAGACGGGGGTCATCCATCCGCGCGGCTTCACCACGAACAGGATAGTGTCGTCGTCCACGGGCAGGCGGTAGCGTCCCCGCGCGTCGGTTCTGACCACCTCGCGCTGATTGGAGACCAGCACATTCGGGACGCCCGGCTCGCCCGCGTCGCGAATCCCGTTGCGGTTGCGGTCATGAAACACCACGCCTGTTGCAACCTGCTGCGCCAGCGCGCTCAAAGCGAAACTCAGCAACAGCCCTACAAACCCAAAACGCCCGATAGTGATACGCATGCGTAGATGATACACGATAGGAATGTGAAAGGGAGGTTAAGTCCGTCATCGGTAGGGTAAACTACCGTTCGGAGGTCGGTTATGTCGATCAAGGAACAGCTGATTGCGGGTCTGAACACGGATTTGGCGAACGAGTATCAGGCGATTATCACCTATATCACCTACGGCGCGACTGTCACGGGCATCCATCGCGAGGAGATGAAGGAGTTCTTCATGCGCGAGGTTCCCGATGAGCTGCGCCATGCCGAGTATTTGGCGAACAAAATCGCCGCGCTGGGCGGGACGCCCGTCACCACGCCCGCGCCTGTGCCCCCCGCCAGCGACCTGAAGCAGATGCTGCAGAATGTGCATCGCGCGGAGGAGGAGACCATCGCCCGCTACCTGCAACGGCGCGAGCAGGCGGAGCAAATCGGCGACTTCGGACTGGTGAACGACCTGGAGGACATCATTTCCGATGAGACCCGCCACAAAGAGGCGATCGAGATGATCCTGCGGGGGCTGTAGTCTGTATGCCTGTTATCGAGAGCCACATCCGCCCGAACGACGCCGTGTTTCAGGCGAATAAGGCGCATTACGAGGAGCTGCTGAAACAGTATCGCGAAGCGCTAGCGTGGGCGCAAGGTGGGGGCGGCGCGGACGCCCTCGCCAAGCACCGCGCCCGCAACAAACTCACCGCCCGTGAACGCATCGAGGCGCTGATTGACCCCAATACGCCGTTTCTGGAGCTGGCGCCGCTCGCGGCGTATAACATGTATAACAACGAAGCCCCCTGCGCCGGCGTGGTGGCGGGCGTCGGCGTGATTCACGGCAAAGAGTGCATGATTGTCGCCAACGACGCCACCGTCAAAGGTGGAACCTATTTCCCGATTACGGTCAAAAAGCACCTGCGGGCACAGGAGATTGCGCTGGAAAACCGCCTGCCCTGCATCTACATGGTCGACTCGGGCGGCGCGTTCCTGCCTCTGCAAGCCGAAGTGTTCCCCGATCGCGACCATTTCGGGCGCATCTTCTACAATCAGGCGCGGATGTCTGCGCTCGGAATCCCGCAGATTGCAATCGTGATGGGTTCCTGCACAGCGGGGGGCGCGTATGTGCCCGCGATGAGCGACCAGACGATCATTGTCAAGCAACAGGGCACGATTTTTCTGGGCGGACCGCCGCTGGTGAAAGCCGCCACAGGCGAGGTGGTCAGCGCGGAAGAACTCGGCGGGGCGGAGGTGCATACCCGCATCTCGGGCGTGGCGGATTACTTTGCCGACGACGACCTGCATGCGATTCAGATTGCCCGCGACATCGTGGCGAACCTGAACCTGCGCAAGCAGTTGCCCGCTGATATACAACCGCCTGAAGACCCCCTATACGACCCTGCCGAGATTTACGGGATTATCCCGCGTGACCTGCGCCAGCCGTTCGAAATCCGCGAGATTATTGCCCGCATCGTGGACGGCAGTCGGTTTCTGGAGTTCAAGGCGCGGTTCGGGCAGACGCTCGTGTGCGGCTTCGCGCACATTCACGGCTTCCCCGTCGGGATTATTGCCAACAACGGCATCCTGTTCTCCGAGAGCGCGCTGAAGGGGGCACACTTCATTGAGCTGTGCTGTCAGCGGCGCATCCCGCTGGTGTTTCTGCAGAATATCACGGGCTTCATGGTGGGCAAGAAGTACGAGAACGAGGGCATCGCCAAGCACGGCGCGAAGATGGTGACGGCGGTGGCGAACGCCGCCGTGCCCAAGTTCACGGTGATTGTCGGCGGCTCCTACGGCGCGGGCAACTACGCGATGTGTGGACGCGCCTATCAGCCCCGCTGGCTCTGGATGTATCCCAACGCCCGCATCGCCGTGATGGGCGGCGAACAGGCGGCGAATGTGCTGCTGACCGTCAAGCTCGACCAGCTCGCCGCCAAAGGACAGACGATGAGCGAAGAAGAGCAAGCCGCCTTCAAGCAGCCGATACTGGATAAGTACGCCGAGGAGAGCAGCGCGTTCTACAGCACGGCGCGCCTGTGGGACGACGGGATTATTGACCCTGTCGATACGCGCCCAGTGCTGGCGCTGGCAATCAGCGCGGCGTACAACGCGCCCATCCCTGAGACAAAGTTCGGTGTGTTCAGGATGTAGGTGGCTCTATTTTTCCTTGAACCCGTGTTCGATCCTCTTCCAGTAGGTTTCGAAGTCGAAACCAGGGCTATGTGCAGGCACATGGCAGCTCATGCACGACTGCGAACCCGCCTTGCCTAACCGATGCTTCTCGGGATCCTGAACATGGAGTCGGGCCGGTCCGTGGCAGCTCTCGCACCCGACATCCTTGAGGGTGGGAGTCTTCTCCACACTCTGGAACCCGCCCTCGAACTCCAGCCCCACGACATGGCACACCACGCACTCAGGGTCTTTGTCGTGTTTTTCGTCGATAAGGGTCTGCATGGCTTTGGCATGGGCGGTGCGTTGCCAGATGCGGTAGTCTTCCGAGTGGCACGGCATGCAGGCGCGGCTGCCCGCGAAGCCGCTGCCGTTGAGGGTCGGACGGCGCGGTACCATCGCCAGTAGGTTCTCGGCTTCCACACGCCCCAGATAACCGAGCTTAATCGCCATCACCTGCTCGTCGTCTTTGAAGTCTTCCGTGAGGCGCATATGCTCCACGCGGGCGATTTCGTAGGGCGCATTCTCGTTCAGGTGGGCGATTCCGACGAACTTCGCATCGTTGCCCGCGAACACGAGGCGCGTCTGCCCGACCCGCTTTGTCGGCAGCGGCCCGTCGCCACCGTTGGCGTACACAATCAGATGAAAATAGGGGTGCGCCTGCGCAATCTGCTCCGCGTCCTGCGCTGCGCCGTAAAAGAGCAACACGCGCAGGTCGCCCATCGTTTCAATTTGCGGGCGCAGTGCATCCAGTTTCTGCCGCGCGGGGACCACGCTCAGATGCGGATTGCGATTGCGCAGCGCGTCGGCGTGCTTCTCCGAAATCAGCCCCACAATCAGCGCACGCAACGGGCGACCCTGATGCCGTTTCTCCACCAGTGTATAGGCGTCGAACGCGGGGTTGCCGCCCTCCTGCACATTCCCGCAGAGCATCGCGCCCTTGAACTGCATCTGCAGCGAGCGCAGGTAGTCCATCCCCAGCATGAAGTCGTACTTGCCGAGATTCAGCGCGTCGTAGCCCATCTGATTGAGCATTTCGATGAGCGTCTCGGCTTTCAGCTCGTCCTGACGCCCCGCTGCCTTCGTCAGGTCGCCGTTTTCGAGTTTGAGCAGGGTGTGATTTTCCGCGAGTTGCTTGAGCAGTGTCCCGCGCCGAGGGATGCCTCCCACCATCGGCTTGCTACAGCCGCAAGGTGTGAGGTAGCCGTTGATTTCCGAGCCGAAAATCACTGCGAGCGGCAACGCGCGGGGAGCGTTTTCCGCAGGACGATAGAAACCGACCGCGATAAGCGCAAGGAACGGCAGCCCTAAAACCACCCATTTCGAACGCATCGTTTCACCCGCCGTAATTATAGCCCAAGTTGCTACCTATGTTGAGATTCCTCGCCTTCGGCTCGGAATGACAAAGCGGTTCTCACCAAAATGAACTTGTCATTCCGAGCCGAAGGCGAGGAATCTCGCCCGCTCAAAGCCGATAGGTAGCAACTCGGGCTATTTGTAGTCCTCAGCCTCTAAGGAATTCAGTTCGCCCAGCAGCTGGATATCCTCTTGCGTCAGGCAGGCTCTGGCGAACAGGTCGGGGCGCAGGGCGCGTGTAAGGCGCAGCTGCTCCTTGCGTCGCCAGCGTGCAATCGCGCCGTGATTGCCTGACAGCAGCACACTGGGCACGCGCACCCCGCGAAACGATTCGGGGCGCGTGTATTGCGGATAGCCCAGCAACCCATCCGCGTAAGAATCTTGACCCAGCGACTCGGGCGAGTGGATTGCTCCTGGCAGCAGGCGCACAACCGAGTCGATCAGGATAAGCGCGGGCAGCTCGCCCCCAGTCAGCACATAGTCGCCGATGCTAATCACATCGGTCGCTAAATGTTCCCGCACGCGAGTGTCCACGCCCTCATAGTGCCCACAAATCAGAATCAGGTGCGCCTGTTCCGACAGTTCCTGCGCCATCGCCTGCGTGTAGAGCCTGCCTTGAGGCTCAAGGAGAATGATGCGGGGTTTGCCCTCACCCCCTGACCCCCTCGCCCACGCCGTGGGCGAGGGGGCGTCTGTCTCCCCGCTCCCACGCTGTGGGAGCAGGGCTGGGGGTGAGGGCGCTAAACAATACTCCACCGCCCTGAAAATCGGCTCGGGCTTCATCACCAGCCCTGCGCCGCCACCATAGGGTTCATCGTCGGTTTTCTTGTGCTTCCCTTCAGCAAAATCACGCAGGGGAATTGCGCGGATCTGAACTAGACCCCACTCGCGCGCACGCCCCACGATGCTGTAACCAACGCCCGCTTCGATTACTTCAGGGAACAAAGTAATCACATCGATGCGCAACACAAGGCGATTATACCCATGCTACAATTAAAGGGGGAACCCGCATGACTGAACGCATCGGCATACTACAACCGCACAGCACCGAGGCGGAAATGAGCGTTCTGGGGTCGATGATGCTCGACGCGGACGCGCTCGAAAAAGTCGCTGAGTTGCTGCAGCCTGAGGATTTCTATCACCCGGCGCACCGAATCCTGTACGAGGTCATCTATTCGCTTCAAGAGCGCAGCATTGCAGTGGATCTGCTCACTGTGCAAGAGGAGTTGCGACGGCGCAATCAGCTGGAGGAAGTGGGCGGATTGCCTGCGCTGGTAAATATTATCGAGAGCGTGCCGACCGCCGCGAACGCCGAATATTACGCTCGTATCGTGCAGGAGAAAGCGATTCTGCGCCGTCTGCTGCGCGCCGCGCACGAGATTATCCGCCTCGTGGAGGAGCCTGAACTAGAACTGCAGCAGATTCTGGATCAAGCGGAGCAGGCGGTCTATCAGGTAGCCGAACGGCAAGTTGGGCGCGAGTTTTTGAGCCTGAACCAGCTGGTACTGAATGTGCTGGGACAGTTCGAGGACCGCGCGCAGCTGATGCAGGAGCAGCCTGGCGGCGAGTTCCTGCTGGGGACCTCCACGGGGTTCCGCGACCTCGATCGGGTGCTGTCGGGGTTGCAGCCGTCGGAGCTGATTATCTTGGCGGCGCGCCCCAGCGTGGGCAAGACCTCGCTGGCGATTAACATCGCCGAGCATGTCGCGATTCGCTCCAACAAGCCAGTCGCGATTTTCAGTCTGGAGATGGCGGCGGAGCAGCTCGTGCAGCGGATGCTCTGCTCGCAGGCGGCGGTCAGCGCGCAGCGGCTGCGTCGCCTGCAGCTGAACATGGACGAGTGGGCACGACTCCACGACGCCGCCACTCGACTGTTCAGTGCGCCTATCTATATTGACGACACGAGCAGCCTCTCGCCCGTGGAGATGCGCGCCAAGTGCCGCCGCCTCAAAGCGCGACTCAACAACCGCGAGCTGGGGCTGATTGTGGTGGACTACTTGCAGCTGATGCGCTCCTCGAATCGGCGCGTGGAGAACCGTAATCAGGAAATCGGCGAAATCGCCCGCGCGCTCAAACAGATTGCCCGTGAGTTCCACGCCCCAGTGCTAGTGCTCTCGCAGCTCTCGCGCTCGGTGGAACGGCGCGAGAACAAACGCCCGATGCTCTCCGACCTGCGCGACAGCGGCTCCATCGAAGCCGAAGCCGATGTGGTGCTGTTCATCCACCGCGAGGAATACTATGGCGACCGAGACGCGACGCCTATCGACCCGCCCCCAGGCTATGTACGGCAGGAAGAGGTGGAGCTCATTATCGCCAAGCAACGCAACGGACCGACGGGCAAGATTATGATGGCGTTCCAGCCCGACTACTCACGCTTCGTGGGCATCGAACGCGAGCATGTCGGGGTGTATTGAGCAGGTCGCGGCAGCGGGCGCTGGCGAACAGTGAGTTCAATGAAGCGTTGTACCCTTATCAGAGAGGGGCAGGGGGAGGGCAAAAAGAGGGACGCATGAGACACTTACCAGTAAGTTTGTCACTTTTCGGGTACGACGGCGTCCCCGCCGTCGTACCTACGAATCTGTGCTTGGACAAGCCAAGCGACTAACCGCTGAGATAGATATCGGGCCCCAGCGGCGGGCACTCGAAGTTGTCCGCACCGCGCTTGCGCAGATGCACGCCGTACC
>CALKLF010000116.1 GCA_937992175.1 uncultured Fimbriimonadales bacterium | reverse complement strand
TGGTGGGCTTTTTGTTATCGGTCGCCTTGCTGTTCGCCGTGTTGTTCTCTTGTTGACTGCCGTGTGGGGGGTGTTTTGGGTCTTTCTTTTGTCGGAGCGGGAAAAACTGTCGTGCAGTAAGCCCACAGCGTGGGAGAGGGGTTAGGTTGAGGGCAAAAAACAATGGGCGCGCCCCCAACGAAGGTCTTACGGCACTTGAAACCCCAATTGGAAAGAATCCTGTGCCAATCGAGGACACGCCTGTGCGACGGCATTCCTGCCGTCGTGAGGCTGGTATATCGGTTCAAGCGCGACGGCAGGAATCCGTCGCACCAAAACGGTGCCATTTCACATTTGTTGAGCGCTCAACAATCGGGGTTTCCAACCGCCCCAAAGCAAGTGAACTCGCGCCCACCCAAACGAACCCCGCCTGCGCGGGGTTTTAGCCTGCGTCAGTGTTATCACTCGACCAGCACATGTTGATACAGCTCGCTGGGGTCGGGGTCGGGGCTTTCGTCAGCGAACTGGGCGGCTTCCGCCACGCGCGCCCGCGCCTGCTCATCCCAGAGTTTCAAATCCGCTTCCGTCGCCAGCTCGTGCATAAGCAGATAGTTCTGCAGGCTGGTCAACGGGTCGCGCGTACGCCACTCCTCCACTTCCTCGCGCGTGCGATAGGAGCCGGGGTCGGTTATGTCCGCCGCGCCGTGTCCCACAAACCGATAGACGATGGCTTCCACGAAGTAAGGCTCCTGCTTCTCGCGCACATGGTCGATAATCGTCTTCGCCTCGTCCAGCACATTGAACAGATCCATGCCGTCGATCTGCTTTGTGGGGAACCCGTACACGCTGGCGCGCTGCGCGAGGTTGGGAACCGCTGAGTGCAACTCCACAGGCGTGCCCATCGCGTATTTATTATTCTCCACGATATAGATGACAGGCAGTTTCCACAACCCCGCCATGTTCAGCGATTCGTGTAGCAGTCCAGCATTCATCGCGCCGTCGCCGAAGAAGCAGAGTGTAATCCCGCCTGTTTCCTGATACTTCTGCGCGAAGGCGACGCCAGTGCCGATGCCCGTCACATCACCCACGATGCCGTAGCCGCCCAGAAAGTTCCTTGCCTTGTCGTACAGGTGCATCGAGCCGCCCTTACCGCGACATAGCCCCGTGACCTTGCCGTACAATTCGGCCATCACCGCGTTCGGATCGCTGCCAAGCGCCAGCACATAAGCGTGGTCGCGGTAATGTCCCAGTACGCGATCTTCAGGGCGCAGGTGATGGATGAAGCCGAGCGCTAACGCCTCCTGCCCGATGTAGAGATGCAAATAGCCGCCGATTTTGTCCTGACGATAGGCTTTGTCACAGTGTTCCTCAAAACGGCGAATGAACAGCATCTGTTTGTATAAATCGATAATCTCCTGCGGGGTGGGGGTGTACACCCGCTTGCTCGGTTTCGAGTTCGTCGCAGTCTTCACGCGCTTGCCTGTCTTCATACCAGCCTCCAGAAGTCGGCTATAGTGTACCCGACCACTACCATCAGGTATAATCCACCCGCCGCGGTTCGGGAGGCGAGCGATGGCGTCGAGACTGACTGCGATTGTGATGGCGGCGGGCAAAGGAACCCGCATGCAATCGGAGCGCCCTAAAGCGATTATCTCGCTGCTGGGACAGCCCCTCTCAAGTTATGTGCTGCGCGCTTTAGAGCAAGCGGGCGTTGAGCCGATTATCGTGGTGGTCGGGCACGGCGCGGAGGAGGTCAAACAGGCGTTAGGCGAGCAGTATCGGTACGCGCTGCAAGCCGAACAGCTCGGCACAGGGCACGCCGTGATGCAGGCAATCCCTCACCTGCCGCCCGACGCCCAGTATGTGCTGATTGCGGCAGGCGATTCGCCGTTAGTCACTCCCGAGGTGTTCCAGTCGCTGTACGAATCCGCCGTGCAGACCGACGCCGCATGCGCCTTAGCCACCGCCCTGCTGGACGACCCCACAGGCTACGGGCGCATCCTACGGAACGAGCGCGGGGATGTTATTGGAATCGTCGAGGAGAAAGACGCCGCGCCCGAACAGAAAGCCATCCGCGAGGTCTGCACTTCGTTCTACTGCTTCCGCGCGGACGTGCTGCGCGACGCCCTGCCCCGCCTGAGCAACCAGAACGCGCAGGGCGAATACTACCTGACCGATGTGATTGGAATCCTCGCAGGGCAAGGCGCGCTCGTGGTCACATGGCAGTCGCCCGATCCGACACTGCTGCTCGGCGTGAACAACCGCTGGGAACTCGCGCAGGTCGGACATACCCTGCGGATGCGCATCCTCAAACAGCACTGCTTGGAGGGCGTGACAGTCGTAGACCCCGCAACCACCTACATCGAGCCAACTGTGCAAATCGGGCGCGACACGGTAATCGAACCCAATACCCACCTGCGCGGCAACACTGTCGTTGGCGCAAACTGCACGCTCGGACCCGATTTGTACCTGCAGGACTGCATAGTGGGCGACAACTGTCATCTGTTCCGCTCGCATATCCTTCAGGCGCGAATCGAGAGAGATGTCTCGGTGGGTCCGTTTGCGCACATTCGCCCCGGAACAGTACTCCATAACGGCGTGCGCGTGGGCGATTTTGTGGAAATTAAGAATGTGGAGGTCGGCGAGGGCGCGAAGGTGTTGCATTTGACCTATCTGGGCGACGCGACGATTGGCAAGGGCACGAACATCGGCGCAGGCACAATTACTTGCAACTACGACGGCGAGCGCAAGCACCGCACGGTGATTGGTGACGGCGTATTCGTGGGGTCGCACGCGACGCTGATTGCGCCGCTCACGATTGGCGACGGCGCGTATATCGCGGCGGGCAGCCCCATCACTGACGATGTGCCCCCCGAATCGCTGGCAATTGCTCGAAGTTATCAAACGGTTAAGGCAGGATGGGTGCGCAAACGGCGCGAATCTAAACACAGCGCGGGAGGTACCGAACAATGAACAATGGGCAGGAGATTCTTTTGTTTGGCGGCAACGCCAACCCCGAGCTGGCAGAGCGAATCGCCGCGTATTTGGGACGACCGCTGGGACAGATGATTTGCACGCGCTTTGCGGACGGCGAAGTGCGCGTGCAGGTTCTCGAGAGCGCGCGCGGAATGGATGTGTTCGTCGTACAGCCGACCTGCGCGCCCGTGAACGACAACCTGATGGAGTTGCTGGTGCTGCTGGACGCCTTCCGACGGGCGTCGGCGCGGCGCATTACCGCTGTAATCCCCTACTACGGCTACGCCCGTCAGGACAAGAAAATCAAACCCCGCGAGCCGATTACCGCGCGCCTGGTGGCGGATCTGATTACCGTTGCGGGCGCGACGCGCGTGATTGCCGTCGACCTGCACGCCGAGCAGATTCAAGGCTTCTTTGACATCCCTGTTGACCATCTCTACGCAGGCCCCATTATCGCCGAGTATCTGATCTCGCAGGGCTATCATGAGCAAAATATCGTGGTGGTCTCGCCCGATGTGGCGGGCGTGCCGCGCGCACGCTCGCTGGCGGAGGCGCTGGACGCACCGCTCGCGATCATCGCCAAGCGACGCCCAGAGCCGAACAAGGTGGAAGTGATGGAAATCATCGGCGAGGTGCAGGGGCGAATCGCGATTATGATCGATGATATGATCGATACGGGCGGCTCGGTCGTGCAGGGCGCGGAGGCGCTGCTCAAGCGCGGCGCGACAAGCGTGATCGCGGCATGCACGCACCCTGTCTTCTCTGGCAGCGCGCCGCAACGCCTCGCCGAATCGCCCATCGAAAAGGTCATTTGCACCGACACCATCCCCGTGCCGCCGCACAAGCAGTTCGATAAACTGGTGCGCCTATCGGTGGCGCCGCTGCTGGGCGAGGCGATTAAGCGCATCCACCACGACGAGTCGGTCAGCGAGCTGTTCAAAGACTATCGGTGAAACACATCGTCTCAGTCAGTCTCGGCTCCTCGAAGCGCGACAAGCGCAGCGAGGTGATTATTGCAGGTGAACCGTTCCTGATTGAGCGCATCGGCACGGATGGCGACCTGCGTCGTTTTCAACAGATGTTCGCCGAGCTGGACGGCGAGGTGGACGCGCTCGGAATCGGCGGCGCGGACTTGCACATCTGGGTGGGCAATCGCCGCTATACTTTCCGCTCGATTCAGAAACTGGTCTCCTTCGCGAAAAAGACGCCTGTAGTGGACGGCAGCGGGCTGAAAAACACGCTGGAGCGCGAGGCGCTGCGCTGGATCCAGGAGCGGCAGGTGGTGAACCTTGCGCACAGCACCGTGCTGCTGGTCGCCGCCGTCGACCGATTCGGCATGGCGCAGGAACTTGCACGGCTCGCAAAGCGCGTGATTTACGGCGATCTGGTGTTCGCAGTCGGACTGCCTATCCCAATTCGATCTTACCGCAAGGTGGAGATACTGGGGCGGCTGCTATTGCCGATTATCACTCAGCTACCCTTCCAGTGGTTTTATCCTACTGGCGAGAAGCAGGAGAAACGTACCCCCCGCGCTGAGCATCTCTTTCAAGAAGCGGATGTAATCGCTGGCGACTGGCACTATATTCGCAAATATATGCCTGACCAGATCCCCAATAAAACGGTCATCACGAACACCGTGCGCAAAGCGGATATCGAATTTTTACGCGACGCGGGCGCAGCGCGTGTAATCACCACCACGCCCGTGATCGAGGGCGAGACCTTCGCGACGAATGTGATGGAGGGTGTGATCGTCGCGCTCACAGGGCGTCATCCCGACACGCTTACCCCTGACGACTACTTGCAGAAACTCTGTGAGCTGGGCTGGTCGCCGTCGGTGATTGAGTTGAAGGTATAATCGCGGCTATCATGAAACGCTTTTTGTCGCTGAGTCTGAGCCTGTTGCTGCTCTGGGCGTGGGCAGATCGCCCGTTATGGACGAGTCGCGCCGAAACCATCACGCCGACCGACTTGCGGGCACATCTGGAGTTTATCGCCTCGGACGAATTGGAGGGACGCGATACGCCCTCGCGTGGGCTGGATCTCGCAGGCATGTATATCGCCTCGCACCTGCAACGCTGGGGCGTGAAACCGGGGGGCGAGAACGGAACCTATTATCAGGCGTTGCACTACCGCGTCGATAGCATCAACCCCGGCGAGAGCCGTATTCAGGTAGGCGGGCGCAGCTTTGAGTACGGCGTGGGCTTCGTGGCGCGCCCTGTCGCCCTCAACGCCAGCGCGCCGATGGTGTATGTCGGCTACGGCTGGTCAAATCCCCAGAAAGGAATCGACCCCTACGCGGGGCTGGAGGTGCGCGGCGCGGTGCTGATTGTGCAGGCGGGCTACCCAAAGGAGGTTCTCGAGCTGGGCTTTGATGCGGCGGCGCAGGCGGGCTGGCTCTCGCCCGAACAGAACGCCGAGCAGAAAGGCGCGCTGGCAATTCTGCGCATCGACCCGACCGACATGGGGCGCATCGAGCGCATCGCCCGCGCGTGGAGCCAGCGACGCGGCGTGGAGGGACTGCAGACGCTGAGTAATATCCCCGTCATCGTCGCGTCCCAGCCCCTGCTCGAAGCGATTTTCGTCGGCGAGAAATTGACCGCCGCCGAACTCATCCAGCGCGCCGACAGCGGCGAGCCTACCCCCTCATTCGCCCTGAGCGGGGAGAAGCGAATCGCGATTAACCTCAGTGTGCAGACCCAGAAGGAGGTCGCGCGTACGGTGATTGGCGTAATCGAAGGCTCCGATCCGACGCTCAAACACGAGTATGTCTCGCTGGGGGCGCACTTAGACCATGTGGGCATGGCGCGCAGCGGCGAGGACCGCATCTACAACGGCGCGGACGACAACGGCTCTGGCTGCGTCGCGCTGCTCGAAATCGCCGAAGCGTTCGCCACTGGTCCCCGCCCGAAACGCTCCATCCTGCTGCTCTGGTACGCAGGTGAGGAGAAAGGATTGCTCGGCTCGCGCCTTTTCGTGGAGCGACCCACCGTGCCGCTGGAAAATATCATCGTGAACCTCAACCTCGATATGGTGGGGCGCAGCAAGCAGCCGGGCGACACGAACCCCCGCAACCGCTACCTGTCGGGCCCGAACGAGATCTATGTGATTGGACCGAATGTCGCCAGCCCCGATTTGGGCAAGATTCTGAACTTGGTGAACGACCAGTACCTGAAACTCACGCTGAACCCGATGTACGATTCGCTGAATCATCCCGAACAGCTCTACTTCCGCAGCGACCACTACAGCTTCGCGGCGAAAGGCATCCCCGCCCTCTTCTTCTTCAGCGGGTTGCATGAGGATTACCATCAGGTCACTGATACCGTCGATAAGATCGACTTCGACAAAATGGCGCGGGTGGCGCGCACAGTGTTCGGGCTGGCGTGGGAACTGGCGGACTCGCCAGAGCGTCCCGCGCGGGTGAATGTAGAGAGTTTACAGCGACGGCGATGAAACCTGCTCCGGAAGCCTTCGCGCAAGCGGCGGAGGCGTTGCAGCGCGCGCTGCAACGCCTGCACATCTCGTACGACCCGACGCGCTTCGCATGGGAGGAGATTCTACCGCTGGAATATAAGGCGCACGCAGGCGACGCACCCGGGATGGGCTGGCGCGGGGTGACGCGCTACAGTCTGGGACGCCCGCCTTATATCGATGCGCAGTTTGCGTTACGCTATTTCGAGATTGCGCCTGAAGGCTACTCCAGTCTGGAAAAGCACACGCATGTGCATCTGGTGATCGTGATTCGCGGGCGCGGGCGCGCGCTGGTGGGCGAGCGCGTGTTCGAACTCAAGCCGTTCGATATCGTCTATGTGCCGCCCAACACGCCCCATCGCTGGATTAATCCCTACTGCGAGCCGTTCGGGTTCCTGTGCCCTGCCGACGCCGAGCGCGATAAGCCGCAGCCCGTCTCAGAAGCCGAGTGGCAGGCGTTGAGAAATAACCCGGAGACTGCGCCCTATGTGTTTTAGGGGTTGATGCGCAGCGGCTCCTCGCCTTTTCGGATCCAGCCGCGCTGCCGCGCCAGCGACTCGCGCCCCAGATCGGTCTGCACTCGCCGCAACTCCTCCTGCAGCGTGCGCTCCTGCACCTGAAGCGCGATCAGTTCCTGTTGCAACTGCGCCGTCTCTCTCCGCAACTCGCGCCACTGTGTGTAGCGCAACACGGTGCGAGGTGTAACGCTCACCGTCAGAACAATCGCGATGAGCCAGAGCGCGAGGCTCCAGCCCCAGAAAAACCTCCGTGTTCTCGCCATTCTGCCGCTCCGTTGTCCCTAACTATACCACAGGCTGTAGGTAATTCCTGCAATTTTTACAACGGATTGGGGCGAATTAAGCCCAATTTTCGCACGCACAGCTCCAGAAACTCGCAACCAGCGCATTCAGGAATCCACTGCGGGTTCAACACATCCCAGTCCTCGTCCAGAATCTGCGCCACGAGCTGATCCAGTATCTCCCGAAACTCCGCCAGCGTCTCGGCGTCGACGGGCACAGCGACCTTCTTGTTGGGGCGCAGGGCGTGGATGGCAATCCACAGCGGACTGTCGGGGTAATGTTCCTGCACAAGCAGGGCGTAGCAGTGCAGGGCGAGGTCGTTGCGTACCTGTTCTTCCGTCACATCAGCGCGTCCGCTTTTGTAGTCGATAATCTCCAGCGTTCCGTCGGGGTGTTCATCGAGGCGGTCGATGCGCCCCATCAGCACATAGCGCCCCATGTCGCGGCGAAGCATGCGTTCCGTGAACAGCACGAGGGTTTCGGGGGGCTGTTCCGCCTGCGCTTGGTAATACTGGTGTGCCAGTTGAAGCCCGGTTTGCTTGTACGCCTCGCTTTGCTCGCTGGTTTCGAACCCTGCGTGGCTCCAGAGCTGTTCGAGGGCGTGGTGGAACTCCTCAGGCGAGAGTTTTTCCGCGCCGCCCGCGCTGTGAAAAAACTCCAGCGCGCGATGCAGGTTCGATCCGAACGCGAAGGCGGGGTTCGGTCGGCGTAGCCACTTGCCGTAGGGGGTTCGATACGCCCAGTGGAACTTGATTCGGCAGGTCAGGTAGGTCGTGAGTTTGGTGGGGCTGAAGGTGGGTTTACGCATGGACGCGCTCCAGAGCGTGCAGGCGCAGCGCGCCCGTGTTCGCGAGCGTGAACAGCAGCTCCACTTCGGAGAGGGTGAACTCGCGTGGGGTCTCGCTCAGGAGGGTCATCACGCCGAGCGTGCGCTCCGCGACCTGCAGCGGCACGGCGAGCGCGGAGGCGAACCCGCCCGGCAACGGCTCCTTGAGGTTCTGGGGATGCTGCGGCAGGTCGGGCGCGGCAATCGGCGCGTTGAAGGCGTAGACCCAGCCTGGCAGGCTATACTGCGCGTCAGGGCTGTGGTTCAGCAGGGTCTCCGAAAGCGGCTCCACATAGACGGGCGCGAGGCGGTCTGGCTCACGGCGACTGGGCAGGTAGATGACCGTGTAGTCGTGCGGGATGAGTTCGTGCGCCGTGCGGCAGAGCAGGCTCAACACTTCGCGCAGGCTGTGCATTTCGCCCAGCTGCAGCGACAGGTCGTACAGCCGCGCCATGTGCTGAGCGCGTTGCGCGGTTTGCTCGTACAGCAGCGCGTTGGAGAGCGTGAGCGCGATATGCCCCAGCAGTGGGGGGATCCAGTCTAAGGCGTCGGGCGCGTCGGCGGGCAGGGCGAGCGCGAGCAACCCCAGCGGCTGCTCCGTCAGCATGAGCGCGTAGAGGCGATGGGGGCGTCCCGCCCAGACCACTTCAACAGGCGCGTCCGTCCAGTTGGCAGGCAGCGAGCCCAGTTCAATCTGCATCGGCAGCGGCGACGCGCCGTATTGCGCCGCCTGTAGCAGCGCGCGGCGGTTCTCGTCATAGAGCCACACGCCCCCGCTTTCAGGCGCGGCTTTGCGCATCAGCGACTCGACGGCTTCGAGCGCACGCTGCAGGCTCAAATCCGCCCCCAATCGCTTCGGGAGGCGGCTGAGCCACTTGAGGGCGCGCTCGCGTTGCTCCAGCTGCTGCTGCGCGCGGCTCAGGCGTGTGAGCAGCTCCAGCGGCGCTGCCATCTGTTCCAGCAAGACACGATGCGCAGGTTCAAACGGCGCAGGGCGGTTCAGCAACACAGCCGCGCTCAGGGGCAGGGCAGGCAGCGGGACGGCAAGTCCAGTGAGAATCGCGCCAATCGGCTCCTGATGGGTCTGGGCATGGTAGTCCCAGACCTCGCGGCGCAGCAGCGTCGGCTCCAGGACGGTGTCTTCGGGGCGCAGGCGGAACCCGCGCAGTTCGTCGGCGCGTTCCCCCGCAACATACGCAAACTCAACCTGTGCGCCGCTGGGGTCGGACAGCAGCAACACCCCCTGCTGCGCCTGGGTTTGCGCTATCAGCCAGCGCAGCGCATTTTCGACCGCCTCGCCTGGGGGCGCGCCCTGCTCTAACCCCGCCAGCCACACGCCCCATCCAGGCTGCTCCACATAGTCCAACCGAACGGTTGCCTCCAGCGGATCGATTCTACCCTGCAGAGAGGATTCCTGCTATCGCCCGATTTGAGGCGGGCGCAACAGCTCATAGCGGGGTTGCCCCAGCTGATAAACTACCGAGCGCGTCGGCGTCACGAAAACAATCTGCAGCTGATGCACATGCACACGACAGAGGCGCATGTTGGGCGACTGCTCAAGCTGGGTTTGCAGAAACTCAGGCAGGTTGACCGTCGTCGCGCCTGCAGGAGTGTCGTCGCGAGCTAACAGAGCGATGGCACCAGTGGAGTCTTCCAGCGCAATGTGGCGCCCTGTGAACGCCCTCACCCACACGCCTGCGGGCGAAGGCAAATCCGCAGGCAGAACGGCTTCTTCAGGAAAGTCAATGAGCCACGCTGTGGCGAATGGGCGCACAGGCTCGGAATCAGGTAACGGCGCGTTGGGATCGATTAGCTGCTCTGGCGGCGGGAACACCTCGCACATCGCGTCGGCGAAGCGTCGCTGCTGCAGAGGTGTCAAGGTCTCGCTGGCGAGCCATGAGTCGGAGGCGAGGACGCGCTCCACCACGGGCTGAGGCAACGCCGCCAGAAAGCGCAGCGCAGGCAGCCCGCGCTCCATCGGCTCCCACTCGAACCGCGTCAGCGGCGGGTCGTAAAACTCGGCGCGGGGACGGCTCAGATACCGTGCCTGCGCCTCCGTGAGCCTGCCTGCCAACTCAATATAGTCGCGCCAATCCAGATAGCCCTGCTGAGCGTACTTTTGCTCCAGCGGGCGCAGCCAGTCCTCAGGCAGCTCGTGGCGGCGCAGGCTCCAGAAGTCCTTCGTGCACGCCAGCAGGTAGCCCGACTCGTCGAACCGCAGCCACAATCGCTCCGCCAGCGCGCGCAGCGTCGCCAGCGGCTCGGTTTGCAGCTGAGGAACGCTTGCGTGAACGCTTGCGGCGCGGTAAGCGTCGGCGACGACGGGCAGGCGGCAAGTGAACGCCAGCCACTCCAGCGCGTCGGCGCAGGTGATTTTGCCCCAAGAAGGATTAGGCGACAGCCGCAGCGCGTTCCAGCGGTACACAGGGAAAGTCAGCTCGGGATTTTCAGGGCTGACCAGGCGCAACGCTTTCGGCAGACGCCTGCCCCACTGCTCAGGGGGCGTCGCCCATTCGCGCCATGCGCACAGATACGGATGCTCCGCCTGCGCCAGCGTCGGCAACTCAAGGCTGGTCTGCTCGGTTTGCAGCCGCGCGCTCCAGCGGAAGAGGGCGCACTCGATCCGACTCTCGTGGGGCGACAGGCGCAGCCATAGCCCGCACAGTTCGGGATTGTATGGTACGGGAATCTGCAGGTAGGTCTCTTCCGCCTCGCCCGACTCGTTGGGACGACGCACGAGAACAGGCTCCGTATCGCGCATATGCTCGGGGAACAGCGCGTCGCTGGGGAGTCTGTAGACGCCCTGCGCCGGGCGCGAGCTGAAGCCTACTACCTCGCCGCGCGTCAGCGCGTTGACCCCGCTCTCGGGCAGCGCTGCCAGACAGTGCGTCAGTGTGTACCCGCTGTGATAGGCGTAGTGCGTCCTGCCGTCGCCTAAATCGTCCTCGCGCGGCGTCAGCATCATCAGCAGATTCATCCGAATCTGCTGCTCGGCAGTGAGCGTTCTTTTCTCAAGAAGACTATGCATTCGGCTCAGCTCGCGACGCGCCTCATCGAGCGGAAGTTTCGCGACTTCGCGGGCGGTTTGAACGGCGCGATAGAGCTGTTTCCGCTTGAACTCCTGCTCGGCGCGGGCGAGCCGCTCCTCCTGCAGGCGCGTTTCGTCGGGCACATAAAGTGTATAGCCGCCCTCGCGCTTGCGCCACGCATAGCGGAGCGTCTTGGCAAGCAGCGTCAGAATCTCGTGCGCGGGGCGGTTTTCCACGAAAATGGCGACTTTCTCATGCTGGATTGCGTCCTGACAGTGCAGGGCGACGCCCGTTTGCTGGCTGATGTGGCGCAGGGCGTCGCGCAACGGCTCCAGTTTGAGCCACACGCGGATGGGCCGCTGCAGCTTCGGCTCCGTACTCAGGTCTGCCCCCTGCGCTAATGCACAGCCCAGCAGCCCGCTCAAAATCATTCCGAGCGTCCACAGGCGCGTCATGTTCACTCCCCCCAATCTGTTTTGCAGGGCAGGGCGAGAGTCCTGCTAATACCAATCGCGATTCCAAGCAGCGCATCTTATCGGTGAGGACTCCGACGCTATGATTGCGTTCGCGTAGCGTCGGCGTCCCGTCGGCGCTACTTGAGCGCCCAGTCAGTGAGTGCTTCCCGTGAAAAAAAGCTTCCGAAACGCGGCGGGGCAGTTGAGATTCCTCGCTTCACTCGGAATGAGCACCTTTGTCATTCCGAGCGGAGCGAGGAATCTCTTTCGGTATCATTTTGCGGGAAGGGCTTATAAGTCCCTCAAATGTGAAATCGCACTGCTCTGGTGCGACGGCATTCCTGCCGTCGCTGGTGTTTGTACTTCATAAGAAAAACGCGGTTCGTAGCAGTGCAGTGGCAATGCGGCGCACAAGATATGGCACAAACTGCGCGAAGCAACAAAATTCACGCGACGGCAGGAATGCCGTCGCACCCGAGCGAGAAAATTTCACCTTTGAGGCACTAAAAGCACGCGCCGCAGCAGCGCTGTAGTATTAACCCAAGTTGCTACCTACTGGTCTCGAGCGGGCAAGATTCTCGCTCGGCTCGGAATGACAGAGCCGTTTTTGCGATAATGCAATTGTCGTTCCGAGCCGAAGGCGAGGAATCTCAGCATAGGTAGCAACTTGGGTTAGTATTACTCATCAGGCAGGCGACGATATTCGATCAGCGCGGGTGAATACTCCTTGCCGACGCGCCATGCGACGCCTTCGCGCACTGCCAACTCGCGCGTTTCAGGATGCGCCCACTCGGAGCCGACCACCACGGGCAACACCTCCACGCCCGCCTTGCGCAGCACTTCCGCGCGCCGCTTCGCCCGCTGCACATCCTCGCCGTTCACCTTGAGCGAGACCTCTGCCAGCGCAAAGTGGTCGCCTTTCCACCAGATGATGTCGGCAAGCATAGGATAGTCTGCCTCATCCTCCTGCAGCAGGTCTACGCCGCCGCGCACAAGTATCTCCTCAAGGCGGCGCCTCACATTGAAATCGCGCTCTGGTGAGCCCCCCTTACCGCTGCCGAATAACGCTAGAGCACTGGACACGATGCGCCGCTCGTACCGCTCGCCGTCGCGCCTGCCCTCTTCTCCGCGCCGCCATTCGTTCAAGCCATGCACCTCCTGCTCTACGCGATTCAGAGTTGCCTGCATCGTGGACTGGGTCTGTTTGACTTGATTCAGGTCGGTCTGCATCACCGCCTGCGTCTGCTTGACCTGCTCTAAGTCGGTCTGCATCACCGCCTGCGTCTGCTCGATGTTCTGCAGTCGCGCATCGGTCTGGCTGGCGTGCTGGCGCACGAACTGATCCAGTTGCTCCACCTTATCAGGCAGTTGCAGCAGACGCTCGGTCATCACGGCGCGGTAGAACGCCTCGCGCAGCTGCGGGTCTTGACGCATCAGTTGAGTTACAGTCGCCTCGTTCAAGAAGGCGCGCGCCACCTCCAGCTGGAGTTCGGGATCGTCCTCCAGCAGGCGAGGAAGCTGCCGAAGATCGTCTTTAGTGAGCGTCATCGTCAGAATTATACCTTGAAACAGGTACAATTCTCCCCGCGATGCACTTAGACGAGGCAGTGGAGCGGTTCCTGACGCTTCTGAGCGCGACGCGCTCGCCCCATACCGTCAAAGCGTATGGAACCGACCTCGCGCAGTTCGTAGAGTACGCCCTCGGCACGGGCATCGAGCAGGTAGCACACTTGAACGAGCGGCTCGTGCGCAGCTGGATGGATTCGCATCGCGCGGCGAGCCGTCGCACACGCGAGCGCAAACTCTACTGCCTGCGGGCGTTTTTCAAGTTCTGTCGCGCGCTGGGCTGGCTGGAACGCGACCCCAGCGCGGAGATTGCGCTGCCCATCCAGAAACGCCCGCTGCCGAAGTTCCTCACCGCGTCGCAGGCAGAGCAGCTCGTGCAGCAGCCTGAACCCGAATACGACCCCCTCCGCGTGCGCGACCGCGCGATTCTGGAGCTGCTCTATGCGACGGGCTTGCGCGTGAGCGAGCTGGCGAGTCTGGATATTAATGCGCTGGATTTGGAGCAGTCGGCGGCGCGCGTGCGCGGCAAGGGGGGCAAATCGCGCGTTGTGTTATTTGGTCAGGCGGCGCACGAGGCGTTAGTAGAGTATCTGCAGCGCGCCCGCCAGCAACTGCTGAACCCCGATAAGCCCACCCGTGCGCTGTTTCTGAACGCGCAGGGCAATCGCCTGACCGTGCGCAGCCTGCACCGAATTGTGAAACGCTACGGCAGGCAAATCGGCGTGGACATCAGCCCGCACACCCTGCGCCACTCCTTCGCGACGCACATGCTGGACGGCGGCGCAGACCTGCGCACGGTACAGGAGCTACTGGGGCACAGCCGCCTGACCACCACGCAGATTTACACGCATCTCACGCTGGACAGGCTGCGCCAGACGGTGAACCGCGCCCTGCCCAGCCTGAGTTTGGAGGAAGACGAATGAACACGGACATGCACGCGACGACCGTATTAGCTGTGCGGCGGGATGGGCAGACCGCTTTCGCCGCCGATGGACAGGTGACCTTCGGCGAGGTGGTGATGAAGCACACTGCCCGCAAGGTGCGCTGGCTCTATCAGAACCGTGTGCTGGCGGGGATTGCAGGCTCCGCCGCCGACGCGCAGGCGTTGATGGATCGTTTTGAGTCGAAGCTGGAGGCGTCGGGGGGCAACCTGCGCCGTGCGGCGGTCGAATTCGCCAAAGACTGGCGCACCGATCGCGTGCTGCGCCACCTGAACGCGCTCATGGTGGTCGCTGATGCCGACACGATGCTGGTTGTGGCGGGCGACGGGAATGTGCTGGAACCAGACGAGGGTGTGGTGGGCATCGGTTCGGGGGGAGCGTATGCGCAGGCGGCGGCGCAGGCGCTCCTGAAACATACAACCCTCTCCGCGCGAGAGATTGCCGAGGAGGCGTTGCGCATCGCGGCGCGCCTGTGCATCTACACGAACGAACAGATTACAGTCGAGGTGATGGGAGGCTGATGACGCGCCTCGTGCTGCACGTGCTGCTGTTTCAGACCGTGCGGGTGTTCATAAACGGGCTACGCCGCGCGTTCGGCAATCCTGTGCGGGCGATTCTGACCTTGCTGGTGGTCGGTTTCGTTTTATGTGGCTGGGGCGCGGCGCTCTTTGGCTCGATGTTCGACACACCGCCGCCTCGCATGCCCCAGGGCGAGTTCCAGCCCGAGCAGGTCTTCACCCGCTCCGTCGGCATCGTGCTACTCATCCACTGGCTCTATGTGGTGTTCACAGTGATTCCGTCGGTGTTTCGCCCTGCTCAGATTCTCGTCCAGGAAAGCGATGTGCATTATCTGTTCACGACGCCGCTCAAGCCGCTCACGCTGTTTCGCGGGATTATTCTGATACGGGGAATGCTGGGCGCGCTGTTTTTCTTGCTCTTGCTGGTGG
This sequence comes from uncultured Fimbriimonadales bacterium, assembly GCA_937992175.1. Classification (GTDB taxonomy): domain Bacteria; phylum Armatimonadota; class Fimbriimonadia; order Fimbriimonadales; family GBS-DC; genus GBS-DC. The sequence continues at coordinate 2,395 of CALKLF010000116.1, read as the reverse complement.
TTTATCTATTCATGTTTGGCGGGGCGAACCTGCGGTTGATGGCGCTGGCGCAGCCGCCCGACGTGAGCGCATGGGCGATGCTGATTTACCCCCTGCTCTATCTGCTGGTGTTCGCGTCGGCGTTGCTGGGAAGCGTTGCGCTGGAGGCTGCGGAGAATGCAGGCAGGAACTATCGCAAGCCATGGGCGTGGGGGCTGATAGGCTGGGCGGCGTTGTGCGTGCTGGTAGTCGGCGGCAGGGTGTGGGTGTTGCGCCTCGCTGAGCCGGGGCAGGGACTCGCGGCATACATCGGGCAGGCGGTGGACTGGACGCCCGCCTACGCGCTGTTGCTACCCGTACGTGCGCTGGCGGACGCGGCGTTAATTCTCTACAACGGCTTCACGCCCGCGCTCTGGTTCGGGCTGGCGTTCTGGCTGGTCGGGACGCTGCTGGGCAACGCCGCGCTGGTTCGCTATCAGGACCAGCTCTATGAGGTGGGCACATCGCTTGCCCGCAAAGGGGCACAGGCGCGCGCCGCGCAACGCGACCCATTCCGCGTCTACATTGAGCGCAAGGCGGAAAGCGCGGCGAAAAAGCCATTGCGCACGCTGCGCTGGCTGGAGCGCTGGACGCCGCGTGGCGTGTGGGCGCTGTTCTGGCGCGACCTGCTGATTACCTGGCGCGCCAGCGGCTGGGGCAACCTCGTAGTTATCGTGATTATGGCGGTGTTGCCCGTCGGGTTTATGCTGCTCGTCAAACTCGGCGCGAACCCCGAACGCGACCTCGCCGCCGCGCTGCGCGTGGTCTATGTTGCGACGCAGTCGCTCATCGTGTTCTTTATCGCCTTCGGCGCGTACTACAGCATGACCGACCTGCTGCGCCGCGTGGAGTGGCAAAAACCGTTGCCGTTTTCGCCCCGCGCTGTCGTGGTGGTGGAGTCGTTGCCGACCGTTGCTTTGTTCGCGCTCTCGCAACTGCTCACCGTCATCGCCGCCAGCGCGTTGTTTCCGCAGGACTGGTTGTTCTGGCTGGGTGGGAGCCTGGTGGCGATTTCGTGGTGCGTCGTGCTGCAGATGGCGATGATGTGGATTGCGCTGGTGAACCCCGACCCGTCGGACTACACGCAGCGGCTGCTGACGGGTGTGCTGATGATGCCTGCACTGATGCTGAGCGGCGCGCCGGGTCTGGGAATCTGGATACTGGGCGTCGTATTGAAATGGAACCTGCTCTTAACGGCGGGGCTGGCGTTCGGAGCAAACCTGTTCGTGGGCATCGCGCTCACGGCAATGAATAGCACGCTATACGAACGGTTCAGTCCGATAGATTGAGGCGAAGTAGAAAGGGAATCTGCCCTGTTGGTAAGGGCTTCCCGCGAAAAATGCTTCCGAAACGCGGCAGGAAACCTCGAGATTCCTCGCTCCGCTCGGAATGACAACCGTTGTCATTCCGAGCGGAGCGAGGAATCTCTTTCGGGATCATTTCTTACGGGCAGCACTTAATTCCTTTCACCGATCTGTTATCTCAAGTGCGGCGAAAAATCTCGAGCGTTGTAATTCTTGACAAATTGGTGTATAATAGACTTAGCGTTGGAACGACTCTTTGGGTAATTGTCGCGACGAGTTCAGAGCGTCGGCATGTGCGCCCACTCTTTGCGCTCCTCACGAACTGTTCCCCACCGTTTCGCCGTCGATAGCTTTCACAGCACAGGAGGCTGATATGCAAAGCAAGCATTGTGGTTGGGCATTCAGAGCGCGCAAGATGGGACGTGTTCATCTGTTAGTTATGGGACTCGCGCTGGGATGGACGCTCGGCACACCCAACTTGGTACAGGCGCAGAGTTTACGCTGGCTGGGCGTGCTGCCAGGAGGTCACCGAAGCGAGGCGTTCGGCGTCTCGAACGACGGCGGTGTGGTGGTCGGTCGGGCGCCGAATTCCCAGAACGATAACCGCGCCTTCCGATGGACGGCGTCGGGTGGAATGCAAAATCTGGGCACGCTGCCCCAGTTTACCACCAGTGAAGCCTACGACGTCTCTGGCGATGGCAACAAAGTTGTCGGGGTCTCTGTGTACGTAGTGCCCTACGGAGGCACACGACGCGCCTTTTTGTGGGAAGCAAGCGCGGGTATGCGCGATCTGGGCAATCTCCCCGGCTCCCCCGTAAACGCAGCAAGCGCAATCTCAAGCAACGGCGCCGTCGTCGTTGGATGGGCACACAACTACGGACCTGAAATCCTCGCCTTTCGATGGACGCAGGCGTCTGGCATGCAAAGTTTGGGACCGTTCCCAGGCAGTAATCGAAGTGAGGCGCGAGGGGTCTCTGGAAACGGCTCAGTAATCGCAGGCTGGGGCTTTAACCATCTGGGTGAACGCTGGGCGTTTTGGTGGACGATCGCCTCTGGAATGCAGGGGCTACTTC
>CALKLF010000115.1 GCA_937992175.1 uncultured Fimbriimonadales bacterium | reverse complement strand
TACCTCTCGCATTAAATCGTCCCTTTTTACCTTGACGCAAGCAACGAAGCTACCCCCACCCCGACCCTCCCCGCAAGCGAGGAGGGGTGAGGAGCCGATAAGGGTACAACGCTTGGGTGCTGCGTGCACTTACCCTTTTGCCCTCACCCCCATCCCCTCTCCCACGGCGTGTGCCGCGCCACCTGTTCCCCCTCTCCGTTGACGGAGAGGGGGCAGGAGGTGAGGGTACACAGCTCAACCTTAACTTGGGGAGGCACGGCTATGATTTCCCGCGCTTGTCCCCCCTCCGTCAACGGAGAGGGGGAACCGCGTGTGCGCGGGGCGGCGCTTCTTCCCTCTTCGTTGACGGAGAGGGAGGTCAGGGGAGTGAGGTTCGAGAAAATGGAGGATGGCGCAGGGCATTTGAACGCAGGCGTTGTACCCTTGTCATGTGGGAGAGAGGAAGGCAAAAACGGTGGGCGCGCTTCCATCGCCTCGTCAGGTATACTTTTGGGCGAGACGCCTCTCCTGTTGTGAAAATCTACTACAGTGGAGGTGAGAACGCGCTATGGAACCGACGATGACGGAACGCGACACAACCATCGAACAGGAGCCAACTGCCACAACGCCCGAAACCGATGCGGAGCAGCTGCAGGCGCGGGTAGCGGAACTGGAGCAGGCCTACGAGGAACAGAAAAATCTCTACCTGCGCACGCTGGCGGACTTCCAGAACTATCGCCGCCGCCAGCACGAAGAGATCGAGCGGCAGCGTGGGCTGTTGCTCGAATCGCTCATGGAAGATTTACTGCCGATTTTAGACAACTTCGAGCGGGCGTTGCAGGCGGCGGAAGCCACCCGCGAGCTGGAGCCGCTCGTTGAAGGCGTGCGCATGACCGAGCGCCAAATTAAAGCGGTGCTGGCGCGCTACGACATTCATCCGATAATTGCGATTGGGCAACCCTTCGACCCGAACCTGCACGAGGCGATTCAGCGCGTAGAGACCACCGACTACGAAGATGGCGTCGTGGTGGACGAGGTGGAGCGCGGCTATCGGATGGGCGAGCGCGTGCTGCGTCCTAGTCGCGTGATTGTCGCCAAGCGACCTGAGACGCCGCCGACGCAGGGGATCGATGTGCAGGCGTAGCCCCCTGCGACGGCGGGAACGCCGTCGCGCCAAAACGACGGCAGGAATGCCGTCGCACCAAAGCGACGGCGGGAACGCCGTCGTACCGAGGAAATCGTTATGAGACGCTATTTTGGAACTGACGGTGTGCGTGGCGTGGCAAATGAACTGCTCACGCCCGATTTTACGATGCGTCTGGGACGCGCGATTGCGCAACAGCTCCTTGAGACCACGCCCAATCATCTGCCGCGCGTGCTGATTGGGCGCGATACGCGGCGCAGCGGCGCGATGCTCGAAACCGCGCTCATCGGCGGGCTTTGCTCAATGGGCGTGTACGCCACCTCCGCAGGCGTTGTGCCTACCCCCGCCGTCGCCTACCTCGTGCGCGAGGGGCACTACGATTTGGGGATCGTGATCTCCGCGTCGCACAACCCCGCGCGCGACAACGGCGTGAAACTCATCGGCAGCGACGGTTACAAGTTCCCTGATGAGTACGAGGCGCAAATTGAAGCCCGCCTCGCCGAAGCCCCCGAACCGTTTCCGTACCCCCCGCCCGATAAAATCGGGCTGTGGCAGTTCGACGAGCGTGAGAGCGAGCAGTATCTGCTGTACCTGTTGCACACGATGCGCGAGTTGACGGGCGAGCGCGAGCCGTTGCGGGGTATCCATATCGTGGTCGATTGCGCAAACGGCGCGGCGAGCCAGTACGCTCCCGTCGTGCTGCACGAACTCGGCGCGAAGGTGAGCCTCTACGGCGGCGAACCCGATGGCGATAACATCAATCTCGCCTGCGGCTCCACCCATTTAGAGACCCTGCAAAGCGCCGTGCTGGAGACCGACGCCGACCTCGGCGTGGCGTTCGACGGCGACGCCGACCGCGCTCTGTTCGTAGACGAAAAAGGCGACCCCGTCGACGGCGACGCGATTATGACCCTCTGGGCAATCACGCGCCATAAACAAAACACGCTGAACCCGCCGCTGGTCGTCGCCACCGAGATGAGCAACCTCGGCATGCAGCGACGGCTGGAAGCGGGAGGGATTCAAATGCAACGCACGAAAGTCGGCGACCGCTATGTGGCGGAGGCGATGCGAGCCACTGGCGCGCTCATCGGCGGCGAGCAGTCAGGGCACATCATCTTCAGCGAACGCGCCACGACAGGCGACGGCTTAATCACTATGCTCGAAACGCTGGGGCTGTATCTGCATTACCGTAAACCGTTCTCCGAAATCGCGCATCCGTTCACGCCCTATCCGCAGAAGCTCGTCACGATTCCCGTGCGGGATAAGCATGCGTGGCAGACCCATGCGGAGATTCAATCGCTGATCCGCGACGCGGAGCGGCGGCTGGAGGCGCGAGGACGGCTCAACATCCGCGCGTCGGGCACAGAGAACGCGATTCGCGTCATGGTCGAGGCGGAGACGCTGGAGATGGTGGAGGCGACGATTACGCCCGTTATGGAAGCAATCGTGCGAGCGTTTGGCGCCGATCAGAACTGAATTCCCAATCTCACACTGCCCGAGTAGTTGGGGCGTTGCGAGTGCTGGATGTCGGCGCGGGGGAGCAACATCTGCGCTTCCAGCGAGAGGTAAAAGCCCGATAGCTGGCGCGTCAGTCCCAGCTTTACTGCAGCCTCACGCAGAAAAGCGTCGCGCTCCCACTCGGACTGCTGATAGCTCAGCCCCAGCAAGGTCGCGGCGTCGATCTGTGTGCGCAGCCTCAGCATGTACCGCCGCTCGGTCAGTGGCTGCCCAATCTGGCTCTGCTCCAGATAGCCCGCCTCCACATCCCATGCGCCGCCGCGCCAGCGTAGTTGATATTGCTCAGTCTGCAAGGGCTGCGGCGCGCCCTGATGCAGGGGATGTTGCGCGACCTGCCCGCTGAGCGACAGTCCGCCGCTCAGTCGCCAGTCCCACTGAAGGTGCTGGCTGCGCAGGTTCAACCCGCGCAAGCCGTCGTACTCACGCTGGCGTAGCATCAGGCTCAATCCGTCCACAGGCTGCGCCTGTATCTGATACTCCCGCATCTGTCCCGCACTTTCGGTCGCTTCGAACTCGCCGCCGATCCGCAGTCGGGGGTCTAACTGCGCCTGCACGCCGACCTGCGCCGCGCGTTGTTGTGAATCCTCGCGCCAGTGTTGCTCCAGCCCCACGCTGCCCTGCACAGTCTGGGTTCCGAAGCGCATGCCGACGCCGCTTACTTCCGTGCGTCCCTGCTGTGAGTCGTCGATGGTGCGGTGGCGCAATTCCACTGCCTGACCCAGTTGCGTACGAATCTGGGTCTGTTGCACGGCGCGTTCGCCCTGAGTATGCGTCTGTTGCTCTAATTGCACACGCATTGCGTCAGACAGCTGGAGCTGAACCGTGGCGCGGTCTGTCACTTGCGTCGGCTGGTTGCTTAGTTCGGCAATCTGGCGTTCCAGTCCGAACTGGATCTGTTCAAGTTTGTAGTCCAGACCTGCATTCCAGCGTTGCTGAGCGGCTTGATTCGGCTGTAATGGCTCCAGCAGACTCCACTGCAGGCGCGTGCGGAGGTTGCGGTCGGGCTGATAAAGCAGATTCGCCTCGGCGGTTTGCTGCCCGCTGGTCAGTCCATAGGCGCGGGCGTCGCCGAAGTCTTTGTCCACACGGCTGAAGCGGAATCCGCCCTGCCAGCCCGTCTCGGTGCGCCACTGGGAACGGATTTGCATAAGGCTGGGCGCGTCGTCGCGCTGTGGATTGCGAAACAGATAGAGCGCCTCGCCTTCGCGCCCCTGTTCCCGCCAGGTCGCCTGCAGCCCTAAATCGGTTGTGGGGCGGTTCGGGTCGCCCGTCAGCCGTCCGCGCAGGCTGAACGCCGCCGAGCCGAACCGCCCCAGCTCCGTTTCAATCGCAATGTCGGGGTTCGTGTTGCGCTGGGAAACGCCCGCTTGAGTTCGATAGCTCACCCGTGCCGTCTGCCCCGTGCGCAACGGCTGAGCAAAGCGAATTTGCCCTGCGGCGTAGTCAATCCAGTAATCCGTATCGCGTACGAGCCAGCGCGCGTCCAGCAGCACGATTTCCGATCGCTCGGCGATGCGGTTCCATGTGAGTGTATAGGGCCCCGCGACGCCGCGCCCTGCAACCGTGTCGGAGACCAGCTCTTGCGCCCCCACTGGCGCCATCACACACGCCATCCATAGTGTCCAGGTTGCCCCTCTCATCCTGTAGATAGGATACCCCATTACAACCGTTTACGAGAGGACATTACTTCATTAAGCCTCAGTTAAGACTTCTGACTCACTGTTCAGTGGCTGTCCGCTTCCGCCCCGCTTCTGAGTCTCTATAGTATGGAAGTGGGCGGAACCGCTTCCTATCCTGAAACGAGAGGTAGCGAACGATGCGAATGAATCGATGGCTTTGTTTAACTGTGGGCAGTGCGCTCACGATGTCTGTTACGCTCGGACAACAGTTTCTGGTGTTCAATAACGCTGGTCCTACCAACGTGGACTTCAGCCTGACGCAGTCAAGCTCTGGTCCCACCAGCGGCGTGTTCACCAACGCGGAGTGGGTGCTGACGGATACTTCTCTTGGCGGCACGGGCAACGGCTGGACCTGGCGTCGCGATGTGACTCCGTTCAGCAGCGGCGACCCGTTCGGTCGGCTGGTGCTGCGCTTCTCGGGTGATGGAGGCACCCAGGCGGGCAGCTACTGGCGATTACCTTCAAGCCGCTTCGGCACGGTGACGGGCAACAACCCCTCAGGCGTGGCGACCTTTACCACATGGGTCGGCTCCGGGCACTTTTTCCGCACGGAGCAGCTCTCCAACAAACCCGCTTTCGGCGGCGACCTGACCACTCGCACCCGCGCCCAGGCGAACAACGCCGCGGGCTTGAGCGTGAGCGTCGCGCCGACTGCGAGCATCGCGGGCATCCCCGACGACGATCTGATTAACCCCGGACTGCAGGTGAACAAGAACTTTAACCCGACGATTACGATTAACTGGAACGTGCTGGGCGCGCAGGTGTTGCGCGGGCAGGTGGCGGGCGGCGCGTACTTCGGCGCGATTAACTCGCCCTTCCGCGACGACGCCTACCTCGTGGCGGACTTCAAAATCAACAGCAGCACGGTGCAGTCGGGCAGCAGCGCGCTGACCACCTTCAGCGTGAACGAGGGTTCCGCCACCAAAGGCATCGGCGCGGTGGGCAACAGCTACCTGCTGGATCTCTCCACCTACAACATCGGCGACATCGTGACCGTGCGGGTGGACTACACTATCCGCTGGGACGGCTACCACGATGTGTACGCGGGCACAGTGAACCTGACCAGCGGCTTCCAGGAGGTTCAGTTCGAGGTCGTGCCAGAGCCTGCGAGCGTGATTGCGCTGGGCACGGGGCTGATTAGCCTGCTGAGCCTGCGCCGCCGCAAGCGCTGAGCCTCACGAAGCATCGCTTTCTCTCTGAACGACGCCCCCGAGCGAGGGGCGTCGTTTTTTTGAGTGATAATAAGTGCTCCCCGAAAGAAATGATACCGAAAGAGATTCCTCACTTCGCTCGGAATGACAACGGTCGTCATTCCGACTCGAAGTTTCCTGCCGCGTTTCGGAAGCATTTTTGGCGGCAAACACTTACCAATTAGGACTTCAGATAGCGCAAATCCGAGATGGCTGAAGCCGTTCCTATTTCAACGAAGCCCGCCTACGGGGGTACATCCGACGCAGGTCGGCTTCGCTTGCACAGAAACGGCTTTAGCTGCCTGCCTGAGAGCGCGCATTTTGCCGTTCAGTGAACTTTAGAGGGTTTCAGGCATCATAACCGTTCGGACGTTTTATGAACCACCGATACGCATGTTCGATCATCGTCTCCAACTGGGGATAGCGCGGCTGCCAGCCAAGTTCGCGCTGCGCTTTCTCTGAGGACGCCACAAGCCGCGCAGGATCGCCCAGGCGACGCGGCGCGTAGACCGTCGGGATGGGCTTGCCCACGACCTGCTCCGCCGCGCGAATCACCTCCAGCACCGAATAGCCCTGCCCGTTGCCCAGATTATAGACCTCGCTCGGCGCGCCCGCGCGCAGTCGCTGCAACGCCAGATAGTGCGCCTCGCATAAATCCCACACATGCACATAGTCCCGAATACAGGATCCGTCGGGCGTGTCGTAATCCGTACCGAACACTGAAATCGATTCGCGCCTGCCGAGCGCGGCGAACAGCGTCAGCGGGATGAGATGCTCTTCAGGGCGGTGGTCTTCGCCCAGCTCGCCGTCGGGATCCGCGCCCGCCGCGTTGAAGTAGCGTAGCGCAACCGAGCGAATCCCATACGCCTGCCCATACCAGCGCAACATCCCCTCCATCACGCGCTTCGTCTCGCCGTAGGTGTTCGTCGGGTTCAGCGGGTGCGTTTCAGGGATGGGAATCTCCACTGGCTCACCGTATACCGCCGCCGTCGAGGAGAAGATAATCTGCTGCATCCCGTTCAGGCGCATCGCCTCCATCAGGCGCAGACAGCCCAGCACATTGTTGTCGTAATACTTCGCAGGGTCGCGCATCGACTCGCCCGCGAAAATGAACGCCGCGAAGTGCATCACGCACTCGATCTCGTACTTACGGAACACCGTGTTCAGGGTTTCCGCGTCGCGCAGGTCGCCATGCTCCAAAACGCCGCCCAGCACTGCCTGCCTATGCCCTGTGGAGAAGTTATCCAGCACGACTACCCGCTCGCCTTTGTGCAGCAGATACTTCACCATATGCGAGCCAATGTAGCCCGCGCCGCCGATGACCAGAATCATACGCCACGATTTTACCCCGCACGGCAGGAAATTCTGCCGTTCACACATATATACAGGCTGGAGGTACGGTGATGGTATTCAAAAGTCCTTACGCGGATGTGGCAATCCCCGATGTTGGGGTTCCACAGATGGTGTATCAGCACGCTTTGCGATACGGCGAGAAACCTGCAATGATCGACGGCGTCAGCGGGCGCACGCTGACCTACACGCAACTCTACGGCGGTGTGCGGCGCGTGGCGGGCAATCTCGCAAAGCGCGGGTTGCGCAAAGGCGATGTGGTCGGGATTTATTGTCCGAACCTGCCTGAGTATCCCCTTGCCTATCACGGGGTTGCGCTGGCAGGCGGGATTGTAACGACGGCGAATCCACTCTATACTGCCGAGGAACTCGCCTATCAGCTGCGCGATTCGAACGCAAAGTTCCTGATTACGTTGGGTCCGCTGCTGGAGAAGGCGATTCCCGCGGCGCAGCAAGCGGGCGTGCAGGAGGTGTTCGTTATCGGCGAGGGCGAAGGCGCGACTCCGTTCACCGAGCTGCTTGCCGAAGCCGAACCGCCCGAGGTGGCAATCAACCCCGCCGAGGATCTAATTGTATTGCCCTACTCCAGCGGCACGACGGGACTGCCGAAAGGCGTCATGCTCACTCACCGCAACCTCGTGGCGAACATGGTGCAGGTGCTGGCGTCGGGGGTGAACCTGCAGACGGAGGAGCGCGTGATCGGGGTGCTGCCGTTTTATCATATCTACGGGATGCTGGTCATTCTGAACCTGTGTCTCTATCGTGGGATGACCATCGTCACGATGCCTCGCTTCGATTTGGAGCAGTTCCTGAAAATCATGCAGGACTACAAAATCACGCGAGCGAACCTCGTGCCGCCGATTATTCTCGCGCTGGCGAAGCACCCGGTTGTGGACAACTACGACCTGTCGCACCTGAAGATTATCATGTCGGGCGCGGCGCCGCTGAGCGCGGAGCTGGCGCAGGCGTGTGCCGAGCGGCTCGGCTGTATCGTATTGCAGGGCTACGGACTGACCGAAACCAGCCCCGTGACGCATGTGAACCCCGAAGACCCTGCCCGCATCAAGCTCGGTTCCGTTGGCGTACCGATTGCCAGCACTGAGTGCGCCGTGGTGAGCCTAGAGACGGGCAACCCGCTCGGCGTGCGCGAGGAAGGAGAAATCTGGATTCGCGGTCCGCAAGTGATGAAGGGCTACCTGAACAATCCGGAAGCGACGGCGCAGACGCTCACCCCCGACGGCTGGCTGCGCACAGGCGATGTGGGCTATGTCGACGAGGACGGCTACTTCTATATCGTGGATCGCGTGAAGGAGATGATTAAATACAAGGGCTTGCAGATTGCCCCAGCGGAGCTGGAGGCGGTGCTGCTTACGCACCCCGCCGTCGCCGACGCCGCCGTCATCCCCAGCCCCGATGAAGAAGCGGGCGAAGTGCCTAAAGCCTACATCGTCCTCAAAGGACAGGCGAGTGAGCAGGAGCTGATGGACTATGTGGCAGAGCGCGTCGCGCCGTTCAAAAAGATTCGGCGCGTCGAGTTCGTCGACCAGATTCCGAAATCGCCGTCGGGTAAAATCCTGCGGCGCGTGCTGGCGCAAAAAGAACGCGAATCAAAGCAGGGTTGAAAACAGGCTCAGAGATTCCTCGCCTTCGGCTCGGAATGACAAGCTCACTTTTGCGAAAATACCTCTGTCATTCCGAGCGGAGCGAGGAGCCTAATAAGCCACTCTTGTCATTCCGAGCGGAGCGAGGAATCTTCAGACAAAGCCCTGTGATTCCGAGCAAAGCGAGGAATCTCACAGTCCTCCTTAAACCGAGCTTTATCTTGCTCAGGTATATTTAGCAGGCAGGGAGGTATTTTCTTTATGAGAAAGGTTGCGATTCTGGCAGGGATGTGGACGACCGTTATCTGCGCTATTGCGCAGATCCAGATGACGCCGTATCTGGAGCAGGAGCCGAACAGCAGTCTCGGCGCGCCGCAGCTGATTGAGTCGCCTGTGAGCCTTTCTAAGGGCTTTGTAGTGTGGGACGCTCAGCTCAATCCTGTAGGCGACCGCGATTTTTATCGGTTTCAAATTACGCAGGCAGGCGTCTATTCCCTTCGCGTGGACACAAACCTCGACGCCGTCCTGCGCCTGTATGACGCCAGCGGCAATTTAATCGCAGAGAACGACAACGGCGGCAACCCCGATGTGCCGCTCAACCGCTTCGCGCCAGGACTGACGCGCGACCTGACGCCCGGCTTCTACACGGTGGAAGTCTTTTACTGGCAGAATCTGGCGCGAGCGCGCTACGCCCTGCGTGTGTTCCCCGGAATCACTGCGCCCGACTACGACCCGTCCGAACCGAACGACACGCCCGCGCAGGCAATCTATCTGGGGCGCATCTCGGGCGGTGAGTTCATCACCAACGAGTACCGTTTCCTGAGCTACGGCACGGGTGATGTGGATGTGTACCGCTTCGAGTTAGACAACACGGGGCAGACGCTCACCGTGCGCACGCAAACTTATGTGGACACCGTCATTCGCGTGGTTGCCCCCAACGGGCAGGTCTATGAGAACGACGACTCCGAATGGGATCTATTGAACCTCGCCGCCTCTGAGGTGCAGATTCCGCTCGCGCCGCGGGGGACTTACTATGTCTATGTACGCTCCAACCCTGCGTGGGGCGGCTACTATCGGCTGCGCGTGAGCGCGCCGCTGCCCGACGAAATCGTGCTGCAAGACAACGGCATGGAGTTCCGTCTGCGCGACCTAAGGGGCGACCAAACGCGCACCCCTTTCAACAACGCCGACTGGCTCCATAACAACCGCGACCACTGCTATCAGATGGGCTGGTGGTATCGGATTCAAGACCTGCATAGCCGCGAATATGCTCTGAGCAACCTCACCTATTATGAACAGCTGCTTCCCAACAGAGCGCAACTGGCGTATGTGGAACCCGCGGGACTTGTTATACTCACGCAATATGAACTTAAGCGCACATCGGACGGCGGGAGCGTGCTGTATACCGATTTGCTCCTCATGAACTTCCAGTTTCAACCCCGAACCTTTCATGTCTTCCATTACGCCGACCTTGATGTAAGCGGCGTAACGACGAATCTCGCCCGTTGGGACGGCGAGCGGATCCTCGTCGAAACCCAGCTCGATCGCGTCTGGCTAAGCGCGTTGACGCCGTTCACGCGCTGGCAGGTCAGCCGCTATCCTCAGGTGATCGACCTGCTGACGAACGCCAGTCCCGATGACCTTGCCAACGGCGAGCTTCCTTTGGAAGGCGACTTCACGGGCGCGTTCCAGTGGACAATTTCACTCTCACCGTTTGAATCCCGTGCCGTTCGCGTGTGCTATGCCCTGAATACCCAGCGCGTTCCCAACCGCGCCGACATCGACCGCAACGGCTGCGTGGACGACGCTGACTTACTCCAGGTGTTGTTCGACTTTGGGAGTACAGGCTTCTTGCTGACGGCGGATGTGAACGGCGACGGCGCGGTGGACGATGCGGACCTGCTCGAAGTGCTGTTCCAGTTTGGCGCAGGATGTCGATAGGGTATCCTATACCCGAATTCAGGCGAAGTCGCCCTATCAGTGGAGGAATCTATGAGCGAGAAGGACATCATCCCCTATCGTCCGGGCTTAGAGGGCGTGACGGCAGGCGTCAGCACGATTTCGGATGTCATCGCTGCCGAGAACCGCTTAATCTATCGTGGCTACGATATTCGCGACCTGGCGAAGCATTGCACCTTCGAGGAAGTCGCCTATCTGGTACTGATGGGACAATTGCCCACGCGCGCGCAGCTGGATCAGTTCGATGCGCAACTGAAGGCGCAGCGCGAGTTGCCAGAGGCGGTGTACGCGGTGCTGCACGCGCTGCCGCGCGGCGGCAACCTGATGGCGGCGCTGCAGGCGGGCGTCGCCGCGTTCGGCATGCTCGACTCCACCGCCGACGACCACTCCCACGATGCGAATCTCAAGAAAGCCATCCGCCTCACCGCAGGCATGGCGACGCTGGTCGCGAACGGCTATCGTATCCTGCAGGGTCAGGAGCCTGTCAAGCCCAATCCGAACTTAGGGCACGCAGCGAACTTCCTCTATATGCTGTTCGGGCGCGAGCCAGAGCCGCTGCACGCCGAGGTGATGAATCTCACCTTCATCCTCTACACGGAACACGGCTACAACGCATCCACCTTCACGGCGCGTGTGATTGCCTCCACGCTGGCGGACATCTACTCGGCGGTGGCAGGCGCGATTGGCGCACTGCGCGGCTCGCTGCACGGCGGCGCGAACGAGGCGGCGATGGAGGCGATGCTCGAGATCGGAACGCCCGACCGCGCCGAAGCCTGGGTGATGGAGAAGCTCGCCCAGAAAGCCCGCATTATGGGCTTCGGGCATCGCGAATACAAGACGGGCGACATCCGCGCCGTCATCCTCAAGGACTATGTGCGCCGCGTCGCCGAGCAGACAGGGCGGTTAGACATCTATCAGATTCAGGAGACGATGGAGCGCGTGATGTTGCGCGAGAAGAACCTCTATCCGAATGTGGACTTCCCCGCCGCGGCAGTCTATTACATGATGGGCATTCCCATCCCGCTCTACACGCCGATTTTTGCGGCGGCGCGTATCGTGGGCTGGTCGGCGCATGTGATCGAGCAGCACGACAACAACCGCCTGATTCGCCCCCGCAGCGACTACAGCGGTCCGCGCGATCTGCCGTTCGTGCCGCTGGATCAGCGCGGCTAAATCTGGCTCGGACATTCCTGTCCAAGCACCCTGCGTCGCACGGACAGGAATGTCCATGCTACGGGGCGCGCTGTTTCGTCCACTGCTCCAGCATCTCCAGTGCGCGGTCGCGGCTCTTGTCGATTGGCTCCTGGGGGAAGGGGTAGGTCTTGCCCAGCTCCACGCCCGCCTGTTTCAGCACCCTCTCAGGGGCTTCCCACGGCGCGTGGAGATACTCCGTTGGCAGGTTCGCCAGTTCGGGAACCCACTGACGCACATACACGCCGTCGGGGTCGAACTTGCGACCCTGAATCACGGGGTTGAAAATGCGAAAATAGGGCGCGGCGTCCGCCCCGCAGCCCGAGGTCCACTGCCAGCCCAGCACATTGCTCGCCGGGTCGGCGTCCACCAGCGTATCCCAGAACCACGCCTCGCCCAAACGCCAGTGAATCAGCAGATTCTTGGTGAGCCATGAGGCGACAATCATGCGCACGCGATTGTGCATCCAGCCGATGCGCCAGAGCTGTCGCATGCCCGCGTCCACCATCGGGATACCAGTGCGCCCTTTTGTCCACGCTTTGAAGGCGGGCGTTTTCACCTCAGTCCACGGGAAGGTATCGAACTCGCTGCGCAGGGCGCGTTCCTGCGTGTAGGGATGATGATACAGGATGTGATAGCCGAACTCGCGCCAACCGACCTCGCGCAGGAAATGCTCCACGCCTTTTGTCCATTTGCCGTTGCTGTGGCGCAGGGTCGCATGCCAGATTTGGCGCGGGGTGATTTCGCCGTGATGCAGATGGGGCGAGAGGCGCGAGGTGGCGTCCAAGTCGGGGCGGTCGCGCAGGGCATGGTACTCCTCCACCGCGTGGCGCAGGAACCAGTCCAGACGCCTGTGCGCGGCTGCCTCGCCGACCTGCCAAGTCTCGCGGAAGCCCGCCGCCCAGTCGATTTTGGGCAGCAACTGCAGCGACTCCAGCGGCTCGGAAGCGGGCAGGCGTTCGGGCGCGCGCAGCGTTTCGGGGTCAGACAACGGCTCAGGCACATCCACCACCTGCAGCATCCGCTTCCAGAACGGTGTGAACACCGTGTACGGCTGTCCTGCATCGGTGCGCACGGCATTTGGGTCATGCAGCAGATAGCAAGGGAACTCGCGCACTTCGATTCCGCGCTGCTGGAAGGTTTTACGGATCTGCTCGTCGCGCGCCCACCGTTGCGGTTCGTAGCGCGTGTTCCAGTAGAGCGCGTCTGCGCCTGTTTCGGTCAGAATCTGCTCCAGCACGGGCAGGCTTTGCGAGGCGCGACGAATCGTCAAGCGCAGCCCCCACTCCTGCAGCGACTGGTCTAACGCCTGCAGGGAATGGTGCAGCCACCATTTGCGGGCTTCGCCTGGGGCGCGTGCGCCCTGCTCTTCAGGCGCATAGATATATACGGGCACAACCGCGCCCCGCTGCGCCGCGTAGTACAGCGCGGGATTATCGGATAAACGCAGATCGTTATGGAACCAGACGACTGTCGTTTTCATAAATACACCTGCCTGTACCAAGAGCTCTAAGGAATAGGCGCAAACCCCTGTTCGAGATAGTGCGGGTCGAAGGCAAACGCCGTCGCGATGCCCATTCTTCGCATAAGAACGAAACTTACACCGTCCACAAGACTAACGCGACGACTCTGCGCTCGCAGCAACGCCACTGCTTGCGAGTGGTCATTTTCCAGAACCCATTCCACCTGAAGAGAGGGCAGCACATTGTCCATGAAAGCATAGGCTGACAGACAAAGCGCGGCGTTTGCGCTCTTCAGGCGGTAAGGGAACTTGCTGACGGCTGAGCATTTGCGCCACCGCTTCAACAATCAGCTCAGAAACGGTTCGCTGCTGCGCTTGCGCCAGGCTTACAAGCTGGCTCCACACTGGCTGAGGCAGATCCACTTCAGTCTTCATTTTCTTCTGAATTATACCCGCCCTCACTCCGTGAGCCGCTTCTGCAGTCGCTGAATGCCCAGCGCTTTGCCTGTAGTTCGGTCTAAGTCGATAAGGACAGCACAGACGACCGCCGCGCCCTTGGCGACCTCGCTTTTGGCGGGCATGCCCGTCAGGAATCGGCGGATAGACGGCTCCAGTTCCATGCCGATCGATGAGTGTAGCGCGCCGCACATGCCCGCGTCGGTGATGAACGCCGTGCCGTTGGGCAGGATGCGCTCGTCGGCGGTCTGCACATGGGTGTGCGTACCGACCACTGCGCTCGCGCGCCCGTCCACATAGTAGGCGAAGCAGGCTTTTTCGGAGGTCGCCTCGCCATGAAAGTCCACGAACACAAACGGCGTCTCCAGTTGCGCGTAAATCTCATCGAACTTTCGGAAGGGGCAGTCGGCGTTTTCCATAAACACGCGCCCCGCCAGCGAAATCATCGCGAGCCGTTTGTCCAGCACTTCAAAAATTGTGTAGCCCTTACCAGGGGACAGGGGCGAGTAGTTTGCAGGGCGCACGATACGCGGGTCGGAGTCGAGTGTGGGGTAGATTTCTTTCTTATCCCAGATGTGATTGCCTGTGGTGAAGCCCGCGATGCCCATTTGCGTCAGGTCGTTCATGATTTCAGGCGTGATGCCCTTGCCCCCCGCGGCGTTCTCGCCGTTTGCGAGGACGATATCGGGCGCGTAGCGTTCGCACCATTCGGGCAACACTTTGGCGACGGCGTTGCGCCCCGTTCGTCCCACGATGTCCGCCAGAAACAGAATCCGCACGGGAGAGAGTGTACCTTGTGGAGCTACCCAGAGTCTTCTGCCGAGTAGACGCTTTGTAAGAACTGAGCAGGCGACCCAATGGCTACCCCTTGAAACCGCTCCAGAGGTTCGCGTCCCCCGTGATAATGTGCGTTGCGTTCGCCTGCACAGCGCATTCCAATACGGCATCGTCGTCAGGGTCGATGCAGACGCCTTTCAACTCGCCTGATATCTCGACTACCTCAAGGAAGGTGAGCAGCTCGTCCACAACACTATGCGCTGCTGCGAAGCGGCGGCCCGGACTGCGGACTCCATTTGAGCCTCATACTGACGAAACAGGTTGTCGAACAGAGCAATCGGCTCATGATAGGCGCGGATGAACTCAAGGCGTTGTTCTGCCGAGAGCTAATCCCAGTCAACGCCCTTGTCGCGGGCAAAGGTTCGCAACCGCTGGGAGAAGGCTTGCTGTCTTAGGCGTCGCTCCTGCGCGAGTTCCAGCTCAAACTGCGCAATAAGACGGCGCTTGAACTCCCGCGGCAGCGACTGCCATAGCTGCTCCCATTCCTCTTCGGTTAGCGTCGCCTGTTTCATACCCTCATTTTACCCTCTACTCTATCAGCCTCTTCAGGGTAAAGTGTCCCTCCTCCGCGAGGTGGCGTGCGCCGTCGGGCGTGCGCGCTTCAGCGTAGATGCGCACCACCGGCTCCGTGCCCGACGCCCGCATCAGCACCCAGCTGCCGTCCTCCAGAATGTGCTTGATTCCGTCCAGTGTATCGCGCTTCACCACAGGGATGTTCAACACCTGCGTCAACTCCAGCTCCTTGAGCCGCTCCCGCAGGGCAGGCATCTGCTCGCGTTCGAAGTGGGCGTCGATGCGATGGTAATGATAGGGTCCCGTAATCACAAACACCTCCTCCACGAGTTCGGAGAGGGTCTTGCCTGAGGTCGCCATCGCCTCCAGCAGGAGCATACCCATCATCACGCCGTCGCGCTCGACCATATACTCGGTGATTCCGATGCCGCCGCTCTCCTCGCCGCCCATCAGAATCCCGCCCCCCAACATCTTTTCCACGATGAACTTGAAGCCGATGGGCGTCACGCTCAGCGGCAAGTTGTAATGTTCGCAGAGTTTGTCGATCATCTGGCTCACGGAGAAGGTTTTGACCACGCCGCCCGTCATGCCCCGCTGTTCGATGAGGTGGCGCAGCGTTATGGCGAAGATGCGGTGGCTGTCCACAAAGTTGCCGTGTTCGTCTACTGCGCCGATGCGGTCGCCGTCGCCGTCGATAGCGACGCCGATATGCGCCTTGAGGTGCTTCACGGCATGCAGCAGTGGCTGAAGGTTTTGCGGGATCGGCTCGGGGTTCACGCCGCCGAAGTAGGGGTTGCGCTCCTCGCGCAGGGCATGGACTTCCATTCCCAGTCGTGAAATCAACGCCTTCAGGTAGCCCGCGCCTGAGCCGTGCATCGCATCCGTGACGACGCGATAGGGCGCTTCGTAGAGTTCATCCACGCGAATGAACTGATGCACATACTCCAGATAGTCGGGTACGGGGTCAAGGGGATGCGGTTCGGCGTGGTGGCTAACGGGTTGGGTGTAGCGTTCGTAGTCGCTCATCAGCGCGCTGAGCTGACGCTCGATGCTCTGGGTGATGTCGGTCAGCGCCGCGCCGCCGTAGTGGGGCTTGAACTTGATTCCGTGAAAGATGGGGGGGTTATGGCTCGCGGTGAACATGACCGCGCCCTGCATCCCGCGCTTGATAACCGCGTGTGCCGCGGCGGGCGACGAGACGGGGCGCGGCGCGAGGAACACAGGAAAGCCGTAGCTCAACAGCACCTGCGCCGCCGCCTGCGCGAACACCTCCGACAGCGCGCGACAGTCATACGCCACCAGCACACCCTCGCCCGGCGGCTGCGTCTCCTTTAGATGGCGGGCAATCGCATGGGTCGTCAGTCGGACATGGGCAACCGTGAAATCGTCGGCAATCACGCCGCGCCAACCTTCCGTGCCGAACTTGATCTCTGGAGCGTTCATGCTCAGAATCTTACCCGAAACGATAATGCGGGGGGACTCCTCTTTTCCCCTGACAAACAGGTAAGCCATTCCTGCAAAGAATGATACCGAAAGAGCTTCCTCGCTTCGCTCGGAATGACAAGCTTTGCGTGCAAAGAGGTTATGTCATTCCGAGCGGAGTGAGGAAGCTCGGTCGCTTCTCTCGGCGTTTCCGTAGCATTTTTCGTGGGAAGGACCTATCCCTCCCGTTTTATCCCCTCTAAAGATTTTGTAAACCCGCGCCGATAATTACCAGTGGCGACAGGGTACAGGTTGACCTTTGAACCTCCTGATCAACTTGGTCGCACCTCCCCTACCCCTGGAGAGGCGGGTTCCTCCCCACCCGCCTCTCGCTTATTTTCGTGGCGCAGTCACTCTTGTCCGTGCCCGTGCTTGGACAGGGCTGTCCAAGCCACAGAATTCAAAAAAATCCCCCTGCGGAAACGAGGCGCCGCAGGGGGTGTGGCGGTGGCGCTGGACGGTGCTGATGAGAGTCGTCTAAATCATCGCCGCCTGCGCAGCGCCTCCCGCTCTGGGGTTTCCCCCGCGCCTATCGGGATTATGCCGTTTGAGGCGTCGCCCCTTTTCTGTGCATATACGGGGAACACGCCGAATCTCGCACGCTTGCGGGTATAATCGGCGCAGTATGGCGGAGCTAATCCTCTACAACACGCTGACGCGCACGGAAGAGCCGTTCACGCCGCGCGAGTCGGGCAAGGTCTCGATGTACGCCTGCGGGCTGACCCCGCAAGCCCCCGCCCATGTGGGACACATGCGCGGCGTCGTCGTGATGGA
Organism: uncultured Fimbriimonadales bacterium; assembly: GCA_937992175.1. GTDB lineage: Bacteria > Armatimonadota > Fimbriimonadia > Fimbriimonadales > GBS-DC > GBS-DC. The sequence goes on along the minus strand of CALKLF010000115.1, from coordinate 855 downwards.
TATCGTGGGACGCTGGTTCGAGCAACTCGGCTATCAGGTGGAGTTCGTGCAGAACTTTACCGATATCGACGATAAAATCATCCGCCGCGCGCACGAGGAAGGCGTCAGCACCACTGAGGTCGCCGAGAAATACAGCCAAATGTATGTGGAAGACGCTGAGGCGCTCGGCGTGCGCCTGCCCCGCTTTGTGAAGGTGACCGAGAACATGGACGCCATCATTGAGATGGTGCAGCGCCTCGTGGACGACGGCTATGCCTATGTGGTGGACGGCGATGTCTATTTCGAGGTGAACAAGTTCCCTGAGTACGGCAAACTGTCGGGGCGCAGCGTGGAGGAGATGCAGGCGGGCGCGCGGATTGAAGTGGACGAGCGCAAGCGCAACCCCGAAGATTTCGCCCTCTGGAAAGCCGCCAAGCCCAGCGAACCGGCGTGGGACAGCCCGTGGGGCAAAGGGCGTCCGGGCTGGCATATTGAATGCTCCGCGCTCAGCCTGAAATATCTCGGCGCGGCGTTCGACATCCACGCAGGCGGGATGGACCTAATCTTCCCTCACCATGAGAACGAGATTGCCCAGTCGGAGGCGTACCTCCACTGCCAGCAGCCGTTCGTTCGCTACTGGCTCCACTGGGGTCCTGTGCGCCTGCGCCAAGAGAAGATGTCGAAGTCGACAGGCGTGGTGGTGCCTATCCGCGAGCTGCGCCAGCAGTATGAGCCTGCTGTCATCCGCTATTTCCTGCTCACGGTGCACTATCGCACGCCGCTGGAGTTCTCGTATGAGCGTTTAGACGAGGCGAAAGCCGCGCTGGAGCGGATTCGCACGGCGTATCAGCGCGGGCAGGCGTTCCTGCGCGAGCG
>CALKLF010000114.1 GCA_937992175.1 uncultured Fimbriimonadales bacterium | reverse complement strand
CAAGGCGCGATTTTGCACTATTCGCCGCAGGGCGCGCTGGTTCGAGCGGAGCGCATGTCGCACGATTCATTTTCATGGTACTCCTCCTTCACAATTGACGCTGGGGGCAACCGCTACCTCTGGTTTGGCGAGGGCAGCGTGAACGGGTCACAACTCGTCAAGCGCTCGCCTGCAGGCGCGGTGCTTTGGAGCCGCGCATTCACAGGAGTGACGGCTCAGGATGTCTATGTGGACACGCAGGGCGATGTGACTATCATCGGGGGCGTTCCGACTCAGATACCTACAGCTTACTATCTCTTCATGGCAAAACTCAACAGTGCGGGCAATCTGCTCTGGCAGTTGCAGTCCAGCATACTCAGTTCGCTGTGGATGCGCATTTTGGGAGAGACGCCTGCTGGGGAGCTGGTCGTCGTCAGCGGCGGAACAGGATACTATTTCAGCCCAAGTGGCGCGTTTCTGCGAAGCACGCAGTGGCGTCCCCCAGACGGCTTCACGGTGGTTGGGAACCGCGACGCCGTGCTGCACGCAGACGGACGCATCGTGTTCAGCCATCTCCTGAGGCAGCTGTATACCAATAACCAATTTTTCGGGCTCGATCTACACGCGCCGACTGGGGCGTTGCTCTGGCGCCTGTTGGACCTTGTGAGCCTGGGCGGGTTCCTCTCGAGATGGGCAGACAACAATGCGCCGTTAGCCGCCACACCGAACTCCGACGCGACATGGTTTTTCGCGCCTGACTTGCGTAGCGGCGCGCCCGAACTGAAAATGTTCAAACTGGATGCGCAGGGGCAAACGCTCTGGACGCGCGCGCTCCCCTACAACGGAAGTCAACCTGCGCGGCATTTCGGGCTACTGGTGAACGCCAGCGGGGAGAGTCAGGGCGTCTACCGCGAAAACGAGACGCTGCGCGTGGTACGCTACGATACCAACGGCAACCTGCTTACGAACGCAACGCATCTGCTTACTGTACCGACTCACGACCGGGTTTCGGCAGCGCTGGACGGTTCAGGCGGCGTGTATGCGCTGTTCTTGACCGATACGACGGCTTATTTGCGCCATTATAGCAGCGGCGGCGCACTGTTATGGGAGCAGTCGCTTGTGCGGGGGCAGCTCTTCGTCAGCACATCAGGCGAACCTATGCTTGCGGATACTATGGACGGACGCATCACAGTCGCGCGCTATCGCGCCGACGGCACACTGCGCTGGCAACGCACATACAACGAACTGCCCCCGTCTTCGAGCTTTCACAACCTACTCGCAACGCCCGATGGAGGATTTTATCTGCTGGCGAGCCATCGGGGCGGTTCCCAGTCTGTACTTTACATTCTGAAAGCGAACGCCAACGGCGCTTCCGAATGGCTACAGGCGTATCCAAGCAGTCTGCAGTTCGAGCGTGCGTCTGTATCGCCCGATGGCAGCCTGTATCTCGTGCTGGGCAACTACGAGCAGAACACGACACACTTAGCCCGCTACACGCCGCAGGGACAGCTTGAATGGCAAATCGCTCGCAGCTGGCGTTGGATTGCGGCGTTGCATACGGACAGCGCAGGAAGGCTCTACCTTGCGGAGACTGACAGCCACAGCTCGCCCTCGACAAGACGCATCGCCGTGTATACCCCAGAGGGCAACCTCGTGTGGGAAAATATAGAGACGGGGTTTGTAAGCGATATGGCGGTCAGCCCTCAGGGACAGGCGTACACTCGGGAAGGGGCAGGCAGCCAGCGCTGGATACGCGCCTACAACGCAAGCGGCGTACGGATGTGGGAGCGCGCAGTGGACAATTATTTTCTCTACGGCATGCAGACCGATGCTGCAGGCAGGCTCTGCTACTTCGCTCGGGAGTTCGTTAGCTCTGACGCCCTGAACCCCGTAATTCGTGTCTATCGTTACACTCCCAGCGGTGCGCAAGAGTGGACAGTGGACTTCGAGGTCGCCGACTCCCTGGACATCGGCGCGCAACTCCTTGTGCAGCCCGACGGACGGGGCTTCACGCTATACGGACGCGTGTGGACGCCCACAGGCGACTGGGACGCCTATCTGGCGCGCTACGCTATCCGCCCGCGCGGTGACGCCGACGGCAACGGCTGCAACGATGATGCCGACCTGCTCACCGTGCTGTTCAACTTCGGTCAGGGCGGCGCGGGCGATGTGAACGAGGACGGCGTGGTAGACGACGCCGACCTGCTTGAAGTCCTGTTCGGATTCGGCGAGGGATGCGAGTAGCCTAACGAAACAACACGCTCCCCTCAAGAAACACGAAGCGGGTCTGCTTGTGGTCGAAGCCGAAGCCCACGCGCAGACGCTGCAGCAGGCGGTTGCGGAACGGGAGACGATAAAAGAAGCGCACCTGATACTCCTCGTTGCCGACGCCGATGCCGCGCCGATAAGCAACGCCCACGCCGTCGAACAGGTTCTTCACCAGATAGAGGCTCGCAGGGCGTAGTCCTGTGTAGTCCAGCGAGAACTGCTCTAAGTCGAACGCTTCAGCGATGCCTGTCTCCAGCGAGGCAAGCAAGCCGGGCAGCACCTGCGCAGTCAGGATGTCGCCAATCTGCTCGCGAAATACCTGAGCGGGGTCAGCGCCGCGGGCAATCGCCGCCAACGCCTGCCCCCGTCCGAGCAGGCTCAGTATCCGCTGTTCCGAAAGCCCTGGCGGGTCGGAGCGGGCGGTCAGCTGCAATCGTTCGGGGTCGTCCAGCGGACCGTTCACATCGACTTCCACGCGATAGCGGACGGGGTCGCCCGTGAAGTCGGCTGCCACGACGCTCGTGCTGGCGCGCACATTAAGCTCGATGCGCGCGATGGTCTCGCCTGTCGGCGCGGTGAACGGATAGACGAGGCGCGCGACGCTGTCGGGTTCGATGCGCAGCCGCGCGGTGGGCAGGCTAAGCGCGCCGCCGCGCAGGTTGAACTCGCCCGTAAGCGTAAGTGACTGGAGCGAGCCGCCCATCTGAAGGGCGCCCTCCATGCGCGCGTCGAGGTTCGGGTTGCGCAGGGTGAACTCGTCGGCAACATCGACCCGAATATCGAAGCGGGGGTTTATCGGGAACGGCTCGCCGCCCTCACGCGGGGTGAACTCTGGAGGCAGGTAGAGGAACCCGCGTTGCACGCGCACCGCGCCTTTCACCTCTGGCTCGGCGAGCGTACCCGTCAGTCCAATCTCGCCTGACACAACCGCCTTTGCGCTGCCCTCCAGCACAGGCAACTTCGGCTCTGTCGCCGTGAACGAATCGGCGCGAACTTGAATATTCAACTTGGGTGTTTCGTCCGAGAGGTCAATCGCGCCCTCCGCACGGATGGCTCCCCCCTCTGATGAGCGCGCCTGCGCCTGAACGATGCGCGCCTCGCGCCCGTCGAACTCCACCTGCAGCCCAATCTCCTGCAGGGCGGTGCGCAGATCTTGGAACGCCAGCGCGCCGTCGGTAATTGTCAGGCGTCCGCGCGGCTCGGGCGCAGCGAGTGTGCCGTTCACCTCCAGAAAGCCCTCAATCACGCCCTGCGTGCGCTCTTTATCGATGGGGGCGAACAGGCTCAATAGGGTAAGCGGTTGCTCGCGCAGGCGAGCCTGAATCTGGATCGGTTCATCGTCGGGGATGCTGAGAGGCGACCAGTAAAAGGGCAGTCGTCCTGAGAAACGCGCCTGATACTCGCCCATCCGAATCAGCGCGTCGTCGGTCTGAATTGCGCCCTCGCGCACATCAATTTGGCTGAATAGAATCTGGTCTATCGTGTAATCCCCGTAGGTCAGTTTATCGAGCGTCGCGCTCAGACTCAGCTGGGGCGATTCGGGGTCGCCCTGCGCAATCAGGCTCAGGTCGAGGTCGCCGTCGAATTCGGGCAAACTGGGATCCCAGAGCCTGACCCAGCGGAGCGGGAACTGCGCGATTTCCACATCGGCGTCGAGTCGTTCCGACACGTAGGCGGCTTGCGCTTCAAGGCGTGCGGTATCAGTTTGCCAGCGAAGCTGCTGGAGCCAGGCGCGTCGGGTACGCAGTCTGCGGAGCGATTCAGCGGCGCGTTCAGTAGGCGAGACATCGTCGAGGTCGCTCACTTCGGATACGCCCTGCCATTCGGCTTGCAGCGCAAGGCGTCCCAGCGGTTGTGTGCGCCATTCCAGCGCCTCGGCGTTCAGCGTCAGGCGTGCTGTGGGTCCACTAAGCGCGCCCTCAATATTCAACTGTGCCTGCACCTTACCCTGCAGCGTTTCGATTCGCTCGGCGACGGCGAGTGGCAGCGCGTCAGGCAGGGCGCGCGCCACCCGGCGGAGCCAGTCGATAGGCAGAGGGTCGGTCTCTGCTGTCAGGCGAACGGTATTGTCGGCGAGGTCATAGCGGAACTCGGAGACGTGCGCCTCGCCGTCGGACGTGCGAAGGGTGAGCTGGGCGTGGAGAGTGCCCTCACCCCCCTGCCCCCTCTCCCACGGCGTGGGAGAGGAGGAACTTGAACTCCCCTCTCCCACGCCGTGGGAGAGGGGTTGGGGATGAGGGCTGTAACCGAGTCTTCCTTCCACATCCCCCAGCAACGCCCCGTTCAGCGCAAGCTGCTCGCCCTTGAGTTGCATATTCACAGCGGGCTGATCGAGCGTTCCCGACGCCTCGCCCTCCAGCGACACCGTCCCTGTGAGACGATACTCCACAGGCAGGTAGGGCGCGAGCGCCTCCAGCGAGGCGTTTTTGAGGCGGAAACGCGCCTCGAACTCGCCTTCCGAGTGCCACTGCCCACTTGCGGTGAGGACGCCCCCGCCCAAACGTGCCTGCGCGTTCTCCACCTCAACCCGCGTCACGCCGTTCTCAACGCGCACCACGACCTGCGCCTGACTGTTGCGCAGCAGGGTCTGGTCGTACTGAATCCCCTCAGCGTTCAGATTAGCCCGCACGAGGAACTGTCGCGGCTCGCCTTCTGCCTGAAACGCGCCCGACGCCAGTCCCGACAACGGCAGCTCACGACGGAGCCAGTCGGGAATCGTCGCAAGGTCGAACTCGTACAGGTCGCCCTGCAGCTGGAAATGGGGAGGCTCGCCCGACTCGGCAGGCAGGCGCACCACACCCGACGCCAGCAGCTGCGAGGCGCGTCGCAGAATTTGCAGCTGGGTAATTCGCAGCTCATGCTCCAGAAGATTGAGGTTTGCGACCGTAATCTCCGCGCCGATGTCGCCGAGCCTGCCGTCGAAGACAACCGCCTCGGCGACGGCTTCAGGCGATTTGAGACTGCCGCGAAACTGTGCCGTGAGGTAGCCGACGCCATCTAAGCGCAGCGCGTTGCCCTCGCTGTCGGTGAGCAGCTCACCTTCTGCATAGCCCGCTAACTGCGCTACCAGGTTCAAATCCAGCCCGCTCCCTTCAATCTGCAGGTCGAAGCGCGGATTGTCGCCAAGTGTGTCTAAGATTTCGCCAGAAACTTGCACTGCGCCCGCCGTGCCTTGCAGCATCACGAGGGGAAGGCGCAGAGTCCCCGCGGCAAATTCCACACGCGCCCGCGCCCCGCCCAGACGACGCCCGTTGTAAAAGAGCGCGTCTGTCAGCAGGTTTGCCTCTGCCTGCAAATTATCGAGATCGCCATGAACGATTACAGCCGCGTCTATCGCGCCCTGAAGCGGCTGCTCACGCAGGGCGGGTATCTGGCGAAGCGGCAGCCCTTTGACCGATGCATACAGGCGCAGTTCGGGGGTCTTGGGGCGCGTATCCAGCCAGAGCTTGCCCCCAATGGGGCGTCCTGCATACAACGCTTGCAGGTTCGGCAGCACGAGTTGCCCCTGCGTGAACAATACAGCAGAGCGCAGGTTGCGCAAATCGCCTTGAGGGGTGCGAATCCGTTCCAGTTGCGCGACGCCTATCGCCTGAAGGGAGTCGGGCGCGCCTTCCAGACGCAGTTGCGCTTCGTATCTGCCTTGCACAAGCGGTTCATCGTTGCGCAACAGTCGCCAGAGAACCCTCGCGTCGTCGCCTACGAACTGCGCCTGCGCTGAGATGAACGGTTCCCGTTCCGACCAGTCCACTGTTCCGCGCCCGCTTAGGCGTCTGTCGCGAGTCGCCAGCGCCCCTGCAAGTCCCTTCTCGGTAAACACAACCTGCCATTCGAAGTCCCGAAATGGTAAAACTTTTTGTCGGAAAATTGCATTTTGCGCGACGCCCTGCGCCGTTCCCTGAATCTGCAGGGGTTGGTCAGGTTCGTATACAATCTGCAGCGCGACATGCCCCTGTACGCCCTTGACATCGAAGTCGGTCTTCGGCAGATAGGGTTTGAACGCCTCGCCGCGCGCCGCCTGCGCGTTGAGTTCCACCAGCCACCGCTTGCCGTCGGAGAGGGCGCGCGCTTCGATCGCGCCCAGCCTGTCGCTGAAGCCGCGAAGAGCGATTTGCTGTCCGATTCGGGGCTGGCTGAGGACGAACTCGTCTGCCCAGAGGGTGGCGCGAACAGGTGAGTCGGGCAGGAAATCGTCGAAATAGAGGGTTCCCTGACGGGCGCGCACGCGAAAGGTGATTGGCGTCGGCTCAGGCGGGCGCGGCTGCTGCAGCAGCGGGTCGATGTTCCACACGCCCTGGCGATTGCGCTGGATCCAGACTTCGGGGCGGTCTATCTCAATCGTGATCGGCTCGCCGTTGAGGGGCATGCGCGCCTCCAGATAGCGGGTGCGGAACAATCGCTCGCCCGTGAGGGTACGCACATCGGCGTTCGTGAGTAAAACGCGAGTTAGCCCCAGCGAGACGCGCTCGATCTGCACATCCAGCTCCGCCTGGCGTCGCGCGTATTCGCGTAAGGCAGGCGGCAGGCTATCTTCGACGGCGAGCTTGACCTGCCAGAGGTACATCGCCCCCGCGAGCGTCATCAGCGCGACGGGCAGCAGCAACATCAGCAGCTGCCCCGTCCGCCAGAGCAGATTACGCACTCTCCATCGCGCCAACTTTGGCGAGCCTCTCTGCCATCACGTGCTGCGAGAACGCAATCGCATTGTAGGAACTGCGAATGAACGGTCCCGACGCGACGAACAGGAAGCCCATCTCCTCCCCCAATACGCGATACTCCTCAAACTGGTCGGGGTGGATATACTCCTGCACGGGCAGGTGGCGCTGCGTGGGGCGCAGGTACTGCCCGATGGTGAGGGCGTCCACGCCTGCGTTGCGCAGGTCGCGCATCGTCTGCAGCACCTCCTCGCGCGTCTCGCCCAACCCCAGCATGATGCCCGACTTGGTGTAAATCGTGGAGTCCATCTGCTTCACGGTTTCCAGCACCTTGAGCGAGCGGTCATAGCGGGCTTGCGGGCGCACAATCGTTTGCAGGCGTTCCACCGTCTCGATGTTGTGGTTGAAAATCTCGGGCTGAGCGTCCACCACACGCCGAATGCACCATGCCTTCGCTTTGAAGTCGGGGGTCAGCACTTCCACAATGGCGTTGGGGATGGTCTTGTGCAGCGCCCGAATTGTGGCGGCGAACTGCCCTGCGCCTTCGTCGGGCAGGTCGTCTCGCGCGACGGAGGTCACTACGATATGTTTCAGTCCCATCCGCTTGGCGGCTTCGGCGAGGCGTTGCGGCTCTTGCGGGTCTAACGCAAGCGGTTTGCCCGTCTTAATCGCGCAGAAACCGCAGTGGCGCGTGCAGATGTCACCCAAAATCATAAAAGTCGCGGAGCCTTTTGACCAGCATTCAGGGAGATTCGGGCAGCGTGCGCTTTCGCACACCGTATGCAGGCGCGCCGCTCGCATCATCTGCTCCAACTGTTGCACTTTCTCTGGCTTGGGCAGACGCACCTTGAGCCAGTCAGGGAACTTGCGGTTGACCAGTTCGATGGTTGCCATCGGGGGTATTATACCTTGCCTGCTCACGACTGCCGAGACTCTGCAATCATCCCGCGCACGGTGATCCCATTTTCGGGCGCAAACAGCGGCGCAGTCTGTTCGTCCGCAAGAATTTGACCCAGACGAGCGCCGCCGCATCCTGCGTAGTCTGGAGTGGTTTCGGCTGGCGCACCGCAAAGACCAAGCGCAGGAGGTGCTGGTGGTCTACGTGGCAACCGCGTTGGAGACGCTATTCCCGCCGCCCGTGAACCTAAAGACAGGCGAGCATCAGCTCAATAAGACCAAAGAGACGCTTGCGAACACGGTAGACAACTGGCTAAGAAGCCACTGGACGGGTGTCGTGGAACAGCAGCGCCCCACTCGGCAAGGAGATCTAAAAACCCGCACGGTGGCAGGCTTCTGGATGTGGGACTTTTACGAAATACGTAGCCGAGTCGCTCACGGCGACGCCATTTCTGAAGAAGAACTGTCTATGACGCTACCGCCCTTACCTCACGACTCGCGCTCAGTGCAAATCTACAAAACGGAAGTAGCCTCTTTCTTGTACGGCGCGCTGCTAATCCATGAGAAACTCGCCGCCGAATATCAACCTGAGGAAACAAAAGCGACACAGGATGAGCCAGAGGAAGTACGCGAAATCCTCAAATACCTCTACCACGACTTCCCTTGGAAGATGGACGACTGCCTGAAGCGATTGGGCTGGGTAGAGCCTCCAAAGTGGGGTTATAACCCAAAGCGCGCCTCGGCTGTGCGCGAATACCTTTTTTTCAAGTGAATATGCGCGTGCCACATTTGATTCAATCCAACTCAGTGGGCGCGAATGACGCCTTGATACTGATCTGCCTTGAAGAACTCACCCAAAACCTACTGCAAGCACTGCGCCCTCTCTACTTCGTCAGTGCGGATAAGGATTTAGCTACAGCCGCCATTACTGGACTGAGTGTGGAAACCCTGCCGCGATAATCAGGTAAACTCCTTGCGATGCACACCGCCACGCAACCCTACGACGCCATCGCGCAACAACTCATCACAGCGCGGCGACACCTCATCGACGCGCTGCAACGCCGCGCCGCGCCCATCGATGCCTGGATGCAACAATACGCCCAAGTGCTGGACAATACCCTGCGCGCCCTCTACCAACGCGCTTGGCAACACGCCGCCCAAGAAACTACCCCCCCACCCCACCCACCCCTCCTCATCCTCGCAACCGGCGGCTACGGACGACGCGAACTCGCCCCCTACTCCGATATCGACCTCACCTTCACTCCCGCACACGAAGGCGACCCCTTCACCGAACGCCTCGTGAAACACCTCTTCCAAGCCATGATGCACGTGTTCTACACCCACGCCCGCCTCAAGGTCGGCTACGCCTACCGCCTGCTGGACGACCTCGACGCGCTCGACCATAAAACCCGCACCGGACTGCTGGAAATGCGCCCCCTGCAAGGCAGCCCCGAACTCACCGAAGCCTTCCAAAACCGATTCTGGCGCACGCTGGACCCCACCGGCTTCACGCTGGAGCGGTATCGCGAGTGTCGGGCGCGCTGGGCAAAACTGGGCGAGGGCGTGCTACGCGCCGAACCCAACCTAAAAGAAGGACGCGGCGGACTGCGCGACCGCCACACGCTCAACTGGATGGCGCAAGCCCGCTTCGGCGCACCCCACGAACACGCCCTGCCCGCGCTGGTAGATGAAGGCATCCTCTCGCAAACCGAAGCCGACGCCTTAGACCACGCCACCCGCGCCCTGCAACGCTATCGCGCCCTGTTGCACGCCGTCAGCGGCGAGGCGCGGGAACAACTCACCCTGACCAAACAACACGAACTCGCCGAACATCTGGGCGCAGACCGCACCACGCTAATGCGCGAGGTCTACGCCGCCCTCGCCGACCACGCCCGCCTGACAGAACGTGGTATCGAACGCCTCGCCAATGCGCCCCTCGTGCTGGGGGTCGGGCTGGACAGCGTGGACCGCCAAATCACCCCCGCCCCCGCGCTGGACAAAGAACCCCCCGACTGGCGCCTGCTCTGCTTCCTGCTGGCGCAACGGTATGGGCTGGAGCTGAGCCACGCCATCCAATCTCGCCTGGAAATCGCCGTCGTCCTCGACGTCGGCAACACGCTGTCCGCGTCAGCGACGCCGCCGACGCCGTCAGCAACACCGCCGACCACGTCAGCAACGCGCTCCCCACGTCAGCGACGCGCTCCCCACGTCAGCAACGCCGCGCTCGAAATCCGCAAAACGCCGTTTCCGCTCAGTCCTGCGTACATCGGCTCCGTCCTACGCGAGTTGCTCAGTCGTCCGGGCGAGGTCTATCGCGTGTTGGAGCCGATGGCGCGGCTGGGCGTGCTGGGCTGGGCGTTTCCGCCGTTCGCGCCGCTGATGACCCTGCCCGCAGGCGACCCGACACACGAGTTCACCGTCGGCGAACACACGCTGCAAGCCATCCGCCTGCTGGACGGCTACGCGCGAGGCGAGGGCAACCCGCTGTGGCGCACGATTCTGGAGCAGCTGCCCGCGCCTGAGCTGCTCTATATGGCGTTGCTGCTGCACGACGCGGGCAAGGTTGACCCCACGCGCCCGCATGCGGAGGTGGGGGCGGAATTGGCGCAGCAGGCTCTCCGCACGCTCGGCTGGCGCGACGCTGAGGTGGAGGAGGTCGCGTTTCTGGTGCGCCACCACCTGCTGATGGCGCAGACCGCCCGCCAGCGCGATTTGCACTTGCCTGAGACCATCCGCGAGTTCACTCGAATCGTGAACACGCCCGAACGCCTGCAGATGCTGTACCTGCTGACCTGCGCCGACACGCAGGCGGTGGGCGAGCGCATCTGGACGCCCGCGCAGGCGAGCTTTTTGCAGGAGTTGTATCGGCGCAGCCTGCGTGCGCTGGAGGAGGGCTTGCCCGACGAGACGCCCGCGCTGACCGCCGTGCGCAAACGCCTCCAACGCGCCCTGACCAAGCACCCGATTGCCGAAGCCGAAATCGCCGCGCACATCGAGCAGATGCCGTCGGGCTACCTGCTGAACACGCCGCCCGAGCAGATTAGCGTGCATATCCACTACATCCAGCGCGTGCGGGCGGGCGAGGGGGCGGTGGTGGAGTTCCATAATGCGCCCGACGCCCCCTACACCGAGCTGACGCTGTGTACCTTCGACGACCCGCAGCCTGGCTTGCTGAGCAAGATTGCGGGCGTGTTGTATGCGTATGAGGTGGAGGTGGCGTGGGCGCGCGTGTTGACCCGCGAGGATGCGCCGCGCGTGGCGTTGGACACGCTGGGGCTGACGGTGCGTTCGCGTCCGCTGTCGCCCAACCAGTGCGCGGTGTTGGAGCGGGCGTTGCGTCAGGTGTTGACGGGCGCGCGGGCGGTGTCCGACCTGTTGCGCGAGCATGGCAAAGACCCCGACGCCCCGTTGCGCGTGAGCCAGTTGCAGCTGCATGATGACGCTTCGGACGCCTACACGGTGGTGGATTGGCATACGGCGCCTGATTTGGGGGCGTTGTATCGGGCGGCGTATGCGCTGTCGCAGCTGGGTTGGAACATTCACAGTGCGCGGTTTGGCTTATGGGCGGGGCGGGCGGTGTTGAGCTTCTACTGCACGGATGCACAAGGACGCAAGATCCCGCCGTCGGAGTATGAGCGGCTGGAGAACGTTTTAGAACGAGAGTAGAGAACTTGGTGAAGCCTACACACGCCCGCTCGAACCTTCAATCGTCCTGCTCGCCTGCTCGCCGCTGAACCTGCAGGGCGAGGTGATGCTGCGATTGAAGTAGCAGGAATCGCGCCGCACGCGCCGAGCTGTGAAGCTCCTCAGAGCGGGGAATTGCCCCCGCGCTTTACTGTTGCCTATCGCCTCCCACTCTTGAGATGCAACAGCAGACATAGGGATAATGGGGGGTCATGAGTACGATTCGCGAGTTGCTGCGAGGGTATCCGCACGAGTACGAGCTGCTGCGCCGTCGGGCGTATCGCAACTTCAGGAGCGTGCGGAATGAAGTTCGCGCGATCATACTGGAGGCTTTGCAGCGCGAGTATGACAGCGAGCTGAGTGAACGCCCGCCGCGGGGAGCCGAACCCGAATCGCCCGAAGCGAAGGAGTAATAACCATGCCCTATCGCGTCCCCGACCTACTTGCTCGGTTGGAACCGCTGTCCGCCCGCGACGCCGAAGCGCGTTGGGCGCAGGCGATAAAACGAATCGCCGAGATTCAGCGGCGGCTGGAGCAAGGGGCGACGGGTGATCATACACATGGAGGGACTGAAGATGGCAAGAGAGAATGGAAACCCCCGACGCACTGCCCTCGCAACCCTGCGAGGCGTGAATGAGGTATACTCTACTTAGCCTTCCCTGCCCTGCCTGCCACACCTCGCAGGGTGGGGAGGGCTAACGAGGTGTGGAATGGAGCCGAAGGTCTTTCCGTATGTGAAGAAGGCGCTGCTTGAGCTGTATGAGCAGGAGCTGTTAGCGCACAAGCCGTACAGAGATGATTTTCTCAATCTGTGCCGACTCCGAGCCGAGTAC
>CALKLF010000113.1 GCA_937992175.1 uncultured Fimbriimonadales bacterium | reverse complement strand
AGCACCCTGCACCGAAGTTGAACAACACAATCAGCAGATCGGCGTCGTCCACCACCGCGTCGCAGTTCACATCGGCGAGGTTGAAGCCTGTGGAGCCGAAGTTGAACAACACCAGCAGCAGGTCGGCGTCGTCCACGCAGCCGTTGCCGTCCGCATCGCCGTTGGTGATAATGCACGACACGAACCAGAAGCCGCCCGTCATGCGGAACGCGCCGCCTGCGAGTTCGTTCAGGCGTGTGGCGTCGGGCTGACCCGCTGTGCCGCCGAGGTCAAAAGCGCCGCCCGTGGCAAAGGTGACGCCCCCACCTTCGATCGTCCACCAGCTCAGGTCGTAGCCGCCGCCCGATTGGGCGTGGGCGCACATCAGGCTCAGCAGCAAGGCTACTGAGAGGCTCATGAGTTTAGTCAGTGTTTTCATTGGCGTATCTCCTTGAAAGGGTTCTCCCCTCTCCCGCGTGCGGGAGAGGGGTTGGGGGTGAGGGCTACGGCGCGCCGATGCGCACGACGCCTGAAGTTCCACTGCGCTCCAATCGCATGGCGCGCCACACACGGAACCGCTCGTTGTAGTTGCCAGGCACGATGCGCACCGTGCCGCTCGTGGGCACGCAGAAAGTGCCTTCATACACGGTATTGAACGGGTTGCCCGAAGTGCCGCGTTCATTCGCGCCGCCGTTGCCCGCATCGCCCGAGACCGCGCGGTTCACAAAGGTCGGGTTCGCCATGTTCAGCAAGTACCACTGGATAACAGGGAACGCCACATCAATCCGCCCATAATACCCCAGCGCGTTCGGGTTGGGCGGGCAGCACTTCGGGTCAGACAGGATACAGGTCGATACACACGAAGCGGTACCGCGTGCGCGTATACTCGCATCCAGAAGCGCTGAACCTGAACTGCCCCGCCGAATGGTGGAGTTTGTCCAGCGTACCTGCCATGTGTCGGCGTCGACGCCAGTCGTCACGCAGCGCGTCTCTCCTGTTTTCTGAGCGAACGCCACGCGCATAAACGGTCCGCTCGGCGGCGCGGGAACCATCGGATGCGAAATCGCCGTCAACTCCGTGCCGTTGGCGATGAAGCTCGTGTCCCAACCCACATACGCGCCTGCTGCCATCGGCTCATAAGATCCCAGCAAAGTCCAGTCGCTGTTTTGATGCTGCTTGAGCAAAAGCGAACCCGTGCTGCGCGGCAGACTGTTCGGGTTCGGCGGCGTCCCGTTGCAGGTCGCTGTGAAGTAGTTCCACACAAACACGGTCGCGTTCGCTTCAGCCTGGTCGCCTACACAGTGGCGCGCCGTCATCACAATCGGCGCGAAGTCCTGCGGAGTGCGGTTGATGGCGTTCCCCGAGCAAAAGCCCGCTACATTCCCGCCGCCGCCAATAACCGACAGCATACAGACCGAGAGCGCCGCGAAGTTGCGCCACGCTGGAAAGCAGCTCACATCGTTCAGAGGGCAGCCTGAGGCAGGTTCAAAGTCGCTCACGGCAAGGTCGGGTCCTGCGAAGTGATAGGCGATGGCTGTAATGTCGGGGACGACGGCTTTGTCGGCAGTGTCGGGGATGAAAAACTCCAGCCCAATCTGCTCGCCGAAGATGATGGTCGTCCACCAGTCGCCGTTCTCGTCCCACATCGGGAAGGTGTGGGGGAAAGCGTAGCCGCCTGCGGGGTCGAACACGCGCAGTTGGAGTTGGGGATGCCAGCGCCCCCCTGAGAAGCGCACGCGCAGCGACTTGGCGTTTTGGGAGCGCAGGATGAGGACGCCCACCTGTCCGCGATTGCCATCTTTGTCTTCGTAGCGTGTCCAGCGGATGGCGCGGGAGAGGTCAGGTGGGGCGGACGCGATATAGCCCGCCACGAAGAACGGCTGGTTATAGCCTTCCCAGTTGGACGGCGGCGTGACGGTGGGGGGCAGGTCGACCACGCGCGCGGGCGCGCTGGGCGCGAGGCGTTTCGAGGGCGGCGCAGCGAGGCGGACGGTTTCATCCACCATCGCGGCATCGATGACCCCATCCTCTTGCGCCCAGCCGCCCATCGTCAGGCTGAGACAGAGTACTATCCATAGGTATCGCATCGTGTTCGCCCCCTTATTGCAGGTTCACGAGTACCAACACCATACCCGTTTTGCCCTGTTCCAGTCGGGTCATCGCTTTGCCCAGAATCGCGCCCTGCGCCCGATCCTTATCGCGCACTGCCATCGCGTAGCCGGGCTTATCGGAGGTGGTAAGCAACGTGTCGGATTCAATCGCGCGTTCGGTGGCGTCGGCGTAGACCCACACACGCCCGCTCATCGCGATGGGGGTGTGGGTCTCGCTGCCTTCCAAGTTGCCCAGCACGATGCCGGTGGGCAGTCCGTTCGCGCCGGCGACCACGCCCGCCACGCGCGTGTTGTACGCGCCCTGCGCCTTGCGCAGGTGATCGGGATTGTCAGGGTCAATCTCCACGACCATGCCCGCTTCCACCGTGTCGGTGGTGGGGAACTTCTCGGCGAGGTCTGCGCCGGTGATTTCCAGCACGGCGGTGCGCACGAGGCCATCGGCGATGAGGAGGCTAGTGCGGATGCCCGAACACAAGATGTCCCAAGTTGCTAAGCCGCCCCACCAGCCTGTGGGTCAGTCTGTGCGATATTGCCCACCGTTACCCGTGATAATCGCAGTCGTTTGGCTGGCTGACGCGCCTTGCACATGCAAGCGTGCGGCAGGAGCTAAGATGTTTATACCCACCAGCCCTGTGTCCGTAATCACCGCACGATTCACATTCCCATTGGTGCGGAACTGCAGTCCGTTCGGGGTTCCGGCGTTGTTGTACACAATACCGCCCGCGGCGAAGTTGGGATTGCTGAACAACACCGCCGACTCGCGGTTAGCCGCCGTGAGGACATTTATGTAAGCGGCGGCGTTGTCACCCTGAACAGTTAGTGGAGTGCCACTTCCTGAAAGCACATGGAGCCTCGTTTGAGGGGTTGTTGTACCGACACCCATGTTCCCAGTAGGGGTCACGGTGAGGCGATCGCCGTCATAGAATAGTTTCCACTTGTTGCCGTCCTGACCGTCCAGGTAGTGCCATGCGGTTGCGCTGGCGTTCTCATAGCCGTAGAACGGCAGCCCACTTGACCCTGCTGTTGTTTTCACATACATACCCATGTAGCCAGTGGTGTTCTCTGCGATGACGAACCGCCCTGCGCCCACAGGCGTGGTCGTGCCCAGTCCCACGAACGAGCCGTTGCTAAACAGCGCGCCGCCCGAAACTTTGCTCAGAGAGGCGGCGTCGTTGGCGAGTTTGGTGTTGTTCACGGCGTTTGCCGCAATCGTCGGGTTCGGGTAGGTTCCCGTCAGGTCGCCGCCTGCGGGAAGCCCCGCGATGCTAATCGACTGCCATGTGGCGTTGCCCGAGGCGTCGCTGGTCAACACGCGCCCTGCCGCCGCGCCCTGCGGGTATTGCAGCAATCCATCGGCAAGACCGATGCGCAACCGAGTAGATCCCCCGGCGAGAAAATAGAAAGCGTCCTCATTGTCACGGTACTGCAAGCCCCAGTCCGTGAAATCAGGCGAGTGGGTAATCACCATGCGGTCGGGGTTGGTAGTGCCCGTTTGGAACATATTTAGCAGCGTCGCGGTGTTGGCATACGGAGTCGGGTTAATCCGCACGCGGGGCGCGAGCGTGGTGGATCCCACCTGTATCTCAAAAAAGCAATCCGCGCCGCTCCACACGCTGGCGGGGGCGTTCAGCTGCACCGTGAACAGCCCGTTGTTCACATTCAGCACGCCAGAGTTCCAAAGCAGTGAACCGCCTGTGAGCGCGTCGTAAATCCGAAAGGTCATCTGCTGCGACGGGTTGGTCAGGGGCGTGCCACCTTGACGCAGGAACCCCTGATAGGTGAACGACTGCGAGACGCCCTGCGCCAACGAACCGCTGAGCATCCCCAGCGCAAGAATCGCGCTTAGCCCGAAAATGTAGCATCTCTTCATGGTTGCCTCCCGACTTCGCGTTTGTGCGAAGTCTATAGCCTCAGTATAATCATCGGAAATCACAGAATCCTCACAAGAGGCGGGCTTTCGGTACAATTCCCCAAGCATGGCGCGTGAAATTTTTACGGAAGGCATCGTCCTGCGTCGCGGGTACGCAGGCGAGTACGACAAGTGGATTAGTTTTTTGACTCCAGAGTATGGGAAACTACACCTGCGGGTGCGCGGAGCGCGCAAGCCGAAAAGCAAAATGGGGATGCTGACTGAGCCGCTCAATCTCCTCAAGGCGCGGGTGATTGAGGGGCGCGCCCAGCAGTTGATTGCGCAGCCGCAGCTGGTACGGAGTTATATTGCGTTGCGCGCCGATCTGGAGCGCCTGAGTGTCGCGCTCGCCCTGTGTGAGACCCTCGATCGCTGGCTGCCCGAAGCGCATGCCGAGCCAGGGGCGTATGCGACGCTGATTGTCGCGCTCGAGGCGTTGGAAGCAGGCTTCGTGGCGGAGCAGGCGGCGGCGTGGGCACTATGGCGCTGGCTGGCGATGCTGGGCTATTGCCCCGATTTGAGGTGGTGTGGGCAGTGTGGGGGGGAACTTGCGATGCCCTCACCCCCTACCCCTCTCCCACGGCGTGGGAGAGGTGAACGAGATTCCCCCTCTCCCACGCCGTGGGAGAGGAGGTCAGGGGGTGAGGGCGTCCTGTTAATCCCTGCGGAAGGCGTTCTCCTATGTTCACAGTGCGCCCGCCCGCAGGAGGGCATCGCGCTCACGACCGAGGCGCTAAGCCTGCTCCAGCAATGGACACAAGGCGAGCGCATGAACTCAGACGCCCGTCCCGAAGCGTGTCGGAGCCTAATGCGCGCGGCGTTGCGCTATGCAGAGTGCGCGCTCGAGTCGTCCGTGCGTTGGCTGGAGTTTTGGGAGCGCCTGAACGCCCTGCGCGACAGCGGATAGAGCAGTCCCAGCCCTGCGCCCAGAACCAGCATGCTGGACGGTTCGGGGATCGGGTCGGTGCGTGGAACCAGGAGCGCAAGCAGTGGCAGGAAGGGGATCCAGCCGTAGTTCCCGCCACGGTAGATGGGTGGCAGTTCGGCGCCGGTGCCCAACGCTGCGACAGGCGCAAGCGTCGGCGGCGCCACCGGCTCAGGCGCGGACTCTGGCAGCGTTTCCACCAGCATCTCCGTCGGCAGCACATCCGCCGCCACAACTTCCTCAATGGGCGCGTCCGACACTTCCACCAGTTCAATCACGGGCGACCGCGGCGCGTCGATCGATCCCGCGAAGATCGGCTGTGGCGTGGCGACGGCGGTAATCTCAATGGGAACCTGCGCCTTCGGAGGCGGAACGGACGTTGCATGGGTGAGCGGATTGCCGCAGTTCGCCTTCAAAATCGGCTTGCCGGTCGCCTTCTCCACAAAAACGGGCGTACCCTTCGGCAGCGTGCGGCGCACCACCAGCAAACGGTCATCCGGAGGCGAATAGTAGACATTGAAAGTTTGCGCCCGCTCGAGGCGCGTCAGGCGCAAATTCTTCTCTACATACTCCGCAAACTCCCACGCGCTCCGCTTGTAGTGACGGGCGTAGCGCTGCGCGACGATCGGCTCCGTGCGAATCTGGTTCGCTAATTCACGCGCGCTGCTCACCGGGCGTATCAGATAACTGTTGCGCGGCACGAACGCAATCGACTCCGCTGCAAACGCCGTGACTACCAACCAGCACGCAAAACCTGCGCATGTAAGGCTTCGCATCATACTCCTCCTCTCGATTTTTCCACTTGTGGGGGCGAAACCACAAGTAAATGATAAGACTGTTACAGAACGCTTTCTGTTCCGTGTCTACCCATAATATACCCTGCGCTGGCAGGAAATTCAACAGCTTTTCCGAATCGAACGCCCGAAATGTCCCAGTTGAGGACGGAACTGATTGACCTACAGTTTTTAGGCTATCCGCTGGCGATTGCCGCCTATTTGCTGGACGACGGGGCGGACGCTGCGCTGGTGGAGGTCGGACCGACCAGCACGGCGGAGACGCTGCTGCGCGAGGTGCAGGCGCGGGGCGTCCCGCTGGAGCGTGTGCGCCATCTGATTGTGACGCATATCCATCTAGACCATGCAGGCGCGCTGGGCTGGCTGCTGCAACGCCTGCCTCAGGCAACGGCGTATGTGCATCCGATTGGCGCGCCGCATATGCTGGATCCCAGCCGTCTAATCAGCAGCGCATCGAGGCTATACGGCGAGATGATGGAGCGCCTCTGGGGCGAGGTGATTCCCGTTCCGCAGGAGCGGCTCCGTATCGTGCGCGACGGCGAGTCGCTCGCCGTCGCAGGGCGCACGCTACTGACAGTGGATACGCCCGGACACGCCCGCCACCACCATGCCTATCTGGACGAGGCGACGGGCGTGCTGTTCGCGGGCGACATCGCGGGCGTGCGCATGCCGGGCACAACCTATGTGCGCCCGCCCACGCCTCCGCCTGAGCTGGACATCGAGGCGTGGCAGGCGAGCCTCGCGAAACTCCGCGTTCTGCCCATCCAGCAACTCGCACTAACCCACTTCGGCGTGTTCGACGATGTGGAACGCCACCTGAACGAACTTGAAACGCGCCTGCTCGACTGGGCGGCGTTCACACGCAAGCAAATCGAGCAGGGCGTCTCCGACAGTGAACTGATGCAACGCCTGCGCGACTATGGCAACGAGGAGATGCGCCAGCAAGGAGCAGAACCCAGCAGCTACGACCTCGGCGCAGGCTACGAACTCATCGCGCTGGGCTTCGCTCGCTACTGGCGCAAAAAACTGGGCCTATCATGAAAGCTGAGAGCGTGCGATTCGAGAAGGTAACGAAGCAGTTCGGCACGGTTGTTGCCGTGAACCAACTGACGCTGCACATTCAGCCCGGCGAGTTTGTGGTGCTGGTGGGTCCCTCGGGCTGCGGCAAGACCACCGCGCTACGCATGCTGGCAGGGCTGGAAGAGCCGACGGAGGGCGAAATCTATATCGGCGAGCGGTGCGTGAACGAGGTCTCCCCGCGCGACCGCGACATCGCGATGGTGTTCCAGAACTACGCGCTGTATCCGCATATGCGTGTGTATGACAATATCGCCTTCGGCTTGCGCCTGCGCGAGTTGCGGGGTGCGCTCTGGCAGCTGACGCACTGGAGCGAGGCGCGCGCAATCAAAAAACGCATTGACGAGCGCGTGCGTCAGGTGGCGCAGATGCTGGAGATTGAGAGCCTGCTGCACCGCCTGCCGAAGGAGTTGTCGGGCGGGCAACGGCAGCGTGTCGCCCTCGCCCGCGCGATTGTGCGCCAGCCGAAAGCGTTCCTGATGGACGAACCGCTCTCGAACCTCGACGCGAAACTGCGTGACCAAACCCGCGCCGAACTCAAAAAACTGCAGGAACGGCTCGGTGTGACCACGATTTATGTGACGCACGACCAGAAAGAGGCGATGACGCTTGGCACGCGCATCGCCGTGATGAAGGACGGCGTATTGCAACAGGTCGGCACGCCCGACGAGGTCTACTTCCATCCCGCCAACACTTTCGTGGCGACCTTTATCGGCACGCCGCCGATGAACCTGCTGAACGCGCAGGTCGTAGAACAAGACGGCAAACCTGCGCTGCAGGTGGGGTCGACGACGCTGCCGATGCTGGATTCCCACGCGCATCGGTTGCACTCGCGTATCGGGCAGAGCGTGCTGATGGGGATCCGCCCGCAGGATATCTACACAGACCGCACCGCGCCGCCCGACGCGATTCTGTCCGAGCCTGTGCCCGCCGTCGTCGATGTCGTGGAGCCGCACGGCGACCGCAACGATGTCCACCTGCTTGTAGATGGCACGACGCTAATCGCCCAGCTCAGCGCGCGCGTGAAGGTCAACGAGGGCGACACAATCCCCGTGCGGCTCCACATGGAATACCTCCATTTGTTCGACCCCGCGACAGGCGCGGCGATACAAAGTCAGCCGTAGTCTCTGTCCTACCCTGCGTGGCGCTGTTGCAGGGTACAATCTGAGGGCGGAGCAACCGATGAAGACGCGAGTCAACTTCCTGAGGGAACTGATTGTGCGCAACTACGAGGGCAGTCCCTGGCACAGCTTCAAAACCGCTGTGCGCGACTTGACCGAGGAGGAAGCCCTGTGGGTTCCGCCCACAGGCTATAAGGGTTATCGCTGGGCGGACGGCTCGATTCTAAAAATTATCTTTCATCTCGGCGCGGATAAGCTGGTGCAGCTCTCCACCGCGTTCGGCGAGGGCGGGGTGGATTGGCGGGCGATGGAGCTCCGCTTCCGCGCCATGGGCGGTAGTCTGAAAGCGGCGCTCCAGATTGCCCAGGAAGGGTACGAGACGACGCTCGACGCGCTCGCGCCGCTCACCGACGACGACCTCGAAGTGGAGCGCCCCTACTGGGGCGGCGGACGGATGACCACAGGCAACCTGTTCCTGATGCTTGCTGAACACGATGTCTATCACGCAGGGCAGATTATCTATGTTCGCGGACTCTATGCTGCGCAACAGGCAAAATGATTCTGGAGGATTCAACCATGCAGAAAAAAACCGTTCGCGATATCGATGTGCGCGGCAAGCGCGTGCTGGTACGGGTGGACTTCAATGTGCCGATGCAGGGTGGGCAAATCACCGACGACCGACGCATTCGCGAGTCGATCCCCACGATTCAGTACCTGCTGGAGCAGGGTGCGACCGTGATTTTGATGTCCCACTTCGGACGCCCGAAGGGACAGCGCAATCCTGAGTTCAGTTTGCGTCCTGTCGCCGAGCGGCTCAGCCAGCTGCTCGGACGCCCTGTGCAGTTCTTTGATGACTGTATCGGCGCGGCAGTGGAGCAGGGCGTGCAGAGCCTGCCCCCAAACTCTGTCGGATTGCTGGAGAATGTGCGTTTCTATCCGCAGGAGGAGGCGAACGACCCCGAATTCGCCCGTGCGCTGGCGCGGCTGGGCGAGGTGTATGTGAACGATGCTTTCGGCTCGGCGCATCGGGCGCACGCATCGACGGAGGGTGCGGCGCATTATCTGCCTGCCGTCGCGGGACTGCTGATGGAGAAAGAGCTGCGCTATCTGGGGCAGGCACTGAGCAATCCCGAACACCCGTTCGTCGCAATTCTGGGCGGCGCGAAGGTGCATGACAAAATCGGCGTAATACAGAACCTGCTGCCGAAAGTGGACAGACTGCTGATTGGCGGCGGGATGGCGTTCACCTTCCTGAAGGCGCAGGGCTACGAGATTGGCAAATCGCTGCTGGACGCTGAGAGCCTGGAGTTCGCAGCGCAGATGCTCCAGCAGGCAGGCGAGAAGATTGCACTCCCCGTGGATGTGGTCGTCGCGCCTGCCTTAGCGCCGAACCCACCCACTCAGACGGTGTCGGTGAGCCAGATTCCACCCGACCAGATGGGGCTGGACATCGGTCCCGAAACGGCGCGGGCGTTCGGGTCGATGGTGCAGACCGCCCGCACAGTGGTTTGGAACGGTCCGCTGGGTGCGTTCGAGACCCCGCCGTTCGAGCAGGGCACGCGCGCGGTGCTGCACGCGCTCGCCGAGTCGGGGGCGGTCTCCATTCTGGGCGGAGGCGACACGGCGGCGGCAGCAGAGCAGCTCGGCTTTGCGGACAAGATGACCCATATTTCCACAGGCGGCGGCGCGTCGCTGGAGTTTCTGGAGGGGCGCACGCTGCCCGGCGTCGCCGCACTGCTGGACGCATAGCGGCGCGGGCGTCGCGCCCGCGCTGTTGCGCGCGCAAATAGCCCCCCTATGCGACGGTAGGAGACGGATTGGCAGAGCCTTCCTGACCTGAATCAGGTATAATCGTTTCTTGGAGGCGTATAACCTATGAGCATTCAAACCGCACCGCAACTCGGCTGGCGAGAGAAACTCAAGGGAGACAACTACTTCCTGCACAAACTGCACTCCCTCACGGGCATCTTCCCCGTCGGCTACTATCTCGTACAGCACCTGTTTCTGAACTCGATGGCGGCAATCGACCCCAAGTATTTCAACGCGGTGGTCTACTTCTTCAACGCCATCCTGCCGAAACCGGTGCTGTGGGCGATGGAGCTGTTCTTCATCATTCTGCCCTTGCTGTTTCACTCGCTGTACGGCTTTGTGATTACCTATCACGGTAAAGCGAACATCTTCAAGTATCGGTTCCGCGAGAACTTCGCCTACACCATGCAGCGCGTGTCGGGCGTGGTGATTTTCTTCTTCCTGCTGTTCCATGTTTACTCCACGACTGTGAGCCACAAGTTGTACGGCAAGGACATCTCGTATAGCGGGATGCAGGCGCACTTTTCCGAGCCGTGGGTGGTCGCGCTGTATGTGATAGGCGTGACGGCGAGTTCGTACCATCTATTCAACGGCGTGTGGAACTTCGCGATACGCTGGGGGATTGCGATTAGCGACCGCGCGCAGCGCAACCTGTACAAGTTCTGCATGGTCGGCTTCGTTTTACTGACCGCGCTAGGGATTACGGCGTTGGCGGGCTTCTTTATGCACGAAGCGCCGCCGAACCCCCTGGCGAACCACTGAGGAGGCAATCGTATGGCTAAGAAGCAAGTCGCCGTAGTTGGAGGCGGATTAGGCGGTCTGATGACCGTGATGAAGCTCGCAGAGTCGGGCGTGCATGTGGATCTGTTTTCCCTCGTGCCCGTGAAGCGCTCGCACTCGGTCTGTGCGCAGGGCGGGATTAACGGCGCGGTGAACACCAAAGGCGAGGGCGACTCGCCCTGGATTCACTTCGACGACACGGTCTACGGGGGCGACTTTCTGGCGAATCAGCCCCCCGTGCTGCGCATGTGCGAGCGCGCGCCCGCGATTATCTACCTGCTGGATCGCATGGGCGTGCCGTTCAACCGTACCCCTGAGGGCTTGATCGACTTCCGACGCTTCGGTGGCACGCGCCACCACCGCACGGCATTCTCTGGCTCCACGACCGGGCAGCAGCTGCTTTACGCCCTCGACGAGCAGGTGCGCCGCTGGGAAGTGGAAGGGCGCGTGACCAAATACGAAGGCTGGGAGTTCCTTGGGCTGATTCTGGATGAGAGCGGCGTGTGTCGGGGTCTCGTGGCGCAAGACCTGCGCTCGATGGAGATTCGCGCCTTCCCCGAAGAGGCGGTTGTGATTGCGACCGGCGGGCCTGGCATGATTTTCAAGAACACGACCAACTCGATTATCTGCACGGGTTCGGCGGCGAGCATCTGCTATCAGCAGGGCGCGTACTACGCCAACGGCGAGTTCATCCAGATTCATCCTACGGCGATTCCTGGCGAAGACAAGTGCCGCCTGATTTCGGAGGCGGTGCGCGGCGAGGGCGGGCGCGTGTGGGTTCCCAAAGACCCGCACGATAAACGCCACCCGCGCGACATCCCCGAAAGCGACCGCTGGTACTTCCTCGAGGAGAAGTATCCCGCCTACGGCAACCTCGTGCCGCGCGACATCGCCACCCGCGAAATCTTCGATGTGTGCGTGAACCAGCGCCGCGGCATTCAGGGCAAGAACCAGGTCTATCTGGACATCACCCACCTGCCGCGCCAGCAGATTGAGAAGAAACTGCTCGGCATTCTGGAGGTTTACATCAAGTTCGTAGGCGAAGACCCGCGCGAGACGCCCATGCGCATCTATCCTGCGCAGCACTACTCGATGGGCGGGCTGTGGGTGGACTACGCCGTGAACGGCGATGGCGTGATGGAACCCGTGCATCCGCGCAACCAGATGACGAACATTCCCGGCCTCTACGCCGTGGGCGAGGTGGACTACCAATATCACGGCGCGAACCGACTCGGCGCGAACTCGCTACTGAGCTGCCTGTTTGGCGGCGAGGTCACCGCGCCCGCAATTATCGAATACCTCAAAAACCTCGACGGCTCCGCGTTCGACCTGCCGAGCAGCCTGTTCGAGCAGGAGCAGCGCAAGCATCAGGCGCAGTTCGAGGAAATCAGCAAGCGCAGCGGCAGCGAGAACCCCTATCGCCTCGCAGATGAAATGCGCGTGCTGATGGACGAGAATGCGACCGTCGTGCGCGAGAACCCGCGCCTTGCGCAAACGCTCGAACGCCTCAAAGAGCTGCGCGAGCGCGTGAAGCAGGTGAACATCGCCGACCACGCGGGCTGGACGAATCAGGTCATTCCGTTCGTGCGCACGCTGCAGCACCAGCTGGAGCTGGCAATCTGCATCACGGCATGCGCGCTTGATCGCAACGAGAGCCGCGGGGCGCACTACAAGCCAGAGTTCCCGCAGCGCAACGACGAGAACTACCTCAAGACCACGATGGCGCGCTGGACGCCCGACGGTCCCGAGATTCACTACGAGCCTGTGGATGTGAGCCTGATTAAGCCGCGCCCACGCCGCTACGACGCGCCCAAGACCGAAGCCAAAGCGGAGGCGAAAGTCGCGGCGGGCGTGAAGAGTTAGGCAAACTGCCCTCGCCCCCCACCGAGGGCGAGGGCGCATTTGGAAGAAATTTCATGTGAGGCTTCCCGTACGACAAAAATTGGGGGCAGTAGATGGGGGCGAAAAAAAATAAGCGACGCTGTCGAAAGGAGGATCAAAGCCCAGCGCCGCTGACATCTATCCAATTCGCCCTGTGGAACGCCCTCGCAGGGCATTCCACCCTATTAAGACTCAAAACCTGCCCGAAAGCGGACAGCGAATTCGGCAATTTTCGGGAAGTTGGCAGGAATCAGGGGGTGATTCAGGTATTTTAGGAAAATGGTGATGGCAATGATGCGATGGAGCATAGCGACGCTGTGTCTGAGCGGGCTGTTATTCTGGGCAGGCTGGCAGCCGAGCGCCGCGCCCGACACGCTGCAGTGGACGACTTTGGACGGCAAAACCGTGCGCCTGACCGACCTGCAGAACGCGAAGGCGACGGTGGTGATTACGCTTTCCTCGCGCTGCCCTGCGGTGCCGCGCTACGCGCCGCGCCTGAACGCGCTTTACGAAACCTTCCGCAAGCAGGGCGTGCCGTTCTACGGGATTTACCCCGAAGCCGATGAGACCGCCGAGTCTATTCGCGAGCATGCGCAACAGATGGGCTTCAAGTTCCCCGTCGTGCGTCAGGGAGCGGTTGCGCTGGCGAAAAACCTGGGCGCGACCCATGTACCGCAGGCGTTCGTACTGAACCGCAAGGGCGAAGTGGTCTACGCAGGGGCAATCGACAGCGTGACCAGGCGCGAGGTCGGGCAGTATCAGTACCTGCGGGACGCGATTCAGGCGACGCTCGCAGGCAAGCCCGTCCAACAGCCGCGCACGACCGTCGTCGGCTGCTTTTTAACCCTGCCTGAGAGCGAGGCGGACGCCGCGCCCACGCAGGTCACCTACGCCGAGCATATCGCGCCAATTTTATATAACAAATGCACGACCTGCCATCACCCGGGCGACATCGGGCCGTTCCCGTTGCAATCCTACAACGACGCCAAACGCTGGGCGAAGGAGATTAAGTATTACACGGAGAAGCGGCTGATGCCCCCGTGGAAGCCGACGCCCGGCTTCGCGAAGTTCAAGAACGAGTTCTACCTGACCGACGAGGAGATTGCGCTGATTGCCCGCTGGGTCGATTCCGGCGCGCCTGCAGGCGACCTGAGCAAAGCGCCGAAGCCTCCCATCTTCAACAAGGGCTGGTACTACGGCGAGCCAGACCTGATTGTGGAGATGCAGGAGGAGTATGTGCTGGAGGGCACAGGCGGCGACGAGTATCGCTACTTTGTCATCCCGGTGGAGCTGCCGGAGAACAAGGTCATCGTGGGCATCGATATCCAGCCGGGCAATCGCGAGGTGGTGCATCACGCGAATATGTTCGTGGACACTTCGGGGCGCGCCCGCCAGCTGGACGCGGAGGATCCCGGTCCAGGCTACTCGAACTTCGGCGGCACGGGCTTTATTCCCGCGATGATGCTGGGCGGCTGGGTGCCCGGCATGCGCCCCATCAAACTGGACGAGAACTTCGCGGTGGTGTTGCCGCGCAAGTTCGACCTCGTGATGCAGGTGCATTACTTCAAGCGGGGCAAGCGCGAGAAAGACCGCACGAAAATCGGGCTGTACCTCGCCGATCGCACGGAGGAGACCAAGCCCGTGCAACTCGCGGTCATCAGCAATCGCAACATCAACATCCCGCCGGGCGAAAAGAACTATCGCGTCCACGCCCGCTGGGTCACGCCGAGCGACCGCCCCGTCTACGCGCTCTCGATTATGGCGCATATGCACCTGATTGCGCGCGGCACGGAGGTCGTCGCCAAAACGCCCGACGGACGCGCCATCCCGCTGCTGCAAATCACCGACTACGACTTCAACTGGCAGCAGGCGTACTTCTATGAGAAGCCCATCGAGCTGCCGCCAGGCACGGTAGTCGAGTGCGTGGGCTGGTACGACAACTCGTCGGACAATCCGAACAACCCCAGCAACCCGCCGCGCCTCGTGCGCTACGGCGAAGGCACTTACGATGAGATGTTCTTCATCTTCCTCGCCGTCCACGACCCGAAGGCGAAGAGTTCGTTCCTGATTCCGGCGAGTTTGTAGGGTTCGGCAGCAGTCGCGCGAGTTCGTCCGGCGCGAGGGCGCGCCACTTGCCGGGCGGCAGGTCGCGCGGCAGGTGGAGGTCGCCGATTGCGATGCGCATCAGCCGTTGCACAGGGTGTCCGACCGCCTGACACATCCGCCGAATCTGCCGTTTGCGCCCCTCGCGCAGGACGATTTCCAGCAGGCTCTGCTCCTGCCCTGCGCGCAGCAGTTTCACTTCGGCGGGCGCGGTGACGCCGTCTTCCAGTTCCACCCCTTCACGGAGCCGTTTCAGGGCGCGTTCGGACGGCTTGCCGCGCACCCACACGCGATAGGTTTTGGGTAGCTTGTAGCGCGGGTGCATCAGGCGGTGAGCGAAGTCGCCGTCGTTCGTGAACAGCAGCAGCCCCTCCGAGTCGGTATCCAGCCTGCCCACAGGGAACACCCCTGCAGGCGCATCCTTGAGCAGTTCCATCACCGTGTGTGAGGCATGGAAATCCTTGCGTGTGGTGGTGTAGCCGCGCGGTTTGTTCAGCATCAGGTACACCCGTTGCGCGGGGGGCTGCACGCGCCTGCCGTCGACCGTAATCACATCGCGCTGAGGGTCTACCTTCATGCCCAGCGTAGCCGGGACGCCGTTGACTTGGACTCGCCCCTGCTCAATCAGCTGTTCGCACGCGCGTCGGGAGCCGTACCCGCAAAACGCGAGCCACTTCTGCAGGCGCTGGGGTTCCATAAATAAAGATGGCTCCTGGGGCAGGGCTCGAACCTGCAACCTGGTGGTTAACAGCCACCCGCTCTGCCAATTGAGCTACCCAGGAGCATCGGCGTTAATAATATACCACATCTGCAGGCGAGTTGTCAAGGGGAATCGAGGGCGTTCGAAAAACGCTTCGAGTTGGTGGAGATTCCTCGCCTTCGGCTCGGAATGACAGGGGTTGCGCTCCGAGTGCCCCTTGTCATGCCGAGCGGAGCGAGGCATCTCAAACACTGACGCCCCCGATTTTTCGAACACCCTCA
>CALKLF010000112.1 GCA_937992175.1 uncultured Fimbriimonadales bacterium | reverse complement strand
TTGTCATTCCGAGCGAAGCGAGGAATCTCGGCGTTTCATGCCTCGTTTCGGAAGCATTCTTCGCGGGAAGCACTTGCGACTCTTCGACGGGGACGCCGACGCTACGAGTCCCCTGCGTAGCCCCCAATTCAAGGCAAATTCCCCCAAAATCCCCCAATTCGCTGTCCGCTTTTTTGCGGATTTTGAGTCTTAATAGGGTGGAATGCCCTGCGAGGGCGTTCCAACAGGGCGAATTGGATAGATGTCAGCGGCGCTGGGCTTTGATCCTCCTTTCGACAGCGTCGCTTATTTTTTCGTGCCTCTGGTGTATACTTACTCCCGATGAGCGGAGTAAAGCCTCTGATAGGGATTACCGCGAACTGGAAACCGGTAGACGAGATTAGCGGACGGGTCAGCCTAAATGACGGTTACGCTCGTTCTGTGTTTCGCGCGGGCGGCGTGGCGGTGCTGATTCCCCCTGGCGCGGACGCATTCGCGATAGTGGAGCATTTAGACGGCTTGCTCATTCCCGGAGGCGACGACATCGACCCCAAATATTACGGCGAGGCACTCCACCCGAAAGCGCATTTGGTGAACGCGGCGCGATTCGAGGAGGAGTGGGCGCTGCTGGAGGCGTTCGAGGCGCGCCGCAAGCCGATACTGGGCATCTGCTACGGCTGTCAGTTGCTGAATGTGTGGCGCGGCGGCTCGTTGTATCAGCACCTGCCTGACCTGCCCACCGTGACGCTCGCTCACCAACGAACGAGCAAAGACGAGCCGTTTCCCCGCCACTTCGTGGAGGTTAAGCCCGATTCGAAGCTCTATCAGATTGAAGGGCAGGCGCGTTTCGAGATTGTGAGCGCGCATCATCAGGCAATTAAAGAGCTGGGCAAGCGACTCGTGATAACCGCCTATTCGCCTGACGGCGTGATCGAGGCGATTGAAGACCCCGACCACCCCTTCTTTATCGGCGTGCAGTGGCATCCCGAGCGCGACCCTGACGCGCCTGCCACGCGCCGACTGTTCGAGGCGTTTGTAGAGGCATGCAGGACACACCCGAGCGGCGAATAGCCAGCCTGTACGGCGCTCTGCTGGGCGCAGCGGTCGGCGACGCGTTGGGGATTGCATATGAGAACCTGCCTCCGAGCCGTGCCGTGCGCCTGTTCCCGAAAACTGACGCTTTCCACCTGTTGCCTGGCATTGGGTTGATTTCCGACGACGCCGAGCATGTCGTCATGACTGCCCGCGCGCTAACGAGCAGTGGGGGCGATGCGCATCGTTTTCTGCTTTCTTTGGCGAGGGAACTGCGTATCTGGATTGCGACGCTTCCTGCGGGGACGGGATTGGCGACGGCGCGGGCGGGCGTCAAGCTCTGGCTGGGCTTCCCGCCAGAGCGCAGCGGCGTGCGCTCAGCAGGCAACGCGCCAGCCCTGCGCGCCGCCCTGATTGGGGTCGCCTGCGCTGAGAACGCGGCGTTACGCGGTGAACTGACGCGCCTCTCCACCCTCCTGACCCACACCGACCCGAAAGCCTTAGCGGGAGCCCAGGTTGCGGCGGAGCTGGGCGCACACGCCGCGTTGCACTTCAGAAACGCCCTTACTCTGGATTCAGTTGCGCTGGTTATCGAGCCTGTGGAAGGCGAACTGCGCGTCCTGCTCGACGCCGTTGTGGAGAGCGTCGCCGCAGGACATACGCCTGAAGCGTTCGTTCGGGCGCGGGGCTGGACGCGCGGCGTGTCGGGGTATATTAATCACACAATCTCGGTCGTGTTGCACGCATGGCTCTGCTACCCTGACCGATTCGAAGAGGCTGTGCAATCGCTGATTCGCTGCGGTGGCGATACCGACAGCACGGCGGCGCTTCTGGGCGTGTGGATGGGCGCACAGTGGGGGGCGGCGGTCATTCCCACACGCTGGCAGACGCGACTCAGCGATCCGCTGGCGCATCCTGCCTTGCTTCACAGCGTGGCACAGGGCGTCGGAAAGGCACTCAGTCAGCAAGCACCTCAACCTGCGCCGCGCCCGCTCTTCGCTATACGCCTGCTGCGCAACCTGCTGTTCTTGACGCTGGTTTTAACCCATGTGGGAAGGCGCGCCCTGCCTCCGTATTAGGAGTTAGCGCGGGTAGTCGTACATCTTCGCCAGCTCCCGATAGGTAAAGAGCCGAATGTTCTGCTCCTGCAAGATGCGCTTGAACTCTGGCTCCTGCAGAACCTCCAGCTCCTGCACGCGATACCGCCATCCGCCCGTGACGGCGTTGCCTTCGGGGTCATCCATCCCTAAATGCACAATCAACTCGTTTACGCCGGGTTTGAGCGTGCGCAGGTAGTCGTGTAATCGCTGGCGGTGCTTGTCTTTGCTCTCGCCGGGCGCGTACTGCGGGTTCAGGTAATCGATGGTAGGTAGTCCCGCCGCTTGAATGCGCTGGTACACCTCGCGATAGTTCAGCCCGCGCGCCGCCGCCATCATCATCACCTCCTGCGTCGGGCTAAACACCATAGGCGGGATTTTATACTCCATGCCGACCTTCAAAAATACCTCGAAAAAGCGCGGGTCGGCGTAGAGCGTACCCATATGCGAGTCTAAGTGGGTGGGTTTCAGTCCCATCTGCAGCGCGAGTTCGACCTGCGCGCGGATTTCGGTTTCTACCTCCTGCGGTTTCGCGTAGCGCACGACCTCCTCCACGCTGCGCCACATGTAGCCCTGCGGATCCAGCAAGCCCCTAACTTTATCAACGGGTGCAACGGGACGCCAGCGGATGGTACTCCACTCGCTGGTAAGCGTCAGGTGCAGTCCGACATCGACGTTGGGGTTCTTCTTGACCCACTCGACGGCTTCCGACACCCACGCACAGGGCATCATGATGCTTGCACTGCTGATGACGCCCGTTTCGAACGCGCGAATCGTGGCGAGATTCTTGGAATGGCACATGCCGAAGTCGTCGGCATGGATAATCAAGAGTTTCTCGTCGGTTTTCGGTTTCCAGTCCTGAATGGGCGCGCTACGTCGCATAGGGTGGTTTTCTCTAACGGGCGACTGATTCCTGTTGCGTACGGTGCTTTCAGGTAAGCACTTACCAGTCGGGGTTTCAAGTGAGACAAATACGGGCGCAGTGAACGAGGTAGGCGTTATTTCCCCTCACCCCCTGACCCCCTCCTGACAAGGGTACACCGCGTTGCCTCAACTGGGGGAGACGCGTCTGCAATTTCCGACGCTTTTCACCTCACCCCCCAGCCCCCTCTCCGTCAACGGCGAAGGGGAGCCGCCTGCGTTCGGGGCAGTGGGCGGCTTTGGCGGGCGTCAAGGCAAAAAGGGGCGATTCAACCTTTGAGGAACCTAATCCGAATGTGCGCTGGTGGCACGACGGCAGGAATGCCGTCGCACCAGAGCGAGACGATTTCGCCTCTTTTCACGGGGAACACTTGTCAGATAGGGAATTCCGCTTTCACATCGAAATAACCTGTCGATGGTTCGTGCGCTTCGCTGGGCGACGATGGCGGCGCTGATTACTATCGCGGCGATTACCTTCACGCCGCTGGTGTGGCTGCTCGCCGCCTCGCTCAAAGCCCCTGAAGACCTGTTCTCGTATACTTTTTTCTCGCCCAACCCCAGCCTGAAAAACTTCTATGACCTGTTCACGCAGGTCGATTTCCTGCGCTTTGTGGCGAACAGTGTGTTTGTTGCCTGTGCAGGCGTGGTGATTCAGCTCTTCTTCTCCTCCCTGGCGGGCTACGCGCTCGCGAAATATGAGTTCAAAGGCAAGCACGCCATTACACTGCTCATGCTGGCGACACTGCTCATTCCGGGTCAGGTGACCCTCGCACCGACTTACGAACTCATCTATCGGATGGGGCTGGTGGACACCTACGCGGGGTTGCTTGTGCCGGGCGCAGTGAGCGTATTCGGCATTTTTCTGTTTCGGCAGGCGATGCTGAGTGTGCCCACGGAGCTGATTCACGCCGCGCGCATCGACGGCTGCTCGGAGTTCCAGATTTACTGGCAGATTGTCGTGCCTACCGTGCGCCCGATGATTGGCGCGTTCGTGCTAATCGCGTTTATGGGGCAGTGGAACTCGTTTCTGTGGCCCCAGATTATTTTGCACAGCGCGGAGCGGTTCACCTTGCCGATTGCGCTGACCCAAATGGTGGGGATTTATCAGCAGCAGTACGGCATGCTCATGGCAGGCACACTGCTGAGTATCCTGCCGGTGATGGCGCTGTTCCTGTTCTTGCAACGCGAGTTCGTGGCGGGGCTGACCACCGGCGCGGTGAAGGGGTAATCCGAGGACGCTCGCGGAATCCCGGAGCGCGCCTCACACGGAGGTATGCAGTAAAGCAGGAACCTCCCTCTGCCGATGGGGTAAGGACCGGGCGGAGGGGGACAGCGCCCGGTCCATGGGGGTGGGAGGGGGGATAAAGCTTCCAAAACTTGCAAATTGTCGCTCCCACCAGAAATGGCGCGCTACCACTATCAGTTCACCTGTGCCGACCGTTTTAGCGTACACAGCACGGTGCAACTGCGCTGGTGAACCAATTATACCCGATGTGTGGGGTGCTGTAGACGCGCGACCTTCCGATTCGCTCAGGTGAAACCCCCTCGCCTGAACGAGTGTATATCTTGATGGAGTGGAACGATGAAGGCATGGGCGGCGTTCGGATTAGTGATCAGCGCGTTTGTAGCGCAGGAGCCGCAATCGCGTATCGATTTCGAGACCAACCAG
Organism: uncultured Fimbriimonadales bacterium; assembly: GCA_937992175.1. Taxonomy (GTDB): domain Bacteria; phylum Armatimonadota; class Fimbriimonadia; order Fimbriimonadales; family GBS-DC; genus GBS-DC. The sequence continues at coordinate 20,937 of CALKLF010000112.1, read as the reverse complement.
CACGGGTGGCTGGTGTTGCCGGGAGCGGACGGCAAGGTAGAGCTCACCGAGAACCCGAACGATGTGAAGGCGGGAAAGCGCGCCCTACGCTACACCTACACTGCGGCGGCGGGGAAACTGAACGCGATTATCTATCTGGAACCCGAAAACTGGGCGCGGGCATTTCGGTTCTGGATTAAAGCCGACCGCCCTGCTCTGTTCGCGTTCAGCGTACAGGAAGAGAGCGGCGAACGCTGGCACGCCCCTTTCTGGGTCAGCGGCAACACCTGGCAACAGGTCACTATCGCCCTTAGCGACTTTACGCTCGCGGAGGATACCAAGCCAGTAAATAATAAACTCGATATGGACGACGCGCAGGGCATCGGGCTGGTTGATGTGAGCGCAGTGTTTCTGACGACCCCCGAAGCCGCCCTCCTGTTTGGCGACCAGTCAGGCACACGACTGATGTGGCTGGACGATTTCGAGTTCCTGAACAACGCGCCCGTGCGCCGCGGCGACCCTATGAGCATCGATGACTTCCAGCGCGATTACCTCGTGTGGATGGCGACTGCATACACCACCCTCAAGCGCGAGGCAGGGGGTATGCGCGTGGAGTATAACCTGCCGTTTCCCTACATCTTCGGCGCGTTGCGGATGCTGGAGCCGAACAGCCTGCGTGAGACGAAGGGTATCGAAATCACGGTGCAAGTTCAAACGCCGACCACGCTGGCGGCGTTTGTCGAGGAATCGGACGGCGAGCGATGGTCGGCGACTTTTGAGGCGGGCGGCGAGAGTAAACCCGAGCCGAGACGCCTGCTCTGGAGCCAGTTCACCATTACCGACGACACGAAGGGCAAGGGCGACGGCAAATTAGACCCCGCCCAAGTGAAAATGCTCTCGCTTGTCGACTGGGGCGCGCTCAACGACGGAGGACCAAGCGTGAACCGCTGGCTGGTACAATCGGTGCGTAAGATGAAGTAGTACGGACATTCCTGTCCGTGCCCCGAGGAGCGAGCCAGGCACGGGCAGGAATGTCCGTGCCACGAGGGGAGACTCTTATGCAAGACGACGCTGCGCTGGTAGAGCGATGCCTGAGAGGCGACACTGGGGCGTTTGATGCGCTGGTGGAGCGCTATCGCGACCGGGTGTTCTCGCTGGCGTTTCGGATCCTGGGCGAGGCGAGTACGGCGGAAGACGCGATGCAGGAAGCGTTTCTGCGCGCCTACACACGCCTGCCGCTCTATGACCCTGCGCAGTCGTTTGCTACCTGGCTCCTGTGCCTGACGACGCGGGTATGCCTGAACACCCGGCGCGACCGCGCGACAGAAATGCGCTATCTGGAACAGGCGGCGAAAGCGATTCCGCCTGCGCCGACCCCCGAAGAGCGTCTGTACGAGCGGGAGCAACGGCGCACGCTCCAGCGCTTGCTGCTGCGTCTGCCTACCTCGCAACGCGCGGCAATCTTGCTTTACTACTATGAGGAGTTGCCCGTTGCTGAAGTGGCTCGCGCGTTGGGGGTTCCTGAAGGCACAGTCAAGACCTGGCTATATCGCGGACGCGAGCATCTGCGCCGCTGGCTGGAGGAAGAACTCGGATGAGAACCACCTGTAAAACCCTGGAGCCGCTGCTACACGACTATGCCGAAGGCTGGCTTGAAGAGGCGGGGCGGGCGCGTGTTCAGCGCCATCTGCTTCGGTGCGCTACATGTCAGGAAAAGCTCAAGGCATGGAGTGCGGTTGGGCGCGCCCTGCGCGAGTTGCCGCGTCTGCCTGCGCCCGCATGCCCGCATGGCGCTCCCCCAAATGAGAGCGAACCGCGCCTCGCCCTTCGGCTCGCGCTCGCGATGTGCTTGCCTGTCGCCCTGCTCATTACCGCATATGGCAATCACTGGCAACTGCCCAACTGGGAACAGTTCACGCCATACGAACCGTTGCTCCAGCTGACCGAACGCGCTCAGGGCTGGGTTCTCACAATCTGGAGCTGGCTACGAGGGGTGCTATGAACGGCTCGGTGGAAGGGATTGTGGGTGTACTCTTTCTTTATCTCGCGTTGGCAGGCGTAGGTCTGGTCGATGTCGCCCTGTTTCGGGGGCTGACAGCGGACTACATCACGCAGTTTCGTCGCGACGAGCGGGGCGTTCTCGCGCGGGGTCTGCTCACGGTGCTGGGCGCATTCCTGCTGGTCGTCCTGCTTAATGTGATTGCGCAGGGCAGTCCACCCGACATCCCCACGCGCGGGGGGATGCAGCTGCTGGGCGCGCTGGTGTTGCTGCTGCTGTCACTGGCGTTCCTCGTCGGCTATGGTGCGCTCGCGTGGCGACTCGGTGAGCGCGTGCTACCCGCGTTCGGCGTCGCGGAGCCGAACCCAGGCTGGTGCGTGCTGGCGGCAAGTCTACTAATCCTGGCGGTGGTCTGGATACCGGTATTCGGCTGGGCGCTAGGACTCTACTGGATTATGCTTACAGTCGGCGTTGTGATGCAGCGGCTGATGGGCAGCCCTGCCGAGCCTGCTTCGGACGAGAACTAATCGGCGCTCAACTCGCCTTCTTTTGGTAGCTTCCCGTCTCGCGGAATCGCCTCACGCACGCGCACCGGCGGCTCAGCGTCGGGAAGCGCAGGCAACGGCAGCTCCTCCGCGCTCCACGCCGAGCGATAGACACGATAACGGCGGGGCGGCAGGTTCTCCACCCAGAACGCGAGGTCAAACCGCCAGCGGCGACTACCTTCAGGAAGGGGACGCACGCTGCCATCGGGCATATGCCACTCGGACACTGGCTCAAGACGGCTGTTGAGGATCTGGCACGGCACGCGCATTCCCTCTGGCGTCCACACGGCGGCGGGGCGCGGCTTAGAGCCTGCCTTGAGCGGCATGTCTACACGCAACAGGGCGACCCCAGTATAAGGCGCGTCCGTCGGGTTGAGCGTAATCAGCGCACGATACTCGCCCTCCACGCTCTCGAAGCGGGTATCCACGGCGGACTCCAGGAGGTCCAGCCACTGCTGAATCGCCGATTCGGTCATTTCTCAGTCCTCCAGCATACAATTTAACCCAAGTTGCTACCTGCTGATTTTGAGCGAGATTCCTCGCTCCGCTCGGAATGACCAAGCGTGATCGCCTAAAAATCGCCGTCGATCCGAGCGGAGCGAGGAATCTCAAAGCCGTTCTTTAGGGACGCTTTAACCCTTGAGGAACTTAAGTCCCTCAAAGGTTAAAGCGTCCCTTTTTGCCTTTATGCCTGCCGAAGCCGCCGCCCCCACCCTCAACCTCCCCGCAAGCGTGGAGGGAGCGCATGCGCGGGCAACGGCGCCTCCCCTGTTCACGGAGGAGGTCGGGAGCTGATAAGGATACAACGCCTAAGTTCAAATACTCTGCGTTCTGCCCCCTCTGCGTAAACGACGAGGGGGAGTGACTGCTGACAAGGGTATAATGCCTGAGTTCACACACCTCGCGTCGCCCTCCAATGTTACCTTACCCCCTGTCCCCCCTCCCAGCGACATCAGCGCCTCAAAACCTTGCAATTTTAGTAATCGATAGGGTATACTTTACTAGGCAGCCATTGCTGCCGAAAGGAGGTACGCATGAGAACTTTCTGGGCTTTACTGGCACTTACGACGCTGTGCATCGGCGCACAGGCGCAGTGGACCGAAGTGGGCGATGCGGGCGACCTGCCCGAAACCGCCCAGGCGACTGGAACTGACACTTCCACCCCCCTGCCTTCCATCTCTGGCGCACTGGACGCAAACGATGTCGACATGTTCGCCATCTACATCGCAGACCCTGCAACTTTCCAAGCGGAGACGAACACGACGTCTACAAACTTCGACTCCCAGCTATGGCTGTTCGATGTGAACGGCAACGGGATTGTGCATGACGACGACTCCGCAGGCGGCTTGCGCTCGCGCATCACGAACGCGAATAACTGTATTCCCGGTCCGGGCATCTACTACATCGCGATTAGCCGTTTCAATCGCGACCCGCGCAACTGTGACGACAACGCGATATGGACAGGCACGGCGAACGCTTGCGCTATAGCGGGCAGAGGGCGCGTTGCTTCGTGGACAGGAACAACGGCTGCGGGCAATTACGAGATTGTTCTAACAGGCGCGTTTACAGCGCCGTTAGGAGCTGACCCTGCCGACTGCCCGCCGTTCGACGGCTGGGACGAGACTGCCAACGGCGGCGGCGACGCAGGCGACCAGATTGAAACCAGTCAGAAGACTGGCAGCAATCCCATTCCGCGCATTCGCGGCGAGATTAACGCGGCTAACGATGTAGATATCTATGCCATCTACATCGAAGACCCCCAGAACTTCAGCGCGTCTACTATCGGCGGCACGACGCTGGATACTGCGCTCTGGCTATTTGACGCCGACGGCAAGGGCGTGCTACACAATGAGGACAACCCCGACGCTACCACAGGTACTCAATCGCGCATCGATAACCGCGGCGGGCAGATTACTCAGCCGGGCGTCTACTACCTGGCGATTAGTCTGTTTGGACGACGCGCGGCGGGATGTGAGGATGGGCTAATCTGGTCTTCGAGCAGCAGTTTCTGGCGGCAGATTATCGCGCCGAACGGCGCCGAGCCGAACTCGCGACTCGCTGGCTGGACAGGTACGACCAGCTCCACAGGTCGCTACATCATCACGCTGACGGGTGTGCGCGGCGAGCCAACTGGCACTGACCCCGCCGACTGTCCGCCTCCCACGCCGTGGGACGAGCAATACTACGGCGGCGGCGACGCAGGCGACCTGCCTGCCACGGCGCAACTCGTGACCCTGCCCGACCAGACGCCCTGCAACTCGCCTGTAACGCGCATCCGCGGCGACAACGCCGCCAGCGATGTGGATATGTATGTCATCTGTATCACTGACCCCGCGAGCTTTGTCGCCAGCACGGTAGGCACAGCGACTTGGGATACCCAGCTGTGGCTGTTCCGCTGCGACGGCACGGGCGTGGTACATAACGACGACGCTGTAGGAGAGACAGTGTTGCAATCGCGTCTGGACAACAGCGCGAACTGCATCACCGAAGGAGGCGTTTACCTGCTGGCGATTAGCCGCTACAACCGCGACGCCGTCGACGCAAACGGCGCACTGCTGTGGAATAGCACTCCCACCAGATCCCTGCGCTGTGCTGACGGACCTGGCGCGGCGAACCCAATTGCTGGTTGGACAAACAGCACCACCGCTGCTGGGCGCTATGTCATCACGCTGCAGGGCGCGTACTTCGTGAGCGACAGCGGCTGCGAGGAAGGTCCCAGCTGCGAAGGCGATGTGAACGGCGATGGGCGCGTCGATGACGCCGACCTGTTGGTGGTGTTGTTCAACTTCGGTTGCTTCGGCTTCGGCTGCCAGGGCGATGTGAACAACGACGCGACGGTCGACGACGCTGACCTGCTGATTGTGCTGTTCAACTTCGGCTGCGGTTCGTAAGCCGTAGTTTCCCCCTTGTCCCCCTCTCCTGCACGCAGGGGAGGGGGGATTGTCTTCGCCCCACTTGCTATCTATACGGAGATTCCTCGCTCCGCTCGGAATGACAAGGCGTGATCGCCCGAAAATCGCTGTCATTCCGAGCGGAGCGAGGAATCTCGCCCGCTCAAAATCAGTGGGTAGCAACTTGGGTTATTACAAGTGCCTCCTGTTCTCTTTCCCCCCCTCCCGACCTCCCCCGTGAACGGGGGAGGCGTCGTCGCTGTCCGCGCGCTCCCTCCCGCTTGCGGGGAGGGTTGGGGTGGGGGTAGATCTGGCGCAGGCATTGGGGTAAAAAGGAACGATTTCAAATTGGGGGAACTTATAACATGAACTCCACTCGCCGGAGCAGCCCTTCCGCCGCGCAGTGCAGGGACGGTACGCTCTGCTGGAGTTTCTGCCGCAGAGCGTCGCGGTCCCGAATGAAACCCTGCCATGCGGGGAGCAGTTCATCGCCGAGCGTCCTAAGACGCACCTGCGGCGCGCTGAGTTGAGTCGCCAGCGCGTCTACTTTGGGGTCGTAGGAGATGCAGAGCGTAGGGACGCCCTGCGCTGCGGCGAAAATCGCCCCGTGCAGGCGCATGGCGACCATACCATCCAGTGCGCTCATCACGCCGAGCAACTGTGCGGGATGCGCAGGTGCAGGTAAAACGACCGCGTCGCTCTCGGCGGCGATGGCTTCACAGAGCGGGCGATCCTGATTTTCCTGCATTGGGATGAGCAATACGCGATAGCCGTCGGCGCGTATCTGTCGGCAGAGCGCAGTGAACGTTTCCTGAACTGGGGCGTCTCGCCAGGCGCGTGGCGCAAGCCCAATCCAGCGCACCTCTCTATCTAACTCGATGTGCGGCGGCTGCGGCGCGAGCGCCCAGGTCAAATCGGCGTCTATCGTCGCATGCGACACCCCTATCTTGCTCAGCAATCGGGCAGAGTCGGCGTCACGCACGCTCAGGAATGGAACCCTGCGGAGGGTCGCACGGGTAAGCCAGCGACTGAGCGGGCGATTGAGCGGACCCACGCCCTGCCCAATCAGCAACACCCTGCCATGCGCCTTCAGCCCCCAGCGGATCAGTATAAGGTAATACAAGAGCGAGCGCAGGCTGGTAGCGTCCTGTAGCAGGCTCCCGCCGCCGAAAATGAGCGCGTCCGAGTCGCGAATCGCCCGTCGAACGACGCGGAGATCCATTCGGGTGATTGCACGCACGCCATAGGCAGCTTCGGTGAAAGCAGGGTTGCCTGAGAGGATTACAAGGGATGCTTGGGCGGGGACGCCCAAGCCACGAGCAAGTGTCTGCAGCAGGGTGGCAAGCGAGCCTTCGTCGCCCCAGTTGCGGTAGCCGTAGTAGCCTGCGATTACAACCCTCATCGCCTCAGCCGAGACTCTACCCGATACCGGGCGCGGAACTCGTGATAGAGCGCGTCATAGAGCCGTGTATGCACGGGGTCGGGCGTGAACTTCGCCTGCACAGGGGCGCATCGCTCCAGTTGCGTCCAGTCTGTCCAGCCCATCGCGACTGCGCCGAGCATGCCCGCGCCGCGCACTGTCGCCATCTGCGGCTGCGCCATCTGCCAGATTTCGCGGTTTAGCGTGTCGGCGATAATCTGCGCCCAGAGCGCAGAGTACGCCCCGCCACCAATCAATCGAATAGGGTTCAGGCGTCTGCCCGCGAGCCGTTCCACCGCCTCCAGCAGCCAGCGCGCGTTCAACGCGACGCCCTCCAGCACCGCGCGCGCTATCTCTGCACGCCCATGATGCAGGCTCAAGCCATGAAATCCGCCGCGAATGTGAGGGTTCTCGACAGGCGTGCGCTCGCCCACCAGCCAGGGAGTGAAGCGCAGTCCGTTCGCGCCTTGGGGCGAGCGCGTCGCGTAAGCGTCCAGCTGCGCGTAGGCGTCGGGTGGGGGGGTATCACCCCAAAACACCTCGCGCAGCCAGTTCAGGCACGCACCCGCCGTCTCCTGCTCGTTCGCGATGAAATAGCGCCCCGGTATCCCGGCGGGCAGCGTCGCGATATTGCGCATGAGATCCGTGCGCTTGAAGGGGACATGACAGCTAATCCAAGCCGAGGTGCTGAGCGCCATGTGCGCCTGAAAATCGCTCAACCCGCCTGAGCCAATCGCCGTGGCGTGCAGGTCGGGCGTTCCTGCCACTACCTGAACACCGCGCGGCAAACCCCACTCGTCGGCGACAGCGGGCAGCAACTCGCCCAGCACACTCGTGCTGGGATACAGGTCGGGGAACTGCTCGCGGCGCAGACCTGCATAGTGTAGCAGCATCGGGTGGTAGTCGATGCGCAGAATCTCGCGGTTGTCGGTCAGCCAGTGGAGCGCGAGCGTCTCGTAAGAACTGGCGCACCGTCCCGTCAGACGCAGGTTCAAGTAGTCTTTCGGCTCCAGAAACTTGTATGCGGCGCGGTAGCGGGTAGCATCGGCGCGGCGCAGCCACAGAATGTGAGCGAGCGGGTCTTTGCCTGAACGCGTGGGTGCCCCCCCTGTCAGGCGCAGCCATGTGTGCAACTTGAACAGGTTGTAGCCCATAATGCTGGGGAAACCGCCGGCTAGCTCAGCGATATCGGGCGCGCCGCGTGTATCCATCCAGACAATCGCGTTGCCCAGCGGTTCGCCCCCCATGTCGACGGCAACTGTGCCCGACCACTGTCCTGTGCAACAAATGGCGCGGATGGCGTCGCGCTGTTCGGGCGCGTTTGACAGTAAGCGTTGCACGAGACGGGTGAGGGTGTGCCACCAGACGCAGGGATCCTGCTCCACCCCGCCGTCGGGCGTGAATATCAGTGCCTGGGGTTCGGAGTCCCACGCGAGCAGTTCTCCTTGCGGGGAGACGACTGCCGCTTTGACCGCCGTTGTGCCTAAATCGAGCGCCAGCACCATCATCGCTTTCGACGACGCCGTCGCGTCGGACGAGGCAAGTATACCGAGCCGAAGGGGTACAATCCTGCCTGATGGCGCAGGAATCGGCGTGGCGCAAGCGTGTTGAGGGTAGGTTAGGCGGCTGGGGGCTGCGGCTCGCCTGGGGCGTGTTTCGGGTATTGCCGATGGGCGCAGCGCAGAAGTTGGGCGCAGGGTTGGGGCTGCTGGCGTATGCGCTTTCCGCGCGCTATCGGCGTGTGGCAATCGCTAATCTGCAGCGGGCGTTCCCCGATTGGACACCTGCGCAGGCGCGTGCGACCGCCCGGCGCGTGTTCCGCAACTTCGGCGTGAGCTTGGCGGAGTTCTTCAAAGCCCCGTCGATGACCCGCGCCCAGATTGAACAGCGACTCACCCTCGTGGGATTAGAGCATTTAGACGCCGCGTTCCGCGAGGGCAAGGGCGTGCTGCTGATTACGGGGCACTTCGGCAACTGGGAGCTGATGGCGCGCTATATCTGCATGCTGGGCTACCCCATCGCCGTTATCGCGCGTGACGCCGACGACAGGGGCACAACGGAGCTGATTACGATGCTACGCGAGCGCAGCGGCTACAAGGTGTTCCCACGCGGCAACGCCGCGCGCCTCGTACTGAGAGCGCTGCGCGCCAACGAAGGCGTCGGCATCCTGCCGGATCAGAACGCGGGCGATGTGTTCGTGGAGTTTTTCGGACAAAAAGCGGGCAGCGTGGCGGGACCCGCCGTTTTTCACCTGCGCACGGGCGCGCCGCTCGTGCCCCTGTTTAATGTGCGCCTACCCGGCGATTTTCATCGCGTGGAAATCCTGCCCCCGATGCGCTTCGAGCCGACAGGCGACCCGCAAGCCGACCATCAGCGCATCATGCAGGCGTTGCACGATGTGCTGGAAACCTATGTACGCCACTATCCCGACCAGTGGCTCTGGCTCCACGACCGCTGGAAATCCGCAAGGAAACGGTTCACCGCTGAGGTGCATTAAGGTACAATTTCCTGAACGCGCTCAAGCTCATCAAGCTCGCCGTGAGCCTGGGCAGCACCGAGTCCTTAGCGGAGCATCCCGCCACGATGACCCACTCCGATATGCCGAAAGAGACGCAGCTCGCGTTCGGCGTCACCGACGCGCTGATTCGTCTCTCCGTTGGGGTCGAGCATCCCGAGGACCTCGTTCTGGATCTGAAGCAGGCATTGGAACAGGTCTGAACGCTTTTATGGGCTATCGTTTCCGCTGCTTCTTGATCTCCAGCAATCGGCTGGTTGTCTCAGTAGGCGCGGCAGTCGGGGCTGTTTGTCTGGGCGGGGGTGCACTGGCGGTTGCAGGTTCATCGGCGGGCGCAGAGGCGGCGACGGGCGTGGGTCTGGGCTGCGTCGCTGCGCCGTCGGGTTCAGCACGGCGGGTTCCTGCGCGCGCTTTGACGCCGAGCAGCCGCGCGGTCGCCTGCGGCTGTGGCGCGGGGCGACGCCCGCGCACGCCGCCGAACAGCTTTTCAGGCAACCGCCGCAGCAACTCTGCCCACTCCGCAAGCGGAATCACCACGCGCCGCAGGGTAAGGTCTACCAGTAGCAGGGCGAGCGCAAGCCACAGAAAGCTGCGCCACAAATCGCGTACCGAGCGTCCCTCTTTGGCGACAGGGCGGAACGCCTCCACAGGCTGCGGGTTCAGCTTACCGCCAGTGGTTTCAGCAATGCGCGTCAGCAGCGGCAGGTTCGCCCGTGTGAAGCGGTACTCGCTGGGGTAGGGGATAGCGAAACCGGTGGTGTTGGTGCGCAGGGTGCCGTCGGGGTCTTTTTCTATCACAGTAAGTGTGTAGTCGCCCACGCCGCGCGCGGGGAACCGCCCGACATAGCGCCCTGGCGCTTCCTGCTGCAGGGTAATCGTCATGCCTTCACCAGTTGGCATGCCCACGCGCACTTCGGGTTGTAAAAAGTTAATCGGCTCGCCCTGCGGGGTAAAGGCTTGCATCTCGACTACCGCCTGCCCGCCCTCAAGGCGCACCGTCGTCTGATAGTCTTGCTTGCCCCCCTTGCGCAAGATGGAGCGAGTAAGTTGCGTCCAGAACGGCGCGAACTCGCCCCAGCCGATCCAGCGCTGCGCCCACTTCGGCTTCGCGTCGGAAGTGAACGCGAGCGATTGCCCCAAACCGTACTGCCAAACGGCGAGCAGCGGGTCGTCTTTGTGCGTGCGCATCAGCGTGCGGGCGAGCGGGCGATCGGAGGTAAGGTCATACGCCAGCAGCGGCGGCGTGCTGCTCCAGTTGATGCCCTGCAACATCTCCTCGCCTGCGCTCACTTTGGGGATGAACGCGCCCTCCTCAATCGCGGAGCGGGTCATCAGCGCGACATCGGCGGTAAACAGGCGCGGCAAATCGCGCGCCCGCTCCGTCAGATAGAAATTGCCCCCTGCCACGCGCGCGAGTTGCTGCAGGAACCCCACATCTTTGCCCCTGCCCAGCGAGACCACCGACATCGTAATGCCCATGCTGCGCATGCGCGCGGCAATCTGGAAACAGCCGTCCTGCTCGTCGCAATCGTCGCCGTCGGCAAGCAGGATTACATGGCGCGTAGTGGTCTGGATGGGCAGCAGCGCGCTCTCGGCGAACAGCAGCGATGGACGCACATAGATTCCGCCGCCCTCGGCGTACATCCGCGAGACCTGCGCAATCACCGAGTCGCGATTCGCCGCTTTCTGGATAGGCGCGAGCCAGTCCACGCCCGTGCCGCTCACAATCACACCGAACTGGTCTTGCGGGCGCAGCATCTTGAGCGTCTCGATAGCGGCTTTCGCGGCGAGCTGAATCTTCGGGATGCCGTCCTCCTCCACTCCCATACTGCCCGAAATGTCCACTACAATCACCACCGTGGCAGGGGGGAACACCTTGCGCTGGCGCACATCCAAATCGACGGGCAGCATCTCGGCGATGGGGGTTTCGTAATAGCCGCCGGGCAGGAACGAATTCTCGCCGCCAATCATCGCGAAGCCGATGCCTGTGTCGCGCACCGCGCTCTGCAGGGCGAGCATCATCTGCGGGCTGAGCGCGACGGCAGGGAAGTCGTGAAACAGAATCGCGTCATAGTTCTGCAGCTCTTCGGCGCGGGCGGGGAAGGTGTTCGCGTTCACGCGCGTGACTTCGAGGTTGTTCGCTCGCAGGGCTTTTTCAAGCGCACGGGTGGAGTCGGGCAGTCCCCCTTCCGCCAGCAGCACGCGCGGTTTGCCCCGCACGCGCACGAACGCCCTGCCGATATTGTTCCGCGCGTCGCCGTCGGGGGACGCCTCCAGCGACACGCGATACCGATGGAAACCCTCCTTCTCGGTGCGCACGGGCACAACCACCACATTCTTGCCTGGTGTAAGCTTCACGGGCACGCGCTTCACAGGCTCGCCGTCGCGGTCTACAACCAGCGTCCCCTCGGCGGCTTTGCGGGATTCGATCACCACGCGCAAGTTGAATGGCTCGCCGATTTTGACCTCGCTGGGGGCTTGGGTTTCCAGCACCAACACTTCCGATTCGGGCGTCGCGGCGGCGAGCTGCACCACATCGATCTCGATATTCTCGGTGGCGGCGACCAGCGCGGCGTCTTGGGCGCTGCCTTCGGTCTCGTTGCCGTCGGAGAGCAGTACGATGCGCCTATTTTTGCCGTCGGGGAACATCGCGCTGGCGAGGCGAATGGCGGCAGCGATATTCGTGCCGTCGGGTTCGGGTTTGGAGTAAATGGTGGGCAAGTCGCGCAGCTCAGCGGGCATAAAGTCCACCAGCGCGTCGCGCCCGAACACCACTAACGCCGCTTGGTCGTGCTCGCCCAGATGCTTGAGCGCGTCTTGCAGGTGGGCTTTGGCGGCTTGCCTGCCCCTATCGGAGATGCTGTCGGACAAATCCAGCGCGAAAATCACGCACACGCCCTGATTGGGGCGCACCGCCTGTGGCGCAGCGAGCGCGAGGATAACCAACGCCACCACAATCATCCGCAGGGCAATCACGAACCGCTTGCGCCCGCGGCTCATCCCCAGCATGCGCCGCCCCGTCCACCAGACCCCCAGCAGCGCAATCGGCAGCAGCCCCAGATACGTCGGCTCCAGAAAGCGCATGGATGGGAGTATTTTACCTGTTGGGCATAGTGCGGCGAATATCAAGTATTTCGAGCAAAAAACAAATCCTAAGAGGCTGTCTAGCATTTCTTACTTGCCATCCTAGGTACGAGGATACCTCGTTCAACATACTCGATAGCCTCTTACTGGAACTCGTCAGGAGAGTGCTGCGGTTCCTCGCTTGCAAGTTTTATCCCTGAAAATTAATCGTGGGGTTCCACCATGCCTGCAGTTGCTGTAGCGCTGCCTGCACCTGTTCCGCGTTGAGTGCGCTCGGATCCAGTGCGGCGAGCTGCGCGTTCAGCTCGGCAGAGAAAACCAGTACATCGCCGCCGTTAGGGCTGGGCGCAATCACAGCGACGCTCAGACTGAGCGTGTTCGGGTAGTGCTGATAGAACGCTCGTGTGAGCGCGATGGCTTCTTGCAGCACGCGCGTCTTGCTCAGCACGCCCGACTGAATGCGGATGCGCGCCTGCCAGCGATTGGCGGCGGGGTCAAACGCGCACCAGACGGGGGTTCCGCGGAGTTGCTGGCTGAGTTTCTGCGCCAGGTCCGCCTCAACGGCGCTCATGCCCGCGAATCCGACAGCGGGCGCAGGCAATGGGGCAGGGGAGAGGGGCGAGTCGGCAGGCGCAGGCGGCGGAATGCGCACTGGCTCCGCCGGCGGAGCAGGGGAGAGGCTTGCCGAATCGCGCTTGACGGGTTGCGACGCCGCCTGACTCAAAGCGTTCATCCGCGCACCTGCCACAAACGCCGCCGCAACTAAGATTAGCGCGAGCAAGCCGAACAGCGCGTAGGCAAATACTTTCGGCTTCGCGGGTTTCACATTCGGTTCGGGAATCGGCGGGGGCGGGGCGACCTGCGCGGCGTGCATCGCCCGCAAGTTGTGCAACTTCGCGCTATAATGCGCGTTGCCCGGCGCTAGCTCCACCAGCAGCTCATACCACTGAATCGCGTCCTCCAGCTTGCCCTGATCGGCGTGGATGTCGCCCAGTAGCGCGTGAACCGTCTCGTTGCTGGGGAACCGCCCTAGAATCCGACGACAGACATCGATGGCTTCCTCGTACTTGCCCTGCATGCGCAAGAGGTTCGCCCGCGCGAGTTCGGGGTAGACCTCGCGGTCAGAGCCCTCGGCATAGAGCGGGTCGAGCGTGTCCTCTTTGATACGCGAGCCACACTCCATACAGAACGCGCTGGTATCGGGTATCTCCGCGAAGCACTTCGGGCAAATCATCGTCCGTAGTTTCGCCTCCCTAAGCATACCTTGAATTGTCGGCGTCCGCTCAGAAATTTATTCCCCATCCACACCCTTAATCATACCTTGTTCAGGTAAAATAGGAGCGAGATGACGCGACGGTGGATTTGGGGGTTGTTCTGGGGACTACTAAGCATCGCGGCGTGGGCGCAACAGCAGACGGCGCGTCCCGTCTATTACATCCAATTTAAGGAAATCGTGCATCGCGCTTCCGCCGATTATCTGATACGGGCGCATGCGGACGCGCTGAAAGCCAACGCGGGGGCGTTTCTCGTTCTGCTCGATACGCCGGGCGGGGAACTGCAAGCCACGCGCGACATCACCAGCACGTTGCTCAACAGCCCAATCCCTGTGATTGTGTTTGTCTACCCGCCGGGTTCGCGGGCGGGTTCGGCAGGCGTGTTTATCACCGTCTCTGCGAATATCGCCGCAATGGCGCCGGGCACGAACATCGGCGCGGCAACGCCCGTCGCAGGCGACGGACAGGACATTCCCAAAGACCTCAAGCGCAAAGTGATGAACGACACGATTGCCTACGCGAAAACGATTGCCGAGCAACGCGGGCGCAACAAGGACTGGGTCGTGAAAGCCGTCACTGAAGCCGCCTCTATCACCGACAGCGAGGCGTTAGCCAATCGGGTCATCGATGTGATTGCCAGCAGTCCACAGGACTTGCTGGTGAAAATCGACGAGCGTAAGGTGAAAGTCGCGGGCAGCAAGACCGTGACCCTACACACGAAAAACGCGCCCCTGCAGGAGGTTCCCAAAACCTGGCGCGAGTCGCTCCTGATGTTCCTGGCGCACCCAAATGTGTTTTATATACTGATGCTGCTCGCGATTTATGGGATTCTGGGTGAGTTGCAGAATCCGGGCGCGACTTTTCCCGGCGTGATTGGCGCGATTGCGCTGTTGCTCGCGCTCTACGCAGCGTCGGTGCTGCCTGTAAACGCGCTCGGCGTCGCGCTGATTCTGCTGGCGTTCGTGCTGTTTGTGGCGGAGCTGTTCACCACCTCGCACGGCGTGCTGACGGCGGGCGCACTCGTGTCGTTCGCGATTGGATCGATTATCCTGTTCCAATCCGATTCGCCTGTGTTCCGCGTGAGTTTCTGGCTGATTGGCTCAATGACCGTGCTGACGGGAATGGCGTTCCTGTTCGTTGCCTATTCGGGCATTCGGGCGCAGTTCCGACGCAAAGTGAGCGGTCAGGAACGACTGGTCGGGATGATTGGGCGGGTGCGTTCTAAGCTGGATCCGGAAGGGCAGGTGTTTGTGGACGGTACGCTGTGGCGCGCGATTGCATTAGACCCGCCGATTGAGGTCGGGGAGTATGTAGTGGTGGATCGGGTAGACGGCTTGACGCTCTATGTGCGCTGGCAGCCTGCGCCTGCGCCCACGCCCGCCGAGAAGGAACAGACGACCGCCTGAGATGCTACGCACGCGCGTCCTGACAGCGATTATCGGCATTCCCCTGATGCTCACGGCGATTTTCGCGCCGGGCGGGGGGCTGTTTGCGTTCGCGCTTAGCCTGCTTGCGCTCACCGCTTCGCTGGAGTACCGACGCGCCTACAGCCAGGCAGACTGGTTCCCCAAACCCCGTCCAAGCCTCATTCTTTTGCTTGCGGGGGCGGGGATGCCGTTTCTGTTCTGGGCGTTTCCGCGCCTCACTTTAGCCACCTATTTGCTACCCACGCTCGCCGCTGCGCTGCTGATGGAACTCGCCCGCGCATGGCGCGCAGGAAGTTCATCAGTAGCCCCCAACATAGGGTATGGCATATTTGGTATGCTTTATATTGGTTGGCTTTTCAGCTTTGGGGCTTTCCTGCGTTCTGACCTGACGCCTGCAACGATTGGGCGCTGGCAGGTGGAGCAGGGGGCGTTGTGGACACTGTGGCTGTTTGCGATGCTCTGGCTGGGCGATTCAGGCGCGTACTTCGTCGGAAAGTCTATAGGTAGGCATAAAATTGCTCCTTTACTCAGCCCAGCTAAAACCTTTGAAGGTTTTGTTGCTAATCTTATACTTTGTGTGCTCGTTGGTTGGCAAGGCGGGGTAGGGCTGGGCTTGTCGTCGAGTTGGGCGATTGTGGCGGGCGTAGGCGTGGGCGTATTAGGGCAACTGGGCGACCTGTTCGAGTCCGCGCTCAAGCGTTCGATAGGCGTGAAAGATGTTGGGGGCATATTGCCTGGGCATGGCGGCGTGCTGGACCGGTTCGACAGCTTCCTGTTCAGCGCGCCCTGGATATGGGGGGTGGTGCAAGTAGCAGGGCAGGGAAATTGAGCGTCGAATCTCGGTTGCGATGAAACGCTACGCTGCGCTGGCGCGATGGATTGCGCTCGCTCTGGGACCCCTGTTTGGCGTTGCTCCGCTACTCATTACGCTCACCACTGCGCGATGGGGGTTGGGGATACCCTAACACCCGCTGCCGAAGTTGAACAGCACAATCAGCAGGTCAGCGTCGTCCACAATGCTGTCGTAATTTACATCCATATAGCGCGCGCCTGTCGCGCCGAAGTTAAACAGCACCGCCAGCAAGTCGGCGTCGTCTACACAATCGCTGAAATCCACATCGCCGGGTATCCGCACTTTGACCACGCCCGTCATGAACGAACGGTGGGGCGAACAGTAGTACGGGTAGTCGCCTGCCTGGGTGAAAGTGAACTCGAACGAGCGGCAGCAGGCGTTGCTGTTTATGGGGGCGCCCCAACTAACCGTGTTTACACGAGTTGTTGTGTGACTACCTGCCTGCCAGACCCATCGCACGGTCATACCTACATCAATCACAGTTTCACTCGTGTTCGTATAGGCGTCCTGGAAGAAAAAGTTCCCCACGGTTACCTCGCGCACTTGCGCCGAGACGCAGCTAAGAATTGACACAGTCAGCACCGCCAACACCGTTGTTCGCATCGCTTACCTCCGAACCAATTATAGCACGAAAATTATTGCTTTGGGGGCAACGCCTGACAAAATTTACCGAAAAGTAAGTACCTCCGAGAGAGATTCCTCAAAAAATCAGGGCGTGCATTCGCTGAGGAGCAATACTGCACGCCTTTGGGCTGACGGCAGGGGGTTGAACAAATACGAGCGCCGCTTAGCGCAGGTATAATCAGAGCGGTGAGCAGCCATGACCGCCGCACAGAACCAGAAACGGATTCCCATGAGCCGTGAAGAGTTCCTGCAGCTGCCCGAGGGACCGCCCCACTATGACTACATTCAAGGGGGGGCAATCGAGGTGAATCGACCGACAGGGGAGCATCAGCAGATCGTTGTATGGCTGGCTTCTAATCTGTGGGAGTATGTGCGCCAACACAGGTTAGGCGATGTGTGGTCAAATATTAGTGTCGACCTACCGACGGGCGATTTGGTGGGTCCTGATATTGTGTACCTATCGGCGGAAAATCTCCACCTCTATTCGCGGGGCTACATTCAGGGCGCGCCTGATTTAGTGGGAGAAGTGCTTTCGCCAAGCAACGCGGGATACGATCGCGTGGAGAAGCTGGACCCCTACCGTCGCGCGGGCGTACCGTGGGTCTGGCTAATCGACTCGGAAACGCTGGTCGTGGAGGAATACCAGTGGATGCGCGATGGTTACCTGTTGGTCTCCACCCCGCCCCCTACGCGCCCGTTCGAGCCAAAACGCTTTCCGGGATTGAAACTGGAGATTAGCGCGACTTTCGGGGCTGGGCGAGATTCCTCGCTTCGCTCGGAATGACAGAGGTTATGAGCCAGGATGCCTGTCATTCCGAGCGAAGCGAGGAATCTGAAACTGTGATGCCTACCATGCAGACCTATGATTCTTCCCACATCTGGCTCTACCATGAGCGGCTGAGCGCAATCCCTGAGGAGATGGGCGCGGCACTGGAGTACGCCGCCTGCTCGCCCAACATCAAGGAGCGGCGGGACTATTCCTGCGCGCTGTTCGATGCGCGGGGCAGGCTGATTGCGCAGGCAGCGCATATCCCCGTGCATTTGGGCGCGATGCCCCTGCTGATGGAGTACCTGTTGCCCCGCTTTGAATGGCATGCGGGCGACATGGTTCTCACCAACGACCCCTACCACGCGGGCACACACCTGCCCGACTGGACGCTGGTCGCGCCAGTGTTCGTAGCAGGGGAAATTGCGGGTTTCGTCGCCTGCCGCGCGCATCACGCCGATACAGGCGGCGCCACGCCCGGCTCGATGCCCCTCGCCAGCGAGATTTACGAGGAGGGACTGCGCATCCCCCCTGTGAAACTGCTGGAGGGCGGTGTGCTGAACGAATCGCTCGTGAACTTCATCCTGCACAATGTGCGCACGCCCGACGAACGGCGGGGCGACCTGATGGCGCAAATCGGCGCGAATCGGATGGGTGTGCGCCGCCTGCAGGAACTGTTGCAAAGCGAGGGCAGGGAAGCGTGGGAGGCGCGATTCGAAATGCTGGTGCGCTACAGCGAGCAGCTCACCCGCGCCGCGCTGAGCCAGATACCGCCTGGTGAATACGAGTTCACGGACTATCTGGACGACGACGGGCGCGGCAACCGCGACCTGCCAATTCGAGTGCGCGTGGTCGCCCCCGCAACGGAGCAGGGAACCGTGCGCTTCGACTTCACAAGCAGCGCATCACAGACCGAAGGGGGTCTGAACGCGCCCGAAGCCGTGACCCGCGCCGCCTGCTACTATGTCGTGCGCTGTTTGTTGCCCGACGACGCGCCCACGAACGACGGCTGCTGGCGACCGATTGAGGTGATTGCCCCTGCAGGTACGATTGTGAACGCGCAGCCGCCCGCCGCCGTCGCGGGAGGGAATGTGGAGACCTCGCAGCGTATCGTGGACGCGCTGCTGGGCGCGCTGGCGCAGGCGTTGCCCGACGCCATTCCCGCCGCCTCGCAGGGCACGATGAACAACATCCTGTTCGGCGGCTATGACCCCGTCCGACGCAAACCGTTCGTGTATTACGAAACCCTCGCAGGTGGGGCAGGGGCGCACCCCGACGCCGACGGCGCAAGCGCAATCCACACGCACATGACCAACACGCGCAACACGCCCGTCGAGGCGATCGAGAGCGCGTACCCCGTGCGCGTGCTGGAGTACCGCATCGCGGAGCGCACGGGCGGGGTAGGGCAGCGGCGCGGCGGCGACGGCATCGTGCGCAGCTATCAGTTCCTCACGGCGACCACGCTCACCCTGCTCACCGAACGCCGTCGACGCGTCCCCTACGGCTTGCAGGGCGGCAAACCGGGCAGGCGGGGACAGAACCTGCTGCACATCGACGGCGAGGTGGACGCCGAGCTGAGCAAGGGCGTAATCCGCGTGCCGGCAGGTGCGGTGCTGACGATACGCACCCCAGGCGGGGGCGGGTGGGGAGCGAACACACCGTCAGGGTAAAATCAGACGCCCCTCGAGACGCCGCTCACCCCAGCTGTAGTTCCGTCCGTACGACGCCCGCGCGGTCGTGTTTCGCCGTAATGTGCACGGTTCCGCCCTGCGGGGCGTGCACGACCCATTCCACTTTGGCGCGGTCGTCGGTCGGATCAGCGTTCCACACGCTGGCGGCGCTGGGCTTGTAGGCGCGCCCTTCCAGTTGCCCCAGCTCCTCGCGCGGCTTGCCCGAACGCAAAGTCGCGCCCTCAGGCAGCTCAAGCTCAGCAATCACGCCGCGCACGACCTTCTTCTCTAACGCCTTTTTCGTAATATAGGTGGGCAGCCAGCCTGTGTTCTGCACGATGAGGCGCACCTTATACACGCCCTCGCCCAGCGGCTCCGCCTTCGCCTCGTAAATTTCTAGCTTCGGCGAAATCAGCAGATGCCACACCAGCCAGTCGGGGAACAGCGCAACCTCTTTCTCCAGGAACTCAGGCGGCGGGTTGCGCCACGCATACAGCGCGTCCCAGCCCCCCAGCTCCACCTTGCCCAGCTGTGGATGCTCGAACTCGTACCAGTCCACATACCCCTTGCCGCCCAGAACTTCGTCGCTCCATTTGAGCAGCTTCAGGTCGTCCTCTACGGGGTGTTCGCGGTACCAGTCGATGAACTTATACTCCGTGACGCCCGCCTGCCGCTGCGGACTCCAGATCTCCACCGTCCACGCGAACACGCCCATATGGTCGTACATCCAGTCGTCGAACACGCCCGAAATGTAATCTTTCGGATGATATTTGAAGTCGTGATACACTGAGACATTCGGGTAGCCCGTGATTTCCGTGCCTTTTGCGCCGATTTTCTGGTAGGTCCACAGGTCTTCGGCGGGGAAGGCGTCGTCGGGCTGGTGGCTGTAGGGACGCAGCAGCACGCCGCTCCAGGTGTGAAAAGTGACCCCGCCCGTGATGTTAGGGTGTTTCGCGATAAAGTCCACAATCGCGCGCACTTCGGGTTCGGAGGTGGGGTAGGGACCTGCACCATGCTGCTCATATTCCTGTCGCCAGTTGCTGGGGAAGTTGCGGTTCAGATCTAGACCCTCTTTTTTCGGCTGAATGGTGAGAATCGCGGGATCGAACGGCTCGTCGAACCTGCCTTCGGGCAGGATGCGATAATATTTACCCCCCACCTCGTCGGGGTCGCGGCGGATCATCAGGCGCGGCTCGTCGGGATGCTTCTTCCAGTTGCCGTTCGGGTCGGGGATGCGCATCATCAGCATCCGTCCGTCGCCGTCGATGTCTTCCGTGACCAAACCGCCGATGGGGTCTTCGTCGTAGGGGTACGGGCGCGTGCTAGAGCGGACAATTCTGGGCTTATCGGCAAGCGCCCACTCTGCGCCGTCGGGGTTCACACGCGGGCAGATATAAAACGCGCGGCTGTCCAGACAGCGCGTGATTTTCTCGTGCTTGCCGTACTCGCCTGTCAGCCGATGAATCAGATACAGGCACGCGCTGGAAGGCGACACCTCGCTGGCGTGAATGTTGCCGTCAACCCATAGGGCGGGCTTCTCCTCGGCGGGACCTGTGGCGAAGTTCGTCACGGTCAGCAGCCAGATGTCGCGCCCCTCGTAGCTCTTGCCGATGCTCTCGATACGCACGAGGTTGGGGTACTCCTCAGCATAGGCGTGCAGAATCTGCGTCAGCTCGTCGTAGCGATAATAGGTATCGAAACGCACCTGCGGCATAGGGAAACCTCCGAGCAGGGGTTCGCCATGAGGGATAGTTTTTCCTGCTGATTTGGAGCGGGCGAGGCACCTCACTCCTCACAACATCTGGAATCTCCGCAAATGGGCACACCATCGCCCGCGAAAACCCGACAGTCGTTGGGCGCCCATCGAGAGTTCTAACCACACCCGAACGA